>CALFRK010000171.1 GCA_937919625.1 uncultured Ilumatobacter sp.
TCCGGCCAGGTCCGGCCAGGTCCGGCCTAGTCTCGCTTGATGATCATCCACACCAGTCCGATCGCCGATGTCGAGATTCCCGTTGAACCGGTAACGGCGTACGTGCTTCGACTCGCCGACAAGTATCCCGATCGCGCCGCCGTGATCGACGGCTCGACAGGGCGCATCACCACATTCGCCGAGCTCAAGCAGCTGATCCAACGGTTCGCCGGCGGGCTCGCCGCCAGAGGCTTTGGCAAAGGAGACACGCTGGGCCTGATGGCGCCGAACATCCCCGAGTACGCAATCGTATTCCACGGCGTAGCCGTCGCCGGCGGCACGGTGACTACGATCAACCCCAGCTATGGCGCCGACGAAGTTCGCTTTCAGCTCAAAGACGCCGGCGCCTCGATGCTGGTCACGATCGGCATGTTCGCCGAAACCGCACTCGAGGCGATCGAGGGGACCGAAATCGGCGAGGTGTTTACGCTCGACGCCGACGAGCGCACCGGCAACGCGATGGATCTGCTCGGCGACCCGATCGGCCAAGTGCCGGTCGACGCCATGAACGACGTGGTGGTGCTGCCTTACTCGTCAGGAACAACCGGACTACCCAAGGGCGTGATGCTGACCCACCACAATCTCGTCGCCAACATCGCTCAGACCGAACCCTGCATACAGTTCGCCGATGAAGGCGAGGTCACCCTGTGTTTCTTGCCGTTCTTCCACATTTACGGCATGCAGGTACTGATGAACCTTTCCCTGGCATCCGGGGCAACCGTAATCACGATGTCGCGCTTCGACCTCGAGCAGGCGCTGACGATCGTCCAGGAACACAAAGTCACCCGGTTCTTCGCCGTACCACCGATCGTGCTGGCGCTGGCCAAGCATCCGCTCGTCGACCAATTCGATCTCAGCTCGCTGAAGCAGGTGTTCTCCGGTGCTGCACCGCTAGGAGCCGAGCTGGCAGCCGAAGCTGCGGCGCGGGTCGGCTGCGAGGTTGTGCAGGGCTACGGCATGACCGAACTCAGCCCGGTCAGCCACTGCACCGTCGCCGGTGACTTCCGCGCCGGAACGTCCGGCATCACCGTCCCCAATACGGAGTGCCGCCTGGTCGATCCCGGTACCGGCGACGACAAGGGGGTCGGTGAAGAGGGTGAGCTGTGGGTGCGTGGACCGCAGGTGATGAAGGGCTACCTGAACAACGAAGAGGCGACCCGCAACACCACCGACAACGAGGGGTGGCTGCACACCGGCGACATCGCCGTGATCGACGAGTTTCATCACGTGTCGATCGTCGACAGGTTGAAGGAGCTGATCAAGTACAAGGGCTTCCAGGTGCCGCCGGCCGAGCTCGAAGCATTGCTGATCAGCCACCCGAAGATCGCCGACGTCGCCGTGATCGGTGTCCCAGATCAGGAGGCGGGCGAGCTTCCAAAAGCATTCGTCGTCGCCAAGCCGGGGTCTGGACTCACCGCCCAAGACGTTCAGGATTATGTCGCCGAACACGTCGCCAGTTACAAGAAGATTCGGATCGTCGAGTTCGTCGACGCGATTCCGAAGTCGGCGAGCGGCAAGATCCTGCGCCGCATGCTCCGCGATCAGAGCTGACAGACAGCGCCCCTTTCTTCTCACCTGAAGCTACTGATTAGATTCTGGCTCGGGAGGTCGAATGGTTCGGCTCAACGCAGCACACGTGGCCTCAAAGGGCGACCAAACGGCGATCATCGATGATCGAGGCTCGGTGACCTGGCGCACCTTCGACGAGCGCGCGAACCGTTGTCTCAACGCGCTGCGAACCCGCGGACACGCAGCCGGTGCCACGATCGCACTGCTGTGCGGTAACCGTCGCGAGTTCCTGGAGGTGACCAGCGCCCTGTTGCACGGCGGCTATCTGTATCCGCCGATCAACTGGCACTTCACTCCGCTCGAGGCGGCGCACATCCTCGGCGACAGCGGTGCCACCGTGCTCGTCGCCGACGATTCCTATCTGCAACTCGCCGTCGCCGCTATCGCCCTGTGCAAGCGACCGATCGATCTGATCGTGCTGGGAACCCGAGCACCGGTCCATGGTGCTGCCTACGAACAACTGCTGGCCGACGCCTCGCCGGTCGAACCCGCTCATCAGAACCTCGGTGCGGTGATGATGTACACCTCGGGCACCACGGGCCAACCGCGTGGCGTCCGCTCAACCCAGATGCCGCTCGGCGGCGACATCAAACTGGGCGAGTTGGCAGTGCATGGCTATACCTCGCTGTTCGGCATCGACCCCAACGGGCGCACGCTGATCACGGCGCCGATGTTCCACGGAGGCCCCTACCTGTTCGGGCTGGTGCCGTTCGCGGCGGGGTGCTCGATCGTGCTGCGACGGCGATTCGACCCGGCCGCGGTGTTGCGCGACATCGATGAACTAGCGATTACGAACGCATATTTTGTGCCAACCCATTTCACTCGGCTGTTGCGCCTGCCCGCCGAGGTAAAGCAGCGGTTCTCTGGTGCTTCGCTGCAAACGGTCTGGCACACGGCGGCGCCGTGCCCCCGCGGGTAAAGCGCGACATGATCGCCTGGTGGGGTCCGGTATTGAACGAGACCTATGCGGCCTCGGATGCCGGAATCGGCACGTTGATCTCGAGCGAGGAGTCACTCGCCAAGCCGGGCAGCGTTGGCAGGGCCTCACCCTTCACGGAGATCCTGGTGATCGACGACGACGGCAACCAGGTCACGGCCGGCGAGACTGGAACTATCTACTTGAGAAACCGGCTCGGCGGGGACATGCGGTATCACAACGACGAGTTGAAGACAGCCGAGGCACACGTCGCCCCAGGGGTCGTCACCGTTGGCGATGTCGGCTATCTCGACGACGACGGGTATCTGTTTCTTTCCGATCGCAAAATCGACATGATCATCTCCGGCGGTGTGAACATCTATCCGGTCGAGATCGAAGCCCACCTGATGGGTCATCCGTCCGTGCTCGACGCGGCAGTGTTCGGGATCCCCGACGACGAGTTCGGTGAACAGGTGAAAGCAGCCGTGCTGGTCGCCGACGACATACAGCCGAGCAACGGGCTCGCCGCCGAACTCGCCGAGTACTGCCGTACTTCGTTGGCCGGCTACAAGGTGCCGCGCTCGTTCGACTTCACGGACACGTTCCCCCGCACCGAGACCGGCAAGCTGCTCAAGCGGGTGCTGCGCCAACCGTACTGGGAAGGCCGCCAACGTCAGATCTGACCAGCGAAGCGCGGGAGTCGCGCATCGTACGTGTTCCCTCGCGGCCAGGCCCAGGGTTACGGTCGACTCATGAGCGAAACAGTGCACTTCGATGTCGACGGCCCGGTGTGCGTGATCACGATCGATCGCCCCGAGGTTCGCAATGCGGTCGATCGGCCAACCGCGCTGCTGTTGGCCGACGCGTTTCGGCGTTTCGAGGTCGACGACGACTTGGCGGTCGCTGTACTGACCGGAGCCGAGGGCACGTTCTGTGCCGGCGCCGACCTGAAGGGCGTCTCCGACGGCCGCGGCAACCGAATCGAGGACGACATGTCGGTCGACGGCCCAATGGGGCCGAGCCGGATCAAGTTCAGCAAGCCGACAATCGCCGCCGTCGAAGGGTTCGCCGTGGCGGGCGGGCTGGAACTGGCGATGCTGTGCGACCTGCGGGTGGCGGCTGACAATGCGGTGTTCGGCGTGTTCTGCCGACGGTGGGGGGTGCCGCTGATCGACGGAGGCACCGTGCGTCTGTCGCGCATGCTCGGCCACAGTCATGCGCTCGACCTGATCTTGAGCGGACGTGGCGTCAGCGGCGACGAGGCGCGCACGATGGGTCTCGCCAACCGGCTTACGCCGCCCGGCGACGCCCTGGCTGGGGCGCTCGAACTCGCCCGCAAGTTGGCAAGCTTCCCGCAACGCTGCATGCGGTCGGATCGGCAGTCCAGCTACGAGCAATGGGACCTCTCGATGGCTGAGGCGATGGCGAACGAGACGCAACTCGGCCTGAGCGTTATCAAGTCAGGCGAAACACTGGCAGGCGCCACCCGATTCGCGGACGGCGAGGGACGCCACGGCCAGTTCTGACAACCACAACCCCGACGATCACCCCATCATGCGCTGTTGGCTAGTTCGACCAGCTTGCGAACCGTGTTTAAATTACGTGCCGTGGCGGTCACGCCGAAGGCCCGCTCGAACACATCGATCGTCAGCTTCGAGCGACCAGAACCGTTGGGGTAGCACACATAGATCTGGCGTCCATCCAGGCTCCAGCCGTCAGGCTCGTACAGCTGCCTATCGACCGTTTCGACGGCCGCAATCGACGGCACTCGATCGAGGAACATGATGTGCAACAGCTTGGGATCGAGCCCTGAGGTCGCTTCGGGGTGGGCCTCGGCGATCCGGTCGAACTCCTCAACAGTTCGCAGCACTACCGACACCCGCAGCTGATGCCGGTAGGTCATCGCTTGCGCGATCATGTCGACCATCGCCCGCTCGTCTAGATCGGCCACCGCATCAAACACCACATTGCCGCTCTGGATGTAGGTCGCCACGTTGGCGAAACCGAGCGATTCGATCGTCGAACGCAGGTCGGCCATCGGCAACTTGTTGGCACCGCCGACATTTACACCGCGAAGCAAGGCGATCCAGCGCATCACCACCGACCCTGCCAAGCACTGACTTCGATCGGGCCTCGAACCGGTATCTCTGCCACGATCATGACTCTGCCAGAAAATGATGAGTCCCAACCAGTCACCCACGGCAAGGTATTGACGGCCGCAACCTTGCCGTTGTACCTCGGTGGATTCCTCGGGCCGTTCGGCACATTGGTCGTGATCTCGATCTACCCCGAGCTCCGCGACAGTTTCGGCGCCTCTACACAGGCCGTCAATTGGGCGTTCAGCGGCTACATGCTTCCGTTGGCATTGTTGCTTACGGTGTCTGGCACGATCGGCGAGCGGTTCGGGCGACGGCGAGTGACGCAGTGGACGTTCGTGATCTATGCCGCCGCCTCGTTCTTGTGCGTCCTGGCCCCCAGCCTCGGGCTGTTTTTGGCAGCCCGAGTTCTTCAGGGTGCGGCAAACGCCTTCATCACGCCACTCTTGATCGCCGGGTTGACCGAGGTCACGGCACCCGAGCGCCTAGGCAGGGCGATCGGTGTCTACTCCAGTTTCCAAGCGGCCGGTGGAGCACTCGCACCGTTTGCCGGCGGGCTGGCGGCCACCGTCGATTGGCGCTTGGCATTTGTCGTCGTCGGAGTGGTGTCGCTGCTGCTGGCTACCCGTCCGCCGGCAGGTGAACCGAGGTCGGCGACCTCCGCCCCGCCGATTCGGCCGCTGCTCACGAAACGGATGTCGATGCTGTGGGTGGCTTCGTTTACAGCCGCAGCTGGGCCGATCGGATTGGGTGTCGTGGTCGGGTTGTACCTGCGCGATGAACTGGCGATCGGTTCGACAGCGACTGGCGTCGCATTGCTGCTCGGTGGTGTGGCGGCAGCGACGATGGGGCCGACATTTGGTCGGCTGCTCGATGCATGGGGCACGCGACGAGCGTCGGTCATGTCACTGGTCGGCGTGATATTGGCTGGCGCTCCACTCGGCCTGATCACCCGGTCGATCGTTTTCGGCTGTGCCTGGATGGTTGTCGCCGGCCTGATCGGTTTCGTCGTGATCAACCTGCAACACCTGGCGGCGGTCGCCGTGCCCAAAAATCGAGGCGGGGCGCTGTCGTCGGTGTTGGCGTTCCGCTTCATGGGCCACGCCCTCGGTCCGCTGGTGTGGATCCCCGTCTTTGATGCAGACCCGAGATGGGCATTCGCCGGCGCTAGTGCAGTCGGGTTCGTGACCTTGTTCGCCCTGCTGGCCGCCACCGACCGCAACCAGGTCTCGAGACCACCGGGGTGATGGTGCCACTGGCGATCACCGCCGTCCACCGCCGATCACCACGTCGAGTGGCTCGGCGTCGGCCCCGGTCGTCGGCGTCGCCGAACTGATTTGCACCGGTAACTATTTGAACCAGACCGTACCAACGCCTGCGAAAAGGGTATTGCTTCGCGAACCGTCCTGATCGACGTAGATCGCGGCTTCAACAACCTTGTACTCGCCGGCAGGGATCATGGTGCCGTCGGACATCTCAACCGCGGGCACGGCGAGACCCGCGGTTCCATCAACCTCTTCGAGCAGTTGAACGAGGAAGCCGCTCTCGCCCGGTATCGAGGCGAACTCGATCGGAAACCACTCGGTCTTGATGTTGAAGAAGCTCGGACCAGCCCATGTCTGGCAGACAGACAAAGTCGTGCACTCCACGAGGAGATCATTGGCTGGGCCACCGCTGAGAAACAACGACAGCGTGGCGACGACGCCGGGTCCAAATACGGCTCCGTCGGCCAAGCCGACCGTGATCTTGGATGGATCAGAACCAAAGCGGGCAACGTCGATCGGCAGCAGGCAACTATCGCCTGGTTCGCCGGTCGCCGGGATGAAGCACTTGGAGTCGAGGATATCGAAGATGGTGGAGTCGATCACCGTCGGTTCGGTGGTTGTCGTGCTCGTCGAGGTTGTCGTCGAGGCGATCGACAGTTCGGGCACGGCGATTGCCAGACTCGGCGTGGGTGTCGGCGGCGCCACGGAAGGTGCGACCGGCTGCACGGGGGCTGGGGTGATCGACGGTACCGGAGTCGCAGCGGGCTCCGCTTCGGAATCGCCGCCACCGGTCAACGTGAGGAGGGCGATGATGACGACCGCGATGCCGACGATGCCGAGCAAGGGCAGCAACCAACTCGGGCGGCCGCGCCCCAATTCGGACGGGGCTGTCACCAGTTCGTGCGTGATGACCGTTGGCGCTCCGGTCGCTGTATCCGACGAAACCGGCAGATTGATCCGCCCACCGGACGAGATCTTGCGCAGCGCCGCGGCCACGGCTTCGCGAGGTGTCTTGTGCAGCAAGCCGGGCAAGGCCTCGCGGTACTTCTCGTCGTTCCCGTACACGTGTCTCGGCCGATCGCCGGCCAACGCCCTTTCCGCCTCAACGTCGCCTGATTCCGCGCCGATCACCATGACAGCCTTGGTGAGTTCGAACACGCTCACGTTGGCGACCCACCGAATTATCGGCACGTTGCGGTCGACTCCGAAGACGACCGTCGGCCTGACGTCGATCTTGAGCAGGTGTGTCGAAGGGGCATCACCTGGCCGGCGATGCCGGGCCTGGTTGACAAGTTGGCCGTCGGCGCCGACGGCCACGGTCACCTCGCCTGACATGCCGATCTCGGTGCCGGTCGTGTCCGGCGTGTCCCAGTGCTCGAGCGGATCTCGCTGCGATCCCCCGAGCATCTGCCGAAACTCACCCCAGTCACCGCGTCCCACGACATCCAACCCGGCGTCCCTTCCGCCCAATTCGACCTTGATCCGCAGTTCGCGCATCTGCTTCGTAATCGCTTGACTCATGGTGGACCCCTCCTGCCGACGATGACGGCCCAACCTAGACCACCTGCAAAGACCCAAGTTCCCGAAGCGTTCTCGCCCTGTTGCCAACCGGCCTGGCTGCTAACAGGGAAGGCGCTGCGTTCAGCCCCGGCTGTCGTCGTAGAGCGGAGGCATGATCACGGTTGGCGGATTGCCAGTCGACCGTTCTCAGTCGCCTCGCAGGGCAAGCGCGACGGCCTCGACCCGGCTGTGAACCTCGAGCTTGGCGAGGATGTGTTGAATGTGGTTGCGCACCGTGGCCGGCGAAACGAACAGTCGCTGCGCGATACCAGGGCCATCGAGGCCCTCGGCCAAGAGCTCGAGCACCTCACGTTCACGCGGCGTGAGCACGTCGAGGCGCGAGTTGGCCTGGCCGGTGTCAGGGCTCCAGCCCTGCAACCGCTCGACAATAACCTGTTCCAACGCAGGAGAAAGCGCTACTTCTCTGATCAGGTGCACCAGCCGGCACTGATGCTGCAACTCGGGCGGGAGCACGATCGTGGATGCGGTCAGCCAAAGCGTTCGGTTTGTTGCCGAGCGTCCGAGCACCTCACAGGTCTCGATGATCTCGTCGCGTGCGCTGGCCGACGCCGATCGACACGACCCATCACAGAGAGTGTCTCCGCAGCGGTTCCGCCACTGCAAAATCTCATGGCACGGTTTCCCCAGAGCATCTTCGGATGAGTAGCCGAGCAGCTTGGTCGCAGCTTCGTTCCAGGCGATGATCCGCAGCTGGGCGTCGATCGCGACCATCGCGTCGGCGGTTCTGCCCAAAATGTTGAGCAGATCGACGAGCGACGCCTCGACACCTTGCTCGATCGCGGTCACGTTGTTCATAGACCATCCTGACGTTGGGAACACAGACTAGACGGTTGGTTTCAGGCCGTGTGCACGAGTGATCGCCAACTGACCAGCACCTCTGTTGGCTGTGGTTTGACGGCCGCGAGCCACGTCGTGTCATACACAACGTGGCGTCAGGCCTGGCGTTGATCGCGCTGCGATTGCGCCGAGCGCACAGATCAGGGCACTATGGGCTCCCCTTGGCTGCCGGCTCCACTAATCAACCCGGTGCATCGATTCGAGGGGGTCCTTACGTCCGGCTTGTCGCCATCGTCGTATTGATGTTCGTCGCGACAACACCCCTGGGGCATTCGTCACAGATCGCCCCGAAGCCAGCACATGGATCACGGTCATGGCAGCGGTGCTGATCGCTGACTCGGTAGTGGCTTGGTTCGTGCTCGCACGCCTCGTCGCGAGCTCACGATCAACCATGTCTCCATCTAAGCGAGCTGTAAGAGCAAGCTCAGCCGGCGCCACTCTGGCTTTTGAGCAAGGCGAGGATCCCGCCGGCAGCGAGGATCGCCCGCATCTCCTCTGGCAGCGAATCGCCCTGGAGCTCGCCACCACTATCGGTGTTGTTGACACGGCCCGATGCCAGATCTATTTCGCCAACGTCATCATTTTCGAACGCCGCGTGAACGCCAGAACAAACGAGCACCGGCAGGCCCACGGCGACTGCGTTGCGCATGAAGATCCGGGCAAAAGACTCGGCGCAGACACACGCCACGCCGAGTGCCTTCAGGTTTTCTGGGGCTGTTTCCCGGCTCGACCCACACCCGAAATTGCGCCCGGCGACGATGACGTCGCCGGGTTCCACTTGTGAGGCGAACGCCGGATTGACCGACTCGAGTACGTGCAGCATTCGCACCTCGACCGGGTCGATCGCGTAGGCACCCGGCGACAAAACATCGGTGCTGACGTCATGGTCAAACTTCCACACCCGACCTCTCAACACATTGCCAACACCGTTTGCTTGGCTACTCATCGCCTGCCTCCAACTGTCTGGGATCGGAGATCACACCAGCGATTGCCGATGCAGCCACGGTCGCCGGCGAGGCAAGGTAGATCTCGGCGTCGGCGCTTCCCATCCGCCCGGGAAAGTTGCGGTTGTGGGTACCGATGCAGCGCTCGCCAGGGCCCAGCAGCCCGCCGTGTCCGCCGAAGCACGGCCCGCAGCCAGGCGCCAGAATCGTGGCGCCGGCATCGATCAGGGTCGCCAGGATCCCGGTTCGTGTGGCTTCTCGCAGGACCTCTTGGGATGCCGGGGCCACCAGAAGACGAACCCCGCGAGCGACGCGTTTGCCTTCGAGCACCTTGGCGGCGGCGCGCAGGTCCTCGATCCGGCCATTCGTACACGAACCGAGGAACGCCTGATTGATGGCGATGCCC
Source organism: uncultured Ilumatobacter sp. (assembly GCA_937919625.1). Classification (GTDB taxonomy): domain Bacteria; phylum Actinomycetota; class Acidimicrobiia; order Acidimicrobiales; family Ilumatobacteraceae; genus Ilumatobacter. The sequence goes on from CALFRK010000171.1 coordinate 9,654, forward strand.
TCCGCCACCGACACCGGCGCAACCCGATCTACCTGGTGGGGAAGCGCAATCTGGGGCGAGAGATCCGAAAGGGATATCTGGTGGACCGCCTCATACGTGGCGTCAGGATCGGGGCCGAACGGTTCACTGCCCTGTCCGCCATGCTCGACCAGGTAAGCGTTGGTGACTTGATCGGCCGCGAAGAACCCGAACTTGGCACCCATCTCGACCGCCATGTTGGCGACGGTGAGCCGGCTCGACATGTCGGCTTTGGCCACCGCCGGGCCGCCGAACTCGATCGACTTGTACTGGGCCGCGTCTGCACCAAACTCTCCGGCCAGATACAGGATCACGTCCTTCCACGAGACCCCTGGCTCGAGTTCACCGGTCAGCTCGAAACGAACGGTCTGGGGCACCCTGAACCAGAGGCTTCCCGTAGCAAGGGCGTAGACCATGTCGGAGGTTCCGATGCCGGTGCCGCCGGCTCCGAGCGCCCCGTAGCTTGTCGAATGCGAGTCTGTTCCGACGATCAGCGCTCCTGGTCGGACATGGCCCCGCTCAGGCAACAACTGATGGCAGATCCCTTGGCCGGCGTCATAAAACGCGCCGATTCCAAGCCGGGCGACGTCATCTCGGATCTGTTGATGAACGGTTGCCGCTTCGGCCGTTGGCGCCGGAACAAGGTGATCGATCACCACCACGGTTCGGTCTGGTTCGAGAAGTTGATCCACCCCGACCGCTTTGAGCATGGAGAACACCTGGGCGGCAAAGATGTCGTGCAACAAGGCGAGATCAATCCGCGCCACGACGAACTCGCCCGCTGTTACCCGATCGCGTCCGGACGCCTTGGCCAAGACCCGTTCTGCCATTGTCATGCCCATGATGCTGTTCCTTCCTCAACCGGCGCCGAGACTGCGCCCACCGCAGACGTACAGGGTTTGGCCGGTCACATAGGACGATTCGTCGGCCGCCAAGAACAACGCCGCGTTGCCGATGTCTTCTGGAGTTCCGATCCGGCGAGCCGGGATCGTTTTGATCAGGCGCTCTTGAACATCCGGTTCCAGTCCCCGAAACAATGGGGTGTCGACAAGCGCCGGCGCGATGCAGTTGGCGGTCACGCCAAACCGAGCCATCTCGAGTGCCAGCGTCCGCGTCAAACTGATCACGGCCCCTTTGGAAGCCGCATAGTTCGCCTGCCCGGGCCCGCCCAGCCAAGCGCGTGAGGTGATGTTGATGATTCGGCCGGATTTCTGTTCCATCATGTGCGGCGCCACAGCCCGACAACACAAGAACTGGGATTTGAGATTGACCTCGATGACGATGTCCCAGTCTTCTTCGCTCATTTTGGCCAGGTAACCATCACGGGCCATCCCGACGTTGTTGACCAGGATGTCGACTCGGCCATAGGCATCCAACGCACCCTGAATCAGGCCTTCGGCGCCGTCGGCGGTCGACACGTCTGCCGCGTGCCCTGTGGCGGTCAGACCCAAATCGCTGAGATCAGCGACAACACCATCCACCTTTTCGGGAACCAGATCGTTCACGACGACCTTCGCCCCGGCGGCGGCGAGCGTTCTCGCGATGCCCTCACCGATGCCCTGGCCCGAACCGGTTACAACCGCTACTCGATCATTGACATTCATGTCTGTATCTCCTCAGAAACTGTGCTACTCATCGGCCCTTGAACTCCGGCGGCCGCTTCTCTTTGAAGGCCTGGATCCCCTCATTGCGGTCCTCGCTGGCACGCAACACGGCGTGACTCGTCGACTCCAACTCGAGACCGGTCTCGAGGTCGGTCTCGGTGGCCCGGTTGATCAGCGCCTTGACACGATCGTGCGACAACGGGGCCCGACTGGCGATCCGCCGGGCCAATGTCATCGTTTCTTCGATCAGGTTCTCGGCCGGCACGACCCGGTTGACAAGACCCATCCGCAGCGCGTTTTCGGCATCGACGTAATCGGCGGTGAACATCAGTTCCTTGGTGTAGCCGGGGCCGATCAGCCGCGTTGCCCGTTGGGTGCCGCCGGCTCCGGGCAGGCTGCCGACCTTGGCCTCGGGAAACCCGAGCCGGGCGTCTTCGCTGACCACCCGAAGATCGGCGGCCAGTGCCAGTTCGAGCCCGCCTCCCAGGGCGAACCCGCGAATCGCCGCGATCACAGGCACATGCAGGTTCTCGAGCCGGCCGAAGACGCTGCGAACCAACAGACCGAGAGGATCGTGGATCAGGCCCGGTTCGAACTCGGCGCCCCGGTTCTTCAAGTCGGCGCCGACACAAAAGGCCTTCTGTCCGCTTGCGGTCAGGACCAGTACCCGGGTATCAGGGTCGGCCTCGATCCCGTCGAGAATGTTGCCCATCATTTCGAGCATCCCGACAGTCATCGCATTGAGCGCCTGCGGTCGGTTCAGAGTCAGAACCCCAACCGCTCCGTCTCGCACATAAATGACCGGGGTCTGCTCGGTTCCGCTCGATTCATCAGCCACTGATTTCTCCTGTTCGTGAACGCTCATGGTTGTTCGGACCGGCCACGATGCCGTCTCGTCGCAGGGTGTCGATCTCGCCGTCGTCCAGGCCGTACTCGCGCAGGATTTCGTTGGAATGCTCGCCAGGAACCGGCGGAGGGGGGCCTGATCCAGCACGATTTGTTTCAGAAAACCGGCCCGGAAACCCTGGAGACGTGATCTCACCCACTGCTGGGTGCTCGACGGTCACGAGCGCTTCGCCGTTGGCGACGTGATCGTGTGCGACCAGTTCTGAGTACGTGAGCAGCGGACCACACAAGATGTCGGCGGCATCGAGAATCTCGATCCACTCGGTGGTGGTTTTGGCGCAGAACAAAGGCTCGAGCACTTCGGTCAGTTTCGGCCTGGCGTTCACCCGCTTTTCGTTGCTGTCGAAGCGAGGGTCGGTGGCCAACTGCGGCTCGCCAAGCGCGTCGCAAAGCGCCGCCCACCGTTTTGGTGAGTAGGCGGCAACCATGACGTGGCCATCGTGGGTGGCGTAAACCTCATTGGGAGCCGCATACGGGGCGGCGCTGCCAAGGCGTTGAGGCAACTGTCCGCTGGCCAGGTACATCGACAGCGGAACCACCTGATAGGCGAGAAGCGAGTCGAGCAGCGACACATCGACGCGTTGACCGCACCCAGTCCGCTGGCGAGCGATCAGGGCGGCCAGGATCGTCTGGCTGGCGTACATACCCGCAGCCATGTCGGCAGCCGGTACCCCAACCTTCACGGGCGGACCATCGGCTGTTCCGGTGACACTCATCAGGCCGCCCATCGCCTGTGCCACACCGTCGACACCAGGGCGATCACGCCACGGCCCATCTTGACCGAAGGCCGATATCGCTGCGTAGATCAGCCGCGGATTGCGAGCTGACATGGCCTTGTGACCGATGCCGAGCCGATCGGCTACTCCGGGCCGGAAACTTTCCAGGGCGACGTCACACTGCTCGGCAAGCCGCAGAACCAGCTCGGACCCACCCGGCTTTTTCAAGTCGATCACGATGCTGCGCTTGTTGCGGTTCATACCCAGGAACGCGGCGGCGACCCCTTCGACGAACGGAGGGCCGAGACCGCGCCCCCACTCACCGCCGGGCGGCTCTACCTTGAGAACTGTTGCTCCGAGGTCGCCGAGTGACATCGCGCAGGTTGGTCCGGCAGCACCCTGGGAAAGATCGAGGATCGTGACACCGTCCAGCGCTCCGTTCACGGGGCACCCCCTTCGAGCAAAGTTGGCGACGACGCCCCCGCCGACGCTGCGCGCACCGCCATGTCGGCGAACAACGAAGCGATCTCATCAGGTGTATGGCGGCCATCGGCGCGATACCACCGCACGACCGAGTTGCACATCCCCAAGATGGCTCTGACGGCGAGCTCGGAGTCTTGGTCCACAAACTCTCCCGACACGATGCCCTCCTCGAAAATCTGTCGAAAGAGGCGTTCGTAGCCATCCCGCTCGAGCACGTGCGCCGCCATGAAGTCAGAGCTCAGATACCGACCTTCCTCGATGAAACATGCAACCGCGTCCTGGTCGCGAATCGCCTCGGCGGTATGGATCGCCACCGCCCTGTGAAATCGCTGTCGAACCGGCTGATCCGCTTCAGCAATCTGTTGGACGAGCGGGGTCACACGATTGACCGTCACCTCGATGATCTCCGACAGCAGCGCCTGCTTTTTGGGAAAGTGGTGATAAAGGCTCGACTTGGTCATCCCGACCTGGCTAGCCAGATCGGCCATGCTCGTGCCGTTGAAGCCCTTCTCGTGAAACAGTGCGGCAGCCGCAGTGAGAATCCGTTCCCTCGTCTTGGGCACCCCCGTCATGCGCGCACACCGCCCACGAGTTGCATGCCTGCCTCGAGAGCTTTGAGATTCAGCTCTTTGTGACGAGCGGGAACTCCGGTCGCCACCGCCTCCCGCAGCGCCTCAGTGTCGACGACGTTGGCGAAGGCTTGCACAACACCGAGAGCGACGATGCCGGCCACAAGTTGGCCACCAGACAACAAACGGGCCTTCTCGACGACCGGGTACTTGGTGACGTTACTGTCGCACAGATGGCGGCTGAGATGCTCGGGCGCACAGTCGCCGTCGATGATCAGGTGGCCGCGTTCGCCCAGTTCAGGCTGATACCGCAGATAGGCATCGGAGTTCAATATGACGAGTAGGTCGACCTCGTCGGCCAGGGGAAATCCGATCGCTTCGGTGTCGATGACGACATCGGATCGGCTGGCGCCGCCGCGGGCCTGGGGGCCGTAGGCCTGGCTGTGGGTTGCAGCTCTTCCGCACAAGATCGCCGCCTCCGCGAGTATCCGCCCCGCCGTGACGACACCTTGCCCGCCGGCGCCGGCGATCCGAATCTCGTTACGACTCATCGTCAACTGCCTTCCGAACACCTACAAATACGGGCCTGTCCTCACGATGCAGAACACCGGTCGTGATCCCGGGAGGCGGAGCAGAACTGGGCACGTGATTGACGAATCGCTTGGACGCCAACGGCACTGCCACACCCTCGTCTCGGAGTGTCAGCCCGGTCAGCATGGCGGCGCCGCCGCCGGCCTTGTTGTACCGCCCGAAGTACTCTGGACAATCGCTGATCACCTCGATGAACGAGAATCCGCGGTGGCTCATGCCATCCGCCATGAGCTTGGTCATCTCGATCGGTGTCGCCGCCAGGACCCGGGCGACAAACGATGCTCCAGCTCCGATCAAGAGTTTGCAGGCATCAAACGAGGCCTCGGTGTTGCCACCAGGCGCCGTCGATGCGAAGGCGCCGGGGGGTGTGGTCGGAGCGACCTGACCGCCGGTCATGCCATAGATCGAGTTGTTGAGCAGGATGACCGTGATGTCGATGTTTCGGCGGGCAGCGTGGATCAGATGGTTGCCTCCAATCGCAAGACCATCACCATCACCGGTAACCACAACTACGGACAATTCCGGTCGAGCGAGCTTGAGACCGGTCGCAAAAGCAGGGGCGCGACCATGGGTGCCGTGCAGCGTGCAGAAGTCGGCATATCCGACCAGGCGGCTGCTGCAACCGATACCGGCTACCAGCGCCACCTTGTTCTGGTCTAGCTGCAAATCATCGACCGCCACCAGGAACGACCTGAGCACGATGCCGTGAGCGCAGCCCGGACACAGCACATGGGGCATCGCCCATTCGCGGAGGTAAGACTTGACATCGGTCATCGCGCCGCCTCGTTACGGTCGGTCAGTTCGGTTAGCAGTTGGCTCGGGGTGATCGGTTCGCCGTCGGCTCGCAGGTGTCCGACGATCTCGGTGCGGCCTCCCGAAGCGCGCTGCACCTCTCCGATCAACTGCCCCAAATTCATCTCGGCGACGATCATCGCGTCGACCTGTTCGGCGACTGCAGCGACTTGAACGTCGGGAAACGGCCAGAGGGTGAGCGGCCGAATCATGCCGGCTTTGATACCCATCGTGCGCGCCCGCTGCACCGCTTCGCGCGCTGAGCGACCGACAATTCCGTAGGCAAAGATCGCGACGTCGGCATCGTCGAGCATGAAACGTTCGACCTGAACGATCTCGTCAACGTGGTCGTCGACCTTGTTGTTGAGCCTGGTCATCAATGCCCCTGTCAACGCCGAGTCTTCCGTGGGGAACCCTCGCTGGTCGTGGGTCAACCCGGTGACATGAAAGCGATAACCATCGCCGAATGCCGGCATGGGTGGAACGCCGTTGGCCGCCGGGGCCTTCGGCCAGAACTGCTCGGGCTCGACATCGGGTTTGATCCGATCGACAACGTCGACCGAGCCGGGCAGTACGACGCTCTCACGGGTGTGACCAATGATCTCGTCGTACAACACGATGACCGGTGTCCGAAAGCGCTCGGCCAGGTTGAAGGCCCGAACGGTGAGCTCGTAGACCTCTCCGACCGACGAGGGTGCCAGAACGACCGCCGGATGATCACCGTGGGTCCCCCACCGGGCTTGCATGACGTCACCTTGAGATGGCGCCGTCGGACGCCCGGTGCTCGGGCCGCCGCGCATGACATTGACGATCACGCATGGCACCTCGGCCATCACCGCATAACCGATGTGTTCCTGCATCAACGAAAATCCGGGCCCGCTGGTGGCCGTCATCGCTTTTGATCCGGCAAGGGACGCCCCGATCACCGCCGCCATCGAGGCGATTTCGTCTTCCATCTGCACGAAGACTCCGCCTGCGTCTGGGAGCAGTCGAACCATCTGTTCGGCGATTCCGGTCGAAGGTGTGATCGGGTAGCCACCGAAGAAGCGGCACCCGGCGGCGACCGCCGCCAGAGCACATGCCTCGTTGCCCTGGATCAGCTCAGTCCGATTCATCTTCGATTTCTCCTGGTTCGTTGAACGCTCCGACGTGGGCCGTCTGGCGGGGGGCACTGATCGAGATCGCGAAGTCGGGGCACAGCAACTCGCACAGCCGACAGCCTGTGCAGGCGTCGGGATTCGACACGTTCAGACTTGCGTCGCTGCCGACCTCCAGGCAGTACTCCGGGCAGACCCGCGAACAGATGTCGCAGCCCTTGCACCATTCCTGGCGTATGTCGATTTGGTGCGGCCCCGAGAACCCTCTGTGCTCAGGTGCCGGTGCCGGTGTCGGGGCCTCGGCAACCTCGAGGCCGGCACGGAACGCGGCAAGGTTCACATCCACGGTTCCGCGCGGTACGAGGCGCTCGATCGATGCCTCCCAGTGCGATTGTTCGACGTCCACGAAGGCGGCCACCGAACCCAAGATCACGCTGTTGGCGGCACGGACGTTGCCGAGTGCGGTTGCGGTGGCGGCAGCATCGATCAGCCGAGCCTTCAAGCGCCGGTCGAGCAAGAGTGAGGGATCGATCTCGGGATATCGCGTTGTCCACGATCTTCGGTCTGCGCACGCTCCCGGCGGCACGATGGTTCGCACATCGGCGATGACCACGCCGCCCACGCGAACGTAGGGAACCCAACGAATCGCCTCGGCCCATTCGAACGAGGCCAGTACCGACGCAGTGCCCACCGGAACGAGCGGGCTGTCGACCTGGGGGCCCCAACGAATGTGGCTGAACACCGAGCCACCCCGCTGAGCCATGCCATGCACCTCGCTCTGTTTGACGTCGTGGCCTGCTCTCACCAACGCGTCGGCGACGATCATGCTGGCCATGACCACCCCTTGGCCGCCGACACCGGCCAACACCAGTCCGCTTGTGTTGTCAGACACCTGCAACCTCCACGGGACTCGCGATCAGAGGCACCGGCACAATGGCGAGCGGCGGACACAGTTGGGCGCACAATGTGCAGCCCGTGCAGGTCGCTGAATCGATGATGACTTTACGCCTGCCCTCGTACGTTTCATCTGACCAGATGATCGATGGGCACCCCGCAGCCATACAGGCCTGGCAGGCGGTGCATGCGTCGGAGATAACCGCGTATGGCCGATCCCTGACCTTCATGGGGGCTTCGACACATGGACGGTTGGTGATCACCACGGCCGGTCCAACGTGGGCCGTGGCGGCTTCGATCGCGTTGTAAGTGGCGGCTAAGTCGTAAGGATCGACGACCTTGATGTGGGTGACACCTAGCGCTGTGCACAGACCGACAAGGTCGACCGCAGTTGTTGTCGCTCCCTGCAGCGTGACACCGGTGCCTGGATGTTCTTGGCCGCCGGTCATCGCTGTCGTGCCGTTGTCGAGGATGATCACAGTGATGTTGGCTTGGCTGTACACGGCATCGGCCAGGCCTTGGATGCCGCCATGCATAAATGTCGAGTCGCCAATCGTGGCCACCACCGGCTTGCCGGCGCCGCCCGATGCCGCCATCCCGACGGCCATTCCGATGCTGCTCCCCATCGCCAGGCATGTGTCCATCGCCGCCAGCGGCGAAAGCGCCGCAAGCGTGTAACAGCCGATGTCACCGGTCACCACGGCGCCGAGTCGTTTCAGGGCAAGAAACGGGGGTGTATGAGGACAACCCGGACACATCAGCGGCGGGCGGGCCACCGTTGGTGGAGCGGGATCGGGATGAGTCCCCGGTTGGTCGATTAGCACACCGGCGGCGACGAAGCCGCGGCGAACAACGTCGGGGCTCAACTCTCCGATCTGCGGAAAGAACGACTTACCCTCCGCCGCGATTCCGGCGGCCTTGATGTCGTTCTCCATGATTGGGTCGAGTTCCTCGACCACGAACAGCCGGCCGACCGACTCGGAGAACGCCCTGATTCGCTCGATCGGCAGCGGATAGGTCATGCCGAGTTTGAGGATCCGAGCCTCCGGAAGGACCTCGCGTACATAGTGATAAGCAATACCCGAAGTCACGACGCCGAACTCCGAGCCAACCCCTGACTCCACGGTCAACGGGCTGACCTCGGAACGATCGGCGAGTCGCCGAAGGCGATCGAGCAGCACGGGCCGACGACCACGCGCGTAGCCGGGGACCATTACGTACTTGGCGGGATCGGGAGCGAAACCCTTGACCGGATGTTCGGCACGGGTTCCGAGTTCGACGATTCCCCGATTGTGTGAAACCCGGGTCGTTGTGCGAATCAGGACTGGCGTATCGAACTCCTCGGAAATTTCAAAGGCAAGCACCGTGCACTGCTTGGCTTCGGCACTGTTGCTCGGCTCCAGCATCGGAACCCCGGCCATTCGGGCGTACGCCCGGTTGTCCTGTTCGTTCTGGGAACTGTGCATGCCTGGATCATCGGCGCTGACTATCACCAAACCCGCCCCGACACCGGTGTAGGCGGCGGTCATGAAGGTGTCTGCGGCAACGTTGAGGCCGACATGTTTCATGGTCGCCAGCGCCCTTACCCCGCCCAACGAGGCCCCCAGGGCTACATCCAATGCAACCTTTTCGTTCGGCGACCAGCGAACATCGATGTCGTTGCGATCAGCGATCGATTCCAATATCTCGGTACTTGGCGTTCCGGGGTAGCCGACGGCGACCAATACACCCGCCTCGACCGCTCCACGAGCTATCGCCTCGTTGCCCGACAGCAGTACGACCGACTCGGTAACCGCTGGTTCGTTTCCGGTTGCTACAACCGGTTCACTGACCGTGGTTGTTGAAGTGTCAGGGATTGAGGAGGTCTTCACAGGATGTACTCACTGCCCAACAGGCCGAGAATCTCGTCCTCGCACAAGATGTGGTCGGATGTTTTGGCGGTTGCCATCACCTTTTCGATCGTCTCGTCATCACACGGATAACCCCGTTTGCTCAGCCATGCCAACGCATTCGCCTTACCGCTCATCGGCCCGACCATGATCTCCTGCTCGCGCCCCAACTCGTCGGCTGGCACGCCGCTGTAGATGCGGTTCGCCAACCACGTGTCGCCGGTGCGGATCGCCTTGAGCACCGCCGCGGCGTGTACTCCGGTACCGGTCTGAAAGGCATCTTGGCCGACCCCAGGGGTATTTTTGGCGACCGGGGTGTCCGTCGCCTTGGAGACCGCCGCGCAATACGCCGGCAGCTCACGCAGATCGACGTCGAGCCATCCGAGCAACATCAGGTTCAACAGCAGCGCATCCATCGGCGTGTTGCCAACACGTTCGCCGATGCCGAGCGCGCAGGCATGGATCCGTGTTGCCCCGGCCGACAGGGCAGCCAACGAATTGATCACCGAGAGATTGCGGTCTCGATGCCCATGCCAGTCGATCTTGACGTCTTCGCCGCTGTCGGAAACGACCTGGCGGACGAAGGCGACGAGCGCCCTGACCCCCCACGGCGTCGCGTGGCCAACGGTGTCGCACACACAAATTCGTCGGGCCCCGGCCTCGATCGCTGCGGTATATACCTTGCGAAGCACATCGGCCGGTGCTCGGGTGGTGTCTTCGGTGACGAACATCACCTCGAGACCCTGGCGGCGGGCGAGCCTGACAGATTCGTCTGTCGTGCGGATCAGGAAATCGACATCCCAGCCCTCTACGAACTGACGAATCGGGCTAGAGCCGAGGAACAGCGCCGCCTCGATGGCCACCCCTGAGCGTTGCTGAGCTTCGCTGATCGGCAAGATGTCGGACTCGTGGGTGCGACCCGCACAGTTCGGGCTGATACCCAGGTGCTCGCGCTCGATTTCTTCAGCCAGCGCAACGACATGATCGACGACAGATGGACTGGCGCCGGCATACCCCAGGTCGGCGGAGTGGATCTTGAGTGCCGCCATCCGATGCAGAATCTCGATCTTTTCGTTCAAGCTTGGCTGACGCACGGACGGACACTGGAGCCCATCACGCAACGTCTCGTCGTCGAGTTCGACGACTCGAGGCGCGTTGATCTCGCCTTCGCCGACCAGATTCCAGTCGTAGATGTATTTCTGACCTGTTGTTTGCTGTGTTGTTTGCTGTGTTGTTTGCTGTGTTGTCCCTGCTGATCGGCCTTCGGCCATGAGACCTCCCCTTCGGCTGCCCGTCCGACCGTTCGGTTGGCTGGCGACTGGTTCAAGAGTCACAGGCAGCCGTGACGCTGGCAATCCGCCCGCTGTGTCATTTTCGTGACGCAGATGCATCACGTCGACCAGCCTGAAGCTGATGCATCACGCAAATGGAGCCGCAACCTCATTGACGGGTGACGCCATCCGGGAAACACTCGAAGAGACGACCGAACGGTCGGGCGGTTCGCAAAGTTGGAGTGGATCTCACCCATCTCCGTTTCGACCTTGCCCGTCTCCGTTTTGACCTTGAGGAGCAACATTGACTTTGGCTGATACCTCGTTCCGACCCGGCGAGCTCGAAGTTCGCGAGGACGGAACCGGAAACCTGATCGGGAGTCGGTGCAACTCGTGCGGCGCTCACTTCTTCCCCGTCAGACGCGCCTGCTCCGGCTGTCTCAGCGCCGACCTCGAAACGGTCGCCCTGTCGACCGAGGGCACGCTGTACACCTTCTCGATCGTTCGACAATCGCTTCCCAACTTCGAGGTGCCCTACGCCCTCGGCTACGTGGACTTACCCGAAGGGCTTCGCATCATGGGCCAAATCGGTGGGTGCGAATTGGACGAGATCCGTATCGGAATGGCGATGGTCCTCTCGCTCGAACCGTTCGGACAAGACCAGCACCACAACCCTTTGACCGGGTACCGATTTACACCAGTGGAGGCCCAGGATGACTGATGTATTTGTCGTTGGAGTCGGCATGACCCGATTCGGCAAACACCCCGACAGCGACGCCACCGAACTCGGTGCCGAGGCACTTCTCGAGGCGATCGCCGATGCAGGCATCGATCCTCGCGTGATCGAGGCCGCCTACTGCGGCCACGTCTTCCAAGGCATGGTCACGGGCCAGCGGATCCTGGCCCAGGTGGGCCTGGCCGGCCTACCTTTGGCAAACGTCGAGAACGCTTGCAGCAGCGGTGCCACCGCCATCAGGGAGGCATCGCTCGCAATTAGGGCAGGCGAACACGACGTCGTGGTGGCGATCGGCACCGAGCACCTAACCAACCAATTCCAGGGGGCGCTGACTCCCGATCCCAGCGACCCCGAGGCCGCCGTCGGCGCCACGATGCCGTCGATCTACGCGATGCGGGCCCGGCGCTACATGGAAGAATTCGGGATGACCCGAGAACAGTTGGCGCTGATCCCTGTCAAGAACAAGTCGAACGCGGCCCGCAATCCCCTGGCCCACTTCCGCAAGGCAATCACGGTCGAAGACGTGCTGCAATCGCGCCCAATCGCTGATCCCCTCAATCTGCATGACTGCTCGCCGGTCACCGATGGAGCGGCGGCGGTGATCGTGATGAGCGACAAGGCGGCCAAGAGGTACGGCAAGGGGCGTGCGATCCGCCTCGCTGCGTCATCGTTGCGCACCGGATCGGTCGATGTTGTGCCGACGTCGATGACCTTCGAGCCGCTCACGGCCAACACCGCCGCCGATGCCTACGAACGGGCGGGCATCGGGCCAGAAGACGTCGACTTCTGCGAGGTCCACGATTGTTTCAGTATCGCCGAAGTACTACGGGTCGAAGGCCTCGGATTGTTTGCCCAAGGCGAGTACCCAGCAGCGGTTGAACGCGGCGAAGCCAACATCAATGGCCGACTGCCGGTCAATCCCAGCGGCGGCTTACTCGGCAAGGGTCATCCGCTTGGTGGCACCGGTGTCGCCCAGGTCGTTGAGGTCGTCAGACAACTGCGCGGCGAAGTCGGCGATCGCCAGATCGAAGGCCCTCGAGTGGGCGTCGCGCATTGTCGCGGCGGCAAGGCCGTGGGCATCGAAGGAGCAGCATGCACAGTCCAGATCCTGGTTCGCTGAACTCCGACGCTCACGTCAGCACCGGAGAGCAGCACCGGCTTCCCTACGTCCTCATGCGGGGCGGAACGAGCAAGGCGGTGTTCCTTCGTGGAGACACACTCCCCTGCGACAAAGATGACCGCGACGCGACGATCTTGTCGTTGTTCGGAAGCCCCGACCCGCGCCAAATCGACGGGCTCGGGGGCGCCGACCTGTTAACCAGCAAGCTGGCCATCATCGACCCACCCACCAGGCCTGATGCTGATCTCGACTACACCTTTGCCCAGGTCAGCATCACCGAGCCGGTGGTCGACTACGACATCAACTGCGGCAATATCTCGGCCGCGGTCGGCGCCTACGCCGTCGACGAAGCACTGGTCGCAATCGAAGAACCCGTCACAACCGTGCGAATCCACAACACCAATACCGGCAGAGTTCTGTTGGCCGAGGTGCCGGTCATCGACGGAGCCGCCGCCATCGCGGGTCCGTATTCGATTCACGGCGTTCCCGGAACCGGCGCCCCGATCGCGCTCGACTTCAGCCAGACCGGTGGAGGCATCACCGGAGCATTGTTGCCGACCGGCAACCCCTGCGATCTCGTCGAGACCAGCATTGGCCCGGTCGAAATTACAATCATCGATCTTGCCAACCTGACCGTGTTCTTCACGGCCGCCTCGGTTGGAATGACGGGCACCGAAGCCCCAGGCGAATTCTCAGATGAGCTGCTCGACAGGGTTTCCGCGGTCAAGCATGCGGCGGCCAGGTTGCTGGGCATGCCGACCGACGGTCTCACGCCGGTGCCCGCGATCGTTTCGCCGCCCGCTCGCTACCTCAGCTACGCGACAGGAGATCCGGTTGAATCCGCGGCCGTCGACCTCGTTGCCCGCGTCGTCGGGGGACGGCCCCCGGTGCCCCACAAGGCGTATCCGGGCACGCTGGCGGCGTGTACCGGTGTGGCCGCCCGTATCCCGGGCACCACAGTCGATCAGGTCACCCGACAGCAGCGTGTGAACCCGGCCGAAATCCGGATCGGCCACCCGAGTGGCGTGATGCCGGTGTGGGCCGCGGCAACTCTGGATCGAGGGCTCTGGCACGCTGAGCAGGCCGTTTACCATCGCACGGCGCGGCGCCTGGCGGAGGGATCTGCCTTCATTCTGCGCAGTGCTCTGCACCAAAGGGCCACATCCTGATGGCCGAACGTGTCCTGTCGATCGTCGTCAACAACGAGACCCGCCGGTTGCTCGCCTCCGACAACCGCACGTTGCTCGAAGTACTGCGCGAAGACATCGGCATGACCGGAACAAAGCACGGTTGCGACCTCGGCGAATGTGGAGCCTGCACGGTGCTGCTCGACGGCAGGCCAGTGCTCTCCTGTCTCGTGCTCGCCGTACAGGTCGCGGGATGCTGTGTGACAACCGTCGAGGGCATGGCCGAAGGGGCCACCCCGCACGAGCTGCAAACCGCGTTCGCCCAGTTGGGTGCCGCCCAATGTGGATACTGCACCCCAGGCATGCTGCTGTCGGCAAAGGCCCTGCTCGATACTGTGCCCAAGCCAACATCCGATCAAATCAACCATGCACTGGCCGGCAATCTTTGCCGGTGTACGGGCTACACCAAAATCGTTCAGGCGGTGCAGCTCGCGGCGGCGGCGAAACAAGGCTGATGTCCGCCGAACGAACCGTCGTCGGGCGCCGTCTGCCGCGCGTCGATGCGATGTTGCAGACAACAGGTCAACTCCTGTACGCCGACGACCTGAATCCGCCTGGCACGCTGGTAGGGCGACAGCTGCGCAGCCCTCATGCACACGCCTTGATCCACAGGATCGACACCGCTCGGGCTGCGGCGCTGCCAGGAGTCAAAGCGGTGATCACCGGTAGCGACCTGCCGATCACTTTTGGCATCTTGCCCGTCAGCCAAGACGAGCACGCGCTGGCTCTGAACAAGGTCCGCCATATCGGAGAACCCGTGGCAGCGGTGGCCGCCACAGACGCCGAAACCGCCCAGCGCGCACTCGCCCTGATCGATGTGCACTACGAACTGCTGCCAGAGATCGTGACACTGGAACAGGCTCTCGCCGATGATCAACCGCTGATCCATGGCGACGGAACGGGCCAAAACATAGACCGAACCGCGGCACTCGAGTTTGGTGATGTCGACGAGGGCTTCGCTGCTGCTGACCACACACGCGAAGACGTGTACCTCTTCGGCGGCAACACCCACGCCGCACTCGAAACCCATGCCGCGCTCGCCACCTACGGCGCCGACGGCAAGCTCACACTGTGGTCATCCACGCAGGTCCCCCACTATGTGCATCGAACATTGGCAAAGGTCTTGGAGCTTCCGGCTGCCCGCATACGAGTCATCGCCACGCCAAGCGGCGGAGGGTTCGGTGGGAAAACCGACCCGTTCTCTCACGAACTCGTCGCCGCCAAGCTGGCGATGCTCACGGGCTCTCCCGTCAAGATCAACCTGAGTCGCGAAGAAGTCTTCTACGCCCACCGAGGACGCCATCCCGTGCTCATGTGGGTAAAGACCGGATTCGAGAATGACGGCCGGATCACCGCCATGCATTTCAAGTCGTTTCTGGACGGTGGTGGCTTCGGTAGCTACGGCGCCGCATCTTTGTACTACACGGGCGCCATGCAAACCTCGACCTACCGAATTCCCAACTATCGGTTCGAAGGCTTGCGGGTATTCACGAACAAACCTGCATGCGGCCCCAAACGGGGTCACGGGACACCCCAACCGCGGTTCGCAATCGAGAGCCAGTTGGACCAGGCTGCTGCCGATCTCGGATTGGATCCGGTAACGATCCGTCTCCGAAATCTGATCGAGCCGTTCTCGATGACCGTCAACCACCTTCGGATCACCAGCTGCGGCCTGCGCGAATGTATCGACGAAGTGGTCAAGGCCTCCGATTTCACCAGCAAACACGGGCGGCTACCCGCAGGCAAAGGCATCGGGCTGGCCCTCGGTTCGTACTTGTCCGGTGCTGGTCTACCCATCTATTTCAACAAGATGCCCCAGTCAGAGGTGCAGCTGAAGGTCGACAGGGGCGGTGGTGTGACGGTGTACTCGATGGCCGCCGACATCGGCCAGGGTTCAACGACGATGCTGGCCACCGTGGTTGCCGAGTGCCTTGGCCTCGAACCCGGCGATCTGACGATGGTGACCGCCGATACCGATCTGACCCCCGTCGACCTCGGCAGCTACTCGAGTCGGGTCACATTCATGGCCGGAAATGCCGCTGTCGAAGCGGCTACCAAGCTTCGAACTCGCATCGTGCAAGCGGTCGCTGACAAGCTCGAAACTGTTCCCGAGGATCTCGTCGCGGCGGCTGGCCGAATCAGCATCGCAGGCGATCCGAACAGTGGGGTGAGCTGGGCCGAGGCGGTAGTCCTTGCCACCGCAGCCTCTGGCCCGCTCGTCGAGTCCGGTAGCTACACCGCACCGAAGTTGGCCGGTCCGTACAAGGGTTCTGGTGTCGGAATCTCTCCCGCATACAGCTTTTCGGCATGTGTGGTCGAGGTCGACTGCGACGCTGAAACCGGCATTGTCAAAGTCGACGATGTCTGGCTTGCTCACGACATCGGCACAGCGATCAACCCGCTGCTGTCCGAAGGCCAGGTCGAAGGCGGGGTCTACATGGGTCTCGGTGAAGCACTGTTCGAAGAGCACAGCTTTCGTGGTGCGTTGCACAGAGGCCCGTCGCTGCTCGACTACAAGATGCCGACCACGCTCGAGATGCCACGGGTTCACACGTTCCTCATCGAGTCAGAAGATCCCGAAGGTCCGTTCGGGGCCAAAGAGGTCGGCCAGGGGCCATTGCTGCCCGTGATTCCGGCGGTCGCCAACGCAATCCGCGACGCTCTCGGCGTACGCATCGACGAGACCCCGATCACACCCGACAAGATCGTTGCCGCCCTACGTGCGGCAGGCCGCCGCGAGCCGGCTCGGGTTGGGCCCACAACGGTTCCGAAGTTCAAGTTTCCCGATCTGATTCGGGTCGCGCCCCCGGAAGGTTTCACGACGTCATGACGTTGCGGCTCCCGGCTTTCGAACTCCTCACCCCACAGACGCTCGAAGCAGCAGTGGCGATGCTGGCGGACCCGGCGGCGACGATCATCGGGGGCGGTACCGACCTCTTGCCCAAGATGAAGCGCCGGCAAGTGACACCGCCCACGGTGGTGTCACTCAGGGGGATCACCGAGATGAGCGGCATCCACACCGACGATGAAGGTCGATGTGTGATCGGCGCCTCCACGGTTTTGGAGCAGATCGCAATATCGACTGTGGTGCCACCGGTGCTGGCCGCCGCGGCACGTCAGGTCGCCTCACCCCAGATTCGCAACACGGCCACAATCGGCGGCAACCTCTGCCTCGATACGCGATGCAATTACATCGATATGCCCGAACTCTGGCGCCAGGCCAGCGGCCACTGTCTGAAGGACGGCGGCGAGGTCTGCTGGATCGCGCCGAAGGGCAACCGCTGTTGGGCGATCAGTTCTTCGGATCTGGTCCCGGTGGCCATCGCCCTCGATTGTTCGGTGCGGCTGGCGAGCCGCGACGGGGATCGGGTGATTCCGATCGAAGACCTATATCAGAACGATGGGATCGCCCACCAGACCATGTCGGGAGATGAGATATTGGTCGAGCTGCTCGTGCCGCGCTGTGACGTACGGGCCACATACCGCAAGCTGAGGCGACGCGACTCGATCGATTTCCCGCTCGTCGGTGTCGCCGCGGCCGCTCGATTCGATCAAACAAAGACCTGTACGTCGGCTCGCATCATCATCGGAGCGGTCGCATCAGCACCGCTCCGAGCCACCGACGCCGAACGGTTGATCGTTGGTCGCAAGCTCACCGAAGACGTCATCGAAGAGGCGGCACAACTCGCCGCCCGACCGGTACGAACCCAGGACAACACCGACATGGGTTCGCGCTACCGGAAGTGGATGACTTCGGTGTATGTCTCCAGAGCGCTTCGTGATTTGGTCGTCGAAGATGCGTAGTCGATTCTTGGAAGGACAATCATCATGACAAAGCCCGATCGCGATCGATACTCGTGGTGCATGGTCGAACCCGGTCGGCCGCTCGAACGGATCGAGAGTGCTGCTCGGATTCCAGAAGCCGGCGAGGTGCTCATCCGGATCGCCGGGTGCGGCGTATGCCACACCGATATCGGCTTTCTCGATGGAGACGTCAAGATCCGTGGTGAACTCCCACTCGTACTCGGCCATGAGATCAGCGGGACCGTTATCGAAGCAGGCGACGGCGCGACCGAATGGATCGGGGCAGATGTTCTGGTGCCCGCCGTCATCGCTTGCGGCACCTGCGAACCGTGCGTATCTGGGCGACCGAACGTGTGCAGCAACCAGAAGCTGCCTGGCAACAATCTTGATGGGGGCTTCGCTACCCACGTGACCGTGCCGGCCATCGGCCTTTCCGTGATCGAAAACGTACCGGCCGGATACGACCTTGCCGATCTGTCGGTCGTGGCCGACGCGGTGACGACTCCTCTTCAGGCGGTCACACGAGCCGAAGTCGCCGATGGAGACTTCGTCGTGGTGATCGGTGCAGGCGGCATCGGAACGTTTGCGGCGCAAATCGCGGCGGCGCGCGGAGCGACAGTCGTCGTCGTGGATATCGACGATGACCGATTGGCGCCCCTGCTCGTCCACGGGGCGGCGGCGGCGGTCAACGCCAGAGGGCTCTCGGCGTTCGATGTTCGCCAACAGGTGCGCGACCATGCGAGCAACCTCGGTGCATCGCGCATCGGCTGGAAGATCTTCGAGTGCTCGGGCACGCCCTCTGGGCAGGAAACCGCCTACGGATTGCTCGTGCCGGCAGCCACGCTTTCGATCGTGGGCTTCACGCCCCACAAGGTGACGATCAGACTGTCGAACCTAATGGCCTTCGATGCCAGAGCGATCGGCAACTGGGGGTGCGCTCCCGACCTCTATCCCGACGCCATCGAATTGGTCACCTCGGGCCAGATCCAGCTACTCCCGTTTACCCGCAGGGTGCCGATGAACGAAATCGCCACCGTGCTCGACGAGGCTCGCCGCGGGAGCGATCCCCGCCGACCGATCCTGATCCCCTAAGCATCACACCACATCGCAACAGCATCCAAGGAGCAATAGCCATGAACTTCGTCAATCATGAATTGGTACCCGATCACAACTTCGACGAAATCCTCTACGAGCAACGGCCGGTCTTCGACAGCTCCGGCACTGCGGTCGACGGATTGCACGCGGTCTGGATCTCCCTCAACAACCCAGAACAGCTGAACTCCTACACGACGGGCGCCACCAAAGAAGTGATCTTGGCCTTCCGGCGGGCGTCGGTCGATCGTTCAGCCGTTGCCGTCGTCTTCACCGGCGTCGGCGATCGGGCGTTTTGCACCGGTGGGAACACCGAGGAGTATTCCGAGTACTACGCCGGCCGACCTGGCGAATACCGGCAGTACATGCGATTGTTCAACGACATGGTCTCGGCGATCCTGGCCTGTGACAAGCCGGTCATCAATCGGGTCAACGGAATGCGTATCGGTGGTGGCCAAGAGATCGGGATGGCCTGCGATTTCAGCGTGGCCAGTGACCTGGCCCGATTTGGCCAGGCGGGGCCAAAACATGGCTCAGCTCCCGATGGTGGCTCGACCGACTTCCTCGATCTGTACGTGGGTTGGGGTGAAGCGATTGCCAGCTGCGTTCTGTGTGACGCTTGGAGTGCCCACGAGGCCATGCGGATCGGTCTGGTCAACGACATCTTTCCGGTGCTCAAGATCGACGGGGAGTTCGTTCCCAACCCGCTCGTGATCACCGACCGGTACCTCGACGAGTGGGGCAAGATTGTCCACGGAAAGCCCAAGACGGGCGATGCTCTGGCGGCCGGTAAAGAACTCCTCAAGTCGGGCACGACCGATTTGCAACTGTTGGACCGGGGCGTCGATGCGATGGTGACCAAGATCTTGTACACAATGCCCGACTGCACGCTCAAGACGATCGAATCACTGCGCAAGAAGAAGCTCGAGCACTGGGACAAGAACCACGAGTCCAACCGTGCTTGGCTGTCGCTCAACATGATGACCGAGGCCAAAGCCGGTTTTCAGGCGTTTCATCGTGGCTCGCGGGAGGTTGGCCGCGAAGTCGACTTCATCAACTTGCGGCGCCGGTTGGCTGCTGGTGAAACCTGGGGCGACGAGCTGATCGGCGCTGTGTCCCCCCAGTCCCGGTCGCAGTCCCAGTCGAGCTCATGAACGACAAATCGGTCTTGTATCAGGTTGCCGCCGACCGATCGATCCACACGATCACACTCGACAGCGCGCCTGGCAACGTGATCGATATCGCCATGTGCGAGCAGCTTCGGCCCGCGATCGCGGCGGCCGCCGAATCCGTCGACGGCAAGGTCCTTGTTGTGCGGGGGGCGGGAAACAACTTCTCCTTCGGGGCCAGCGTCGAAGAGCATCTGCCGGATATGGCACCACACATGCTGAAGGCTCTCGGTGCGGTCATTCGCGACCTGATCAGGTTTCCCTACCCGACCGTCGCCGGCGTGCAAGGCAGCTGCCTCGGCGGCGGACTCGAACTCGCCCTGGCGTGCGGCATCGTGATCGCCGAAGACGGAGCGACCCTGGCCAACCCCGAGATTCAGCTCGGCGTTATCGCACCGGCAGCGACAGCATTGTTCACAGGCCGCGCCGCCGAGGATCTGCTGCTCACGGGCCGCAGCTTCACCGCCCAAGAAGCTCGTTCGATGGGCATCGTCAACAAGATCACCGCCAACGGAACCCTGGATGAAGCCGTCGACGCATTTGTCAGACAACACTTCGCCCCCCGGTCGGCACTGTCGCTTCGGGTCGCTACTCGAGCTGTGAGAGGTCGCCGTGTCGCAGATGTCGAGCAACGGCTGACCGAAGCCGAAGACCTTTACCTCGAACAGCTGCTGGCGACCCACGACGGCGTCGAAGGCATCAAGGCCTTCATCGAAAAGCGCCGACCCGTATGGAAGAACGCATAGACGTTCCAAGCGGTTCGTTTCGTCGGCACGGCTGATAAACAGCGGCGGAGGCATTTGTGGCAACCAGGGCTGTCAGGCGGGTACGAAAACCAGGACCGCAGGTGGGCGCCGGGTTGGCGGATCAAGCGGGCTTGGGACATGCACCCGAGCGGTGCCTTGATCACGGCCAGCCAGCACTTTCAACATCGGTGCACAGTTCAGCATCGGTGAGTTGAGTGTGATCCCAACTGCTCGTCTCGTGCGCATGGTCCACGAGCCGGATCCGATCGGCCGAGTGCCGGCACGGCCGAGGGACCGTGAAGCAGCAAGACCGAGGGCTCGAGGGCCCGTGAAGCAGCCAGGCCGCAAGCCCGAGGGCCCGTCAGCCCGTCAGCCCGCAAGCCCGTCAGACCGCAAGACCGTGAGGCAGCAAGCCCGTGAGGCCGTGAGGCCCGTGAGCCCGCAAGACCGTGAGCCCGTGAGCCCGTGAGGTCCGTGAGGCCGCAGGGGCCGTGAGCCCGTGAGGCCCGTGAGGCCCGCAGGGCCCCTGAGCCCGTGAGGCCGTGAGGCCCGCAGGGCCCCTGAGCCCGTGAGCCAGTGGGGCTGCGGGGCGGCAAGCCAGTGGGGCGGCAAGCCAGTGGGGCGGCAAGCCCGTGAGCCCGTGAGGCCCGTGAGCCCGCAAGACCGTGAGGCCGTGAGGTCCGTGAGGCCGTCAGCCCGCAAGACCGTGAGCCCGTGAGGTCCGTGAGGTCCGTGAGGCCGTCAGCCCGTCAGCCCGTCAGCCCGTCAGGCAGCAGGGCCCGTGAGACCGTCAGCCCGCAATACCCTGAGGCAGCAGGGCCCGTCAGCCCGTCAGCCCGTCAGCCCGTCAGCCCGTCAGCCCGTCAGCC
>CALFRK010000172.1 GCA_937919625.1 uncultured Ilumatobacter sp.
GGTGACGAGACGGTTCGTGGCCTGGTCAGCCACGAGCTGTACCAACAGTTGCTCGCGTCCGATCAAGGGCGACAGCGCGGTTGGCAGTGCCAAACCCCTCGAGGACGAGGTGACCTCGATGCGGCCCGGATCGGCGTGTCGTTGGTCGTCGATGATCAGGACCTCTGCCACAAACTCGTAGCCTTTGCCGTGCACCGTGCGGATCACCTGTTGGCGGGTGCCATCGTCGCCGACCGCTTGACGTGCTGACTTGATGCGCGTCGTCAATGCTGATTCGCTTACAAATCGGTCGCCCCACACCTGATCGAGAAGTTGCTCCTTGCGGACCACCTCGCCGCGGTGCTCGATCAAGCAGCTGAGCAGGTCGAAGACCTGGGGCTCGATTCGTACATCGCTCCCGCCACGCCGCAGCCTCACCCGCCCGAGATCAAGCTCGCAGTCATCAAATCGTACGATCACCCCCACGCCCCCTGCGTTCGTTCGTTGCCAGTCTGTCAAACCATCAAGGCAGGGATGGTCATTTACCGACTGGAGCGGTGGGGGTGAACGTGACGGGGAGGTGTTTGAGACCAGCGACCAGCGGAAGACCAGAGGACTGCAGCGGAATAGATTCGCCGCTCACCTCGATATCGGGCAGTCGGCGCAACAGCTCGCGGAAGACGATTGCAATCTCGCGGCGTGCCAGGTGGGCGCCGAGACAGAAGTGTGGCCCTGGTCCGCCGAACCCAACGTGGGGGTTGGGGGAGCGAAGGATATCGAACGTCTCGGGGTTGTCGAAGACGCGGGGGTCCCGGTTTGCCGCCCCATAGAACATGACGACCTTGTCGCCGTCGTGGAAGTCATGGTCAGAAACGGAGATGTCGCCGGTGACGGTGCGCCGCATGTGTGTGACGGGCGACGATGCTCGGACGATCTCGTCGACGGCGCCGGCGGACAGGCCGTCGACGTCGCTCTGCCAGAGCCGCCGCTGGTCGGGATTCTTCGACAACAAATCCATACCGTGGCTGATTGCGTTGCGGGTCGTGTCATTGCCGGCGGTGGCCAACAGGATGAAGAACGAGGCGATCTCGCTCGGCTTCATCATGTCGTCGGGGGCCTCGTTGTGAACCAGCCTCGACACGAGGTCGTCGGTCGGGTTGATGCGGCGTTGCTCGACGAGTTCGGTCATCAACTCGGTAAGCAGGATGCCAGCGCCGATCAGGGCTGCAATCGGGTCGCCCTCGTCGACGAACTCGGGGTCGCCGCCACCCAGAATGATGTTAGTGGCGTCGAGCACGGTGCCGAGCTCGCTGCGCGGCACGCCCATCAGGTCGCAGATAATCATCAGTGGAAACGGCTGTGAGAGCACTTGCACGAGGTCGACCGATCCTTGCTCGCAGAACCCGTCGATCACCTCGGCGCAGATCTGCTCGACCGAGTCGATCACGCCCGCCAGCTCAGTCGGGGTAAACGTCTTGGCCACGATTCGGCGCTGATGGGCGTGGCGCGGGTTGTCCATGTTGATAAATCCGGTGAAGTACTCGAGCATCTCGGTTGGCAGATCGAAGATCGAGGTGGCACCCCGCGACGAGCAGAAGTCGTCGGGGCGTTTGCTGACGGCGACGACTTCTTCCAGTCGCGTGATCGCGTAGAACGTCTCTGGCTCGCCGAGCAACGGATTGTTGATCGTGATCGGCAAGAAGGCACCAAATTCGCGGATCTCGGCAAACTCGGCCATCCGAGTCTCGAGCGATTGATGCCAGAAGGTCGGCTCGATGATGCGTGCGGGGTCAGCGGTCATGGATTGTGTCTCCGTGTTCGGCGGGACCGGGGTCGCACAAACCGTAGGCCACAAGACCCGAGAATCCGCTGACGGGTGGTGCAGCTCAGCGGCCCGGACACCGACGGTTCACTTCTATTCTGGAGCCTTGGTGGCGTCGCCCGAATCGGTTGACCGATATTGGTTGAACCCGTCGGTCCAGTACGTCATGTCATCGTGGGTAATCAGATACCCGTCGTAGCCATTGTGACGTGTTAGCCAATCGAGCCCGTTGAGCCCCATCACGAACACTGTGGTTGCGTAGGCGTCGGCAAGCGTGAGGTCGGGCCCGACGATCGTCACGCTGGCTAGATCGGTCGTGTATGTGTCAGTGCGTGGATCGATGATGTGAGCGCCGCGTTCGTATGTGGCCGATGTTGCAATACCGAGCCGGCGACTGGCATTGATGACGAGCGCCAACGACTGGGCCTGATCGGGATGACGGATTCCGACGCGCCACGGCTCGTTGGCGGTCGGATTGCCGCGAATCGCGATATCGCCTCCCGCGTTGATGCAGAAGTTCAGGCAACCGTGGCGTTCGAGGATCTCGGCCGCCCGCTCGATCGACCAGCCCTTGACGAGGCCCGACGGGTCGAACCGTGTGCCGTTGGGCGCTGGAACCTCGAACACATCAAACACGCCGTCAGAATCGTTGCGGAGACTTTCGCACAGGCGAAGAACGCCTACGATCTCGTCGCCCGCGTCGTCGAGGCTGAGTTCGCCTCGGCCCATCGCGCTGATCGGGCTCTCCGGTTTATGGGTGCTGAATGTTCGGTCGACGTGATGCAACCACTCGACGACGTCGGTGATTGCCTCGCGAGGTGTGGCCAGGTCGCGAATGTCGATACTGACGGCCATTCCCATCACGAACTCGACATGGTGGTGGCCCAGCTGCGCTGCTGGGCCGCCAGCCATGTCATTCTCGGTCACGTCGATGCCCGAGAGATCATTTTGTTGCCGCAACAGTGGTTATGCCGTTGGCGACTGCGATGTCGATTGCCGACTGGAGTGACTTCTTGTAGCCGATGCTGGTGTAGGTGGCGCCCGAGACCGTGTCGATGTTGGCGCTCTGGGCTGCAAGGGCCTCGCTGGTGAGCTTGGGAACGGCCCGATCGTTGATTCGCTTGCTCTTTGAGTCGCCGACCGGAACTTGGAGAATGGTGACGTCGGTCAGAGTGCCATCGGCGGCAAATGTTGCCTGTACCTGAACGTCGCCCCACTTGGTCGGAAGGCTGTCGCCATTGATGGTGACCGGTGTATCGACGATGACCTCGACTGGAACGGCAACTGCCGGGAGTGTCGCTGGGGTCGATGCCACTGGAGCGGCCGGGGCCGATGGTAACTGTGCGACGGGAGCAGCTATGGCTGCCGGCGTCGGCTGGGTCGATGGGGTTGCGACGGCGACGGCAGCCGTTGGGGTAACCGTGGCGAGAGGTGTCGGCGAGGTGACGATACCGGCGGCGGCGACCGGCGACGCTGATAGGCCTTGGTCAGACTTGGCGAACTGGAACGCCAGTCCACCACTCGCCAGAACACTCAGTGTCAATGCTGCAGCACGTGAGTGCTTGGCAGGATGGCGACGCTTCTTGACCGGTGCATTGGTGCGAGCGGTCGGTGGGACTTGGCTGCGGCCCGATCCGGTGCGGGCCGCAGCGAGCTTGTCAAGGCGGGCCTTCAGAGCCTGATCGACGTCGCCAATGGTCGGCTGCGGAGCAACCGGCGGCGGGAGCATTGGTTCTCCGTGCACGGCGACACTGCAGCGGCCGTTGCGGGCCGCGAGGCGCTCGAGACGGGCAGCGTGTGTCGAGTCGAGTGTCGATCGGGAGGCGGTTGCTGTTGCCATGGCTCTATTTAGCCATCTGAAGATTTGTGGGACGTGAGTCGTAGCTGTGAATCAGCTGTGAATCTCACGAAGTCATGAGGGCTTGCGTTGCGGGCGCAGGGTCGATAGTCGCAACCCCAGCCCGTATGTCGCAACGGCCACGGCAATCACCATTCCGACCTGGAATGCGAACTGGGTTGAGTCGCTGCCGCTCTGGTACGAGTGCACGAGGGCTAGCGCGGTGCCAACCACGGAGAGCACGTGAACCACTCGCCACCAGCGGCGGTTCTTCCAGCGTTTCGGCCACGTCGTGAGCACCACGGCCGCCGTGATGTAGGTCGCCAGCACGCCCCAGGTGATCGACCGATCGGCGGCGGACAACCGCGGGACGAAAACCTCGACCAGCCCAATCCCAGAGTTGGTATCCAACAGGGAGGCCACGATGTGGACGATGGTGAAGATCAGCGCCAATCCGCCGAGCCAGATATGGAGATCCAACCACCAGTTCGGCCGCAGTCGCTTTCCTGTGGCGCGGGAAGAGAAGAGAAATCCCCAGAGCAAAGACAGCACCATAAGAGCCATCGCGACGATGCCCGTGGATCGGGTGATGGCGGCCATGATTTCGCTCACGATGTTGGTTCAGGTTCTGCGCGTGGGAGTTGAACGGTCACGATCAGGCCGTGCGGGTCGTTGTTGCTGGCTGTCATCGCGCCCCCGTGTGCCTCGATGATCGCATGAACGATCGACAGGCCCAAACCGCTGCCTCCCGAGGTGCGGGTCCGCGCATCGTCGACGCGGTAGAAGCGGTCGAACAGGTGGTCGAGCTGATAATCCTGCACGCCTGGGCCAGAGTCGGCCACCTCGAGTAGCACATGCTCGCCAATCTCGGTCAGCGTCACGTCGCACAACGCCGACGAAGGCGTGTGGGCACGGACGTTGGCGAGCAGATTGTCGACGACCTGACGTAGGCGCAACGGATCGCCGACCACCGCCAAGACTCCGCCGATATGTGGTCGCACAACCCGATCCGGTTCGAGTGCCCGTGCTGCATCGATCGACTGAAGCACGAGCTCGGTCATGTCTACATGGTCATCGTCCAGCGGCCGATTTTCGTCCAGCCGCGCCAGCAGTAGGAGATCGTCGACCAACTCGGCCATTCGGCCGGTTTCGGCTCGGATCCCTGTCATGGCCCGCTCGAGATCGTCGGGTCGATCACGGGCACCGTGCTCGAACAACTCGGCATAGGCCGACGTCGCTGCTATCGGTGTGCGTAACTCGTGCGAGGCATCTGCCACGAAGCGACGCATCCGTGCCTCGGATACACGGAGCTCCTCCAGCGACTGTTCCCGTTCGTTGCTGGACAGTTCGAGCCGGTCGAGCATCTCGTTGAGTGTCGTGGCGAGCCGGCCGACTTCAGTGCGGGTGTCAGCTCCTGGCACCCGCTGATCAGCGAGCGCGCTGTCGGTGATCGCTGCCGCACTGGCCTCAACCCGCCTCAATGGGGTCAGTCCGGCGCGCAGCAGCCACCAGGCCAATGCGGAGGCGATCGCGATCGCGAACGCGCTGCCTCCGATCAGCACACCGAGCAAATTCTTGCGGGTCTCGTTGACCTCGTGCAGTGATTCGCCGATGATCAACGCCGAGCCGCGCCTGATCCGGTCGACTCGGATCCGCATCTCGCCGCCGCTAATCGTGGGTACGGTCTGGGCACCCGGATGCCGCTCGACGGCGAGGACGTCGATGTTGTCGTCGTCACCGAGGACGTCGATGTTGTCGTCGTCACCATCGCGCTCGGTCGTTGCAGTGCTGTATTCGACCTCGCCGCTTTGGCCGATGATCGCAACAAACAGGCCCGGCGCGACTTGAGGGATGATGAGGCGATCGGAAAGCTGGGTTGAGGCGGCGAGTTGCTCGACGGGTTGGTGAGCTCGGTCCAGCGCCGAATCGACTTGCTGAATCTGAGAACGCGACACGACAACGTAGGTGACGACGTCGAGCACGATGAGTCCGAACAGCATTGCGACGGCAGTCGCCACGAGAAGCCTCTGGCGTAGCGACACGGTCACTCGGCGGCGGCTTCGCGAAGCACGTAGCCGACCAGCCGCACCGTGTTGATGAGCGGCGGCGCGTTATTGCTCAGCTTTTTGCGGAGGTAGCTGACGTAGGTCTCACAGATGTTGGAATCGCCACCGAAGTCGTAGTGCCAAACATGGTCAAGAATTTGGGCCTTCGAGAGCACCCGGCCAGGGTTCTTCATGAAGAACTCGAGCAGACTGAACTCGGTGGCGGTCAACTCGATCAGAACATCGTTTCGTCGACAAGTGTGGGCGTCGAGATCAAGTTCGACATCGGCGAAGCGAAGCACATTTGAGATCTCGGTGCTCTTGCCGGACCGGCGCAGGATCGCCTTGACCCGCATGACCAACTCGGCCAGCGAAAATGGTTTCGTGAGGTAGTCATCGCCGCCTGCCGCGTATCCCGCGGCCTTGTCATCGAGGCTGTCGCGTGCTGTCAGGAACAAAACTGGGGTAGTAATGCCATCTTCACGCAGGCGAGCAGTGACACCGAACCCATCGAGATCCGGCAACATCACGTCGAGCACGATCAAGTCATTCTGCCCTGATTGAGCCGCTGCCAGTCCGGCTCGCCCGGTGGTTGCCTCGGTCACTTCGAATCCCTCGTAACGCAGCGCGGTTGACACAGCATCGACCAGCGATGGCTCGTCGTCGACGACGAGAACGCGGGCGGCGCCAAAGGGAGCTACAGCCATGTTGTCCACTATGGCATCGAGGTCGTGTGGTGATGCAATAGAACTGGCCTGACGGCGGTCGAGACGCGGCGCACGCGACCAGTCTGCTGACGTGTTCCGACTTACCGACTTGTTAGAGCGGTTTCTACTCGAACGCTCAGCTCGCTCACAGTTGGCGCTTATGGAGACACGCCGGGTGACGCAGGCATGCTGGCGGTATCTGTCAGGCGACTCTCCAATGGCGTCGATCCCGGCATCTATGCTCAATCCGATGAGTAGGGCGCCGACGTGCGGTAGCAAACTTCGCGAGTTCGGCTCGCCCGGCGATGACGTCGATCGACCAAACAGGCCGGTCGCCTGCGTTTGTCAGCGTTGAGAATGACCATCCACCAGCAGCTCCGCGCCGAACGCGGGACGGGGTTCAGACCCGACATCGAGGGCGTCCGGGCGATTGCCGTTCTGGCCGTTTTGCTATACCACGGTGAACTCGGCCCGTTCGATGGTGGGTACGTCGGGGTCGATGTGTTTTTCGTGCTATCCGGATTTCTGATCACCAGGTTGCTGGTGCGCGATCTGGGCAAACTGGGCGGGCGCTCGCTTCCCAACTTCTGGGCGCGGCGAGCCCGCCGCCTGCTGCCGGCCTCAGCCCTGGTGATCGTCGCCACTGTGGTGGTCGGTTGGTTCGTTCTCGATCCGCTCACACACCGTTCGCTGTCAGGCGACGCGGTGGCAGCCGGAGCTTTCGTCGTCAACATGGTGTTCGCCCAACGCGATGGCGACTACTTCGCCTCCGAACTGGCGCCGTCTCCACTGCTTCATTTCTGGTCGCTCGCGGTCGAGGAGCAGTTCTACCTGCTTTGGCCCTTGATTCTCTTGGTCGTCGTGCGCGTTCGCTCAGGCAAGCGAAACGCGCTGATCGCAACCATCGGCACGCTGTGGACAGCCTCGTTCGTGGCATCGATCGTGATGACGAACAGCAACGCATCGTGGGCCTTTTATCTGCTTCCAACCCGGGCATGGGAGCTACTCAGTGGCGCGGCTGTAGCGATCGCACTGCCGAGCATGGCCGCCAAGCTGTCACCGGCGACTCGGGCTGTGCTCGGCTGGATCGGGCTTGTCGTTATCGGCGGTTCGATCATGTTGCTGAGTCCGAGCAGCAGGTTTCCGGGATGGTTGGCGTTATGGCCCGTTGCCGGCACGGTCGCTGTCGTGCTCGCCGGCGGCGGCCCGACAGCATTCGGGCCCGGCCGCATTCTGAGTGGGGCACCGCTGATCTGGATCGGGCAACGGTCGTACGGGATCTACCTGTGGCACTGGCCGGCGCTCGTGCTGGGCGCGGCGGTATGGGGGCCGCTCGCCTCCTGGGAGCGGGTGGCACTGTTGGCGGTCTCGGTTGGTGTCGCGGCCGCGACGTACGGCATGTTCGAAGATCCGATCCGGCACTCGAGATGGCTGGCGCTGCGACCATCTCGTGGTCTGCTCGCCGGAGCGATGCTGATTGCCGTTGTGATCGGAACGGCCACCTTGGCGCGGCAAGTTCCGCGTGAACTGGACTCGGGTACTGTCGCTGCGCCGGCAACGATTACCGTTCCGGCGCTGGTTGACACGGTGGCCCCGGCGACACTTCCCGTTTCGTCCTCGACGATCGTGTCGCCAGCCTCCGAGGTTGACGACCCGGTCGACCTGTCCGATGTGGTTGAGAGTGTCGTCGCGGCCAACGATGTCGGCCTTCAACAGGCCCTCCTCGTTACAGCTGTTCCCGCCAATCTGCGCCCATCGCTGTCGGGCGCGGCCGCCGACAAGCCGGTCATCTACGACAACGGGTGCATGCTGACGGACGGCGAGACGAAGCCCCCGCCGTGCATCTTCGGCGACGCGTCCTCATCGACCAGAATCGTGCTGTTCGGCGACTCACACGCAGCTCAGTGGTTCCCGGCGCTGCATCGCATCGCCGATGCGCGTGGGTGGCGCCTGGAGGTGGTCACCAAGGTCGGTTGTCCGACTGCCGATGTGCCAACCACCAGGGCTGATCGCGATCCGGCGTGTCGGAAATGGCGGTCGGCTGTGGTCGAACGCTTAGCCCTTGAGGACGTCGATCTGATCGTTATGTCGTCGTACCGGTACAACCCAGGGGGTCTTGCCGACGAGCCGTGGCGGACCGGGTTCGACGCCACCTTGTCGGAGTTGCGGCCCACGGCGCGGCAGGTGCTTGTGCTCAGCGACACGCCGACGCCGGCGCACGAGGATGTGCCGACGTGTCTTGCGCAGAATCTGCGGAGCGCCAACAAGTGCACAACGCCCCGCAGTCGATCGGTGGTCGAAGCACGCCTTAGCGTCGAACGCGAGGCGGCGCGCATTCATGACGCACTCTTCGCATCAACCGCCGACTGGCTTTGCACCGAGGTGGCCTGCCCGGTGATCTTTGGTGACGTGTTGCTTTACCGCGACGGCAACCACATCTCGACCAACGCTGCCGTGCTATTGATCCCGTACCTCGAGCCGACGATCGCGGCAGCACTCGCCACCGGCGGCTGAGACACCAGGTCCCTCAGCGCAAGTTCGCGGGGTCAGACGGTTCAGTGATCGTGTCGGTGGTGCAGGTCGGGCACGTGCGGGTGGGCGTGCACGAGCACTCCGTGATTGTGCGGATGGCTGTGTCGGCCGATGTGTCCGTCGGCATGTACGTGCGAGTGGTGATCGTCGTCGTGGACGTGCTCGTGATCGTGTTGGTGCAGATCGTGACGATGGTCGTGCTCGTGATCCGAACGCAACGAGACTCCGACACCGGTCGCAGCCATCACCACCGCCACGACCTGTAGGCCGGCTACGTGTTCTCCGAGCACGGTCCACGCGATGGTCGCCCCGATGAACGGCGCAGTGGCGAAGATCACCTGGCCTCGAGCAGCACCGAGATCGCGTGCGCCCCTGACCCACAGTGTGATGGAGATCCCATAGCCTGCGGCGCCGATGACCAGCGCCGCGATCACATCGCCAACACCCGTCGACGAACCCCAGCCTGAGGCGAGTAGGCCGATCGTGACGTTGGCACCGCCGGCGATAGTGCCTTTGAGCGCCACCACGTGTTCGGGGGCAAGGTGCTCGATTCGTGCTGTTACACCGTTGTCGAGCCCCCAGAAGGCACAGGCGGCGATGATGAAGACCGCGCCGATATCGACCGCAGTCCCGGGCTCCCAAGCGAGCAGGCCACCGGCGATCGTGATCAGGGCTGCGCTGATCAGCAGGCGTCGACCGAGGTGCTCACGGAACAACACAGCGGCCAGCACCACGGTCGCCGCCAGTTCGGTGTTCAACAGGATCGACGCAGTAGCAGCGTTGGTTCGGGCCAGACCGGCGACAAGCAGCACTGGCCCGACTGCGCCGCCGGCAAGGACGGCGACGGCAGCCGGCCGCCACTCGGCCGCCAGTGCATGTCGTGTCGGTGGCCGAACGATGACGGACGGCAACACGGCCAGCGCCGCTCCGACATAGAGCAGGCCGGCCAGGGTGAACGACGGGATCGAGCCGGCGAGCTCGGACGCAGCCGGTGCAGTCGCTCCGAACAACGCGGCCGCCATCAGACAACGCATCACTGCGGCCCGGTTCATCCAACCAGTGTGCCAGGCCCGCCAGCCCGATATCGATGCCGTCGTGATAGATCGGGAGGGAGACGACGATCAGGTTGCCGGCTTCGTGGCGCGGACAAAAGCGGACATGAACCTGCCGTCGGCAGCGGCGAAGTCGTCGATGTCGATTCCCTGCGCGGCGAGCAGCTGCTTGGCGTCTTCGAGGTGGTACACGCGCGTCGGAACGATTTCGATGTCGGCGAAACCGGCCTGTGCCAGCAGCGATCGGTATTCGTCCTCGTCGAGGGCGCCGGCGACACAACCGATCCATGCCTCGACGCTGGAGCGGATCAAAGGATCGATCTCCCCGCGGGCGACGACGTCGGAGACAGCGAACCGGCCCTCAGGGCGGAGCACACGGAAGGCCTCGCGTAGTACTTGGCCCTTGTCAGTAGACAGGTTGATGACGCAATTGGAGATGATCACGTCGACGGATTCGTCGGGGAGCGGGATGTCCTCGATGTGTCCCTTGAGGAACTTGACGTTCTCTAGTCCGGCTTCGGCCTGGTTGCTACGGGCGAGATCGAGCATCTCATCGGTCATATCAAGCCCGTAGGCGCGTCCTGTCGGTCCGACTCGTCGTCCCGACAGGAGCACGTCGATGCCGCCACCCGAGCCAAGGTCGAGGACGACCTGTCCCTCGTGCAGATCGATCAGCGCCGTGGGGTTGCCGCATCCCAGTGAGGCTGCGCCGGCCGCCGACGGGAGTACGTCGGTCTGGTCGCTGGTGTACAGGTCGCGGGTGATTGGGTCGTCGTGACCACACCCACATGCCGTCGGCAACGAAGGGTCGTCCAAGAACCGGCGAGCGAGCTTGCCGTATTGGTCACGGACCTCGTCGCGGAGCCGCCTGCCGTCGGTGTCGGATCTGTTCGTCATGTGAGCCTCCTGACTCGTTGAACTCGATCATATCGATACATGTCAATATGTCAAGCAGCGAGACATTTTTCCGGATATGACAGTGCGCCTGATATGGCTCGCCCGCTGGCTCGTTGGTGTGCGCGATTGCCGAGCGGGTTGGCGGCGTGGATCAGGGCAGAAGCGTGAGGTCGCCAAGCCTTGATCGCACAACGGTGAAGTGCCGGCGGTCGAGCGTGGCGATGTCGCGGATGCCAAGTCGTTCAGCTGCCGCGATCACCGAAGCGTCGGCCGTTCCGAGTGGCAGATCGCGATAGGTCGCGACAAGTTCAGCTATTCGCATCCAGTCGCTGGCCGCGACCGACTCGGCAAGGAGGTTGCCCGCGGCTAGGTCGCCGAGAAAACGTACTTCCGCGTCCGCGCCCAGGCGTGAGCCGAGGAGGTAGGTGACCTCGGTGATGACCAGTGTCGGGACGATGAGAGGTCCAACGTGGGCTTCGAGCAACTCCAAGCTGGCGGCATGGTGCCGGTCGTCGCGATCGACGTAGGCGTAGAGGGGCCCGGCGTCGACGATCAGTGCGATGGTTGGACCTCGTTGGCAAGAATCTCTTCGATTCGCTCCGAAATATCGTCGCGACCGCTCGCGCCTGCGCCAGCAGCGAGCAGTCTTCGTTTGCCGTGTTGGGCACCGAGCAGGTTCTCGATTGCTTCGCGGGTCAGTTGTGACACGGTGCTTCCTCGTCGAGCGGCCTCGTGGCGAAGGCGGGCATCAAGTTCGTCTGACAGTTTTACGGTCGTCCTCTGCATGTATGCCAGCATACAACACCGTTCGATTCCCGTGGTGCAGCGATATTGATCACGCCGGCCACACCGTTCGCCGGTTCGCGAGGGCCCTTCGGAGTGTTCCCGTCACAGTGATTATCGCGTGGGTCTGACGCTGCGGTCGGCCGATCGGAAGTGAGGATATGAACATCATCCCTGGGTGTAATCCCTGCCGCTTTGGGTGGTTGGCGGGGACGCTGGGTGATCGCCCCGTCGTGGACCTCCTACTTTGCAGAACTCGCCGAAGCCGGTTGCCCCTCATAACGCGATCGAGAAATGGGTATCGGTGCCGTCAGCCCCGACCTCCACGAACTCGCAAGATCTGTACAACGCGTTCGCGCTCTTCCACGGCGTCTCAGTGAGGACCTGAAGCTGCCGGACGTTCCGTCGGCGGGCCCTCGCAATGAGCTCTGCCACGATGAGACTGCCCAGTCCCTTGCGGCGATGCTGGGAAGCAACCGACATCCGCACCACAGGGGTGATGCGGTGAATCCAGCCACCCGCCACATCCGCACTCAGGGCAGCCGCACCTCGGCGTACCGGCTCGCCGCAGGAGACCGGCGCGTCGGAGTAGACGGTCGGCGAGGTCAGCTGCTGGCCCCGGCGATCGCGGCTTTGGGCACCACCAGCGCGTCGAGGGCGACACATCCGGTGCCGGTTGCGGAGAGCGGGTTGACGTCGAGTTCGGCAATCAGGTCGCCGACGTCCGCTGCGAGGTCGGAGAGCGCGACGAGCGCGTTCGCGATGGCCGCCCGATCGACGGGAGGTTGGCCGCGGACGCCGTCGAGGATCGGTGCGATCGCGAGTTTGTGGATCATCCGCTCGGCGATGTCCAGGTCGATCGGGACGAGGCCGAGTTGCCGGTCGTGCAGCACCTCGATGAAGATGCCGCCGCCGGCGACGAGCACCATCGGGCCGAACTGGGGATCTGAGACGACACCCAGCGCCATCTCGACCTCGGGGAGCAGCATCGGCGCGACGAGCACGTCGGGCCCGAGACGCTGTTCGAGGTCGAGGTAGGCCTCGCGGACGGCGTCGACGTCGGTGAGGTTGAGGAGCACGCCACGGACCTCCGACTTGTGCAGGATCCCGTCGGTCGCCGTCTTGAGCACGACCGGCAGGCCGAGTTCCGTCGCAGCGGCGACGGCGTCGTGGGCGGTCGTCACGACGCGGTGGGGCATCACTGGGACGCCGTAGTCGGCGAGCAGCGCAAGGCCTTCCGCCTCGCTGAGCGTGCGCGGCTCCGCCAGGCGAGCGCGCCAGCGATCGGTGACCTGCTGGGCCGGTGCGGTCGGTGCCGCGACCGTCGGTCGCCCGGTGAAGTCGCGGTAGGCAAGCGCGTGCTTGACCGCCAGGAGACCGGCGACGGTGCCGTCGAGCACGGGAATGCCGAGGTCGGTGACCCGTCGAGCGAGGTCCTGGGAGTCGGTGCCGACGTGATTGGTCAACATCGCGATCGGTTTCGTCGAGCGGCGGTGGACCCGGCGACAGATCCGGGCGAACGACTCGTG
This sequence comes from uncultured Ilumatobacter sp., assembly GCA_937919625.1. GTDB lineage: Bacteria > Actinomycetota > Acidimicrobiia > Acidimicrobiales > Ilumatobacteraceae > Ilumatobacter. The sequence continues at coordinate 13,184 of CALFRK010000172.1, forward strand.
AAGGTGGAAGCCCGAGGTCAGGTCGGCGACGAACACGCCGATGGCAGTGTCCGGGTCGTCCATCAACGCCTGCCAGCAGCGTTCGAACGTGGTCTGGTAGTCGCGTCCCGTGCCCCACGCGTCGAGCGGGTTGATCGGTTCGAGACCGTGGTCGAGGTGCTCGCGCAGAACCGCCGTCGTCGACTCGTTGATCTCTGCGAACGCGACGCCGATGTCGGCGGCGAGGTCGATCATCAACTCGCGCTCACCGCCGGAGTCGAAGATCGCCGCTAGGCCTCCTGCCGCTGGTTTGCGGTCGTTCGAGAGGAGGAGGGCGGTGGCGGCGAGCTCGTCGAGCGACTTGACCGACATCACGCCGTAGCGCTCGAACATCGTCTGGTAGGCGGCGTCGTCGCCGGCGATGGCGCCCGAATGGCTGAGCGCGAGTTCGGCCGCCGCGGGCGAGCGTCCGGCCTTGAGGGCGACGACCGGCACGCCGCGGTCGGCCGCTTTGCGCAGTGCGGCGCGGAAGTTCTCCGGGGAGCGCACCGCTTCGATGAACAGCGCGATGACGCGGGTGCTCGGTTGGTCGAGCGCGTAGTCCATGTAGTCGGCGGTGGTGGTGACGAGTTCCTGGCCGGGGGAGATGGCAAGGTTGAAGCGCAGCTTCTGGTCGTTCCAGAGCAGGGCGGTGAGCACCGAGCCGGACTGGGCGATGAGCGTGACGCCGCCTTCGGTCAGCTCATAGGGGCGGTGGAACGGGAGGGTGCGAAACCACTTCTCGACGTTGTAGAAGCCCATGCAGTTGCCGCCGACGATCGGCAGGTCGGCGGCGAGTGCGAGGTCGCGGACGCGCTGGCGGAGGCTGGACTCGGCGGTGTCGTCGGGAGAGAGCACGCTGCCCGGGATGACGAGCCCGCCGATGCCGAGGTCGATGGCAAGGCGGACCTGGTCTTCGAGCCCTGCGTTGCCGACGCCGAGGACCGCTAGGTCGGGGACCTCGGGGATGTCGGCGAGTCCGACGTAGCAGTCGAGCCCCTCGACCTCGTCGTACTTCGGGTTGACGGGGTACACGGCGCCGGGGAACCGTGACACCTGCAGCTCGAGGACCATGTCGTTGCCCGGCTGGTTCGGCACCGTGGACGCACCCACGAGCGCCACCGAGCGAGGTGCCAGCATGCGGTGGAGCCGATGCGGTTCGGGAGATCGGTCGGGTTCCACCATCGGGCAAGGCTCCCACACCTCACACCGAACGCGACGAATCTTGCGCTGATCGCGCTCAGCCGTGCTATTGCCCTGCGAACAGAGGGTCGTGGCCGGACGGCGCCCGCACGCGCGCGACGAGTGCACGCTCGGTCGGATCAGTCGTTCAACTAAAGTCGGCGGCGGGGTGAACTCCGCACAGCCGAGCAGCCACGTGCTTGAATCATGACCAACACGTGCTCGGTCTCTGGCCCAGCACGTGGACCGACGTCAGTCTGGCGACCGCGCGATCTGAGCGGGTGCCATCGATCGAACGTGCCGATCGCGGACGGCTTCAGGCGTCTTCCCGAGGAGTGATTATGCGCCCTCGCGCCCGGGCAGGCGACGACTTCCGCCTCGAGCAAGCAAGACAGACAATCGAGTCACTGGACGTATGGAATCGCTGGGCCGAAGGCCAGCGGATCTCGGTCAGCGATGCCAACGTGGCGATCCAAGTGCTTCGCGAACAACGCAACCTGTTGCCAGCCGACCTCGCACAGCTGATGGAGAGGTGAATCACGATGCAACCCGGGGCCCACCCGGTGGCGCAGCGCCCAAACCTGCGACCCTCCTTCCCCGGCCTGCGCTGACAGGCTGCAGTAGGCATCTCCTTCACAGCGCAGATCGCCTAATTCATGGGTGATAATCGCCGGTTCGGTGAGCTGTTCTCAGCGGCGACCTGCGCATTCTGTATGCGTCGTGACGAACATTCTGCGCCCCGACGAACGGCGCGTGCGTTCGGCGCGTCGAGCGATTCTCCTGGGGTGCCGATCAGCGGTGCTCGCGGTCGAGGCTTGATGTTCAGCCGGTTTCGAGGAGTGAGCCGTATCTCTGTTGAGCCGCTTGGGCCGATGTGCCGAGCAGGCTGCCGATCTTTTGCCACGAGGCTCCGGCGGCGCGGGCGGCGATGACTGCATCTGCGACTTGGCGTTCGCTTCGCGCTCGGGCCAGGGCCGCACGTTCGAGCAGGTACTCCTCGACCGGGCGTTCAGCGTCGGCATCGGGTTCGTAGTTCTCGAACCGTTTGGCGAGTTCGTCGGCTTGGTCAAGGATTTCTTGGATTGAACGGGGCATGTGAGTCACCTCAAGAACTTGTCGCGAGCGGTCATGGCGTGCACGATGAAGTCGATCCCGTCACCAGCGGCGACACCGATTTCGAGCAGGCGACCATCGGTTGCGACTGCGATCAGCATCGTGAGGTCGTCGAGATCGAATACTCGTGTCGGGTTGCGGTAGGCGTGAAGGATGTCGTCGTCGTGGATCCCGTGCTTGCGTGCACTTTCCAAGATCACCGGATCCACAGTTATCAACTTACCTTGACGACGGCCCGCTCGGTGACACGTGACTCGGCTGGAGGTGTATCACCGCAGTGCGGTGACGTGAACCCAGCGATTTGATCGCTTCGGCAACCGCCCAGAACGACAGCACGGAACTCCGGTCCGGTCGATCGAAGGATCGCCGGTTTGGGCGACCCTTTCGGTGCAGTCGTATCCAGGCGATACAGCGCCCGTGGTGAGCATGCCTTTTGACGAGCCGCTGCAGCGCGGCACGATCGAGTGGGGGCTTCGATCATCGGGCCGCGGTGATGACGCTCCGATGCCTGGGCATGTATACGCCTTCGCTCGTAGCGGTGACTACCTGGTCATTGTCAGCGGGGAGCGGCATGTTGTCGATGAACTTATCGACTCGCTCGACGTGAAGGGTCTGGTGCAGCCATGAGGAATTCAGGTCCCCGTCGTCCGCGGACGCGGAGCTTTGTTGTGTGTCGGGTTGTTGTCACGTTCGGTATGACGAGTTAGGTGTAGCCGAGAGACTCGTCGACTTGATCGACATCGCCGAATCGCCGACTTCTCGAGCGCCACCGCCAAGTAAGCAGCGAAGGACGCACGCGACCTCCTCGCCGGACCCTGGCGCGACTACCGACAGACGAGGACAGATCCATTCGGACGCTGTGGGACGACACTTGATCGTCATCGTATTAGACGACGAGTAGCGCCGATCTGCTGATCGGCACCGTCTCACGAATACGCGATCCGCACAGAAGACGCGCACAGAACGACACCACTCAACGATCGGAGAAGGCGAGCATATCGAAGCGCATCGGTGCGCTGTTCTCGGCGGCGGACCGCCGGCTCTGGCGCTGTTCTCAGCAGTGGCCTGACGCGTGTGCAGCGTGGAATGTTCTGCGCTCTCAGGGTTCGATGCGTTCGACGGTTCCGACGCGGTTGATCGTTTGGTCGAACGATGCGATTCGCCCGATGCCGGTGCTCTCGGCACAGGCAACGAGGTACGCCTCGGCGAAGTCGAGGCGATCGATCTCGTAGACCTCGATCGCTCGTAGGAGGAGCGCTGGGTCGACCGTGGTCACCGTTCGCATCGCCAGCAGCGATCGCATCGATGTCGCGATCTGTTCGCGTGGGGCTTTGTAGAACGACTCGAGCACGTAGACGGTTTCGGCGACGATCAGATCGGCGAGATATAACTCTGGTTCCGACGCTAGGAAGTCTGTGGCTCGTGCGGCCATCTCTGCTGGGTCACCGGTGAGGTGGCGTACGAGGATGTTGGTGTCGACGAAGGCACTCACCGGCGGGTGACCGCACGGGCGGCGCGCGTCTTTCGGATCACGTCGTCCCACGCCGCGTTGCGGCGAGAGGCCGGTACTTGGATGCTCCCGGCGAGCGACAAGAAGTCTGGTGTGCGGGCGAGCACGGCCCGGTTGCCTTCGACGCGGAACACGATGTCGTCGCCCTCGCCGATGCCGAGCGCGTCGCGCACCGCCTTGGGCACTGTCAGTTGACCCTTCGAGCTCATCCTCGCTGCGATCTCCATCTGCAAGCCTCCTTACTCTGAGATGAATGTAAGGATACTCTGCCGCGGCTGTGGAGGGAACGGATCGCGCAGAGTGCTGGACAGGGCGGTGTTCGACAACCGCGATCTCTGGTGACGGGCGCCTGTGGCGGGTCTACGGGTTCGGGTTCGCCTGGTCGAGGATCGCCTCGTTCAGTGTTGGACGTCGCGGTTCCGGCCTGTCTTGAAAGGAACCTCTGATGACCTATTCCACCACGTTGACCCTGTTCAGCGACGACGTGTTCAGCGATGCCGAACTGCGAACCCTGGCAGGATTCTTGGGCGGCTACTCGGGTCTCACACGAGACGCCTACGCCTTGGATCTGAGGCAGTTTGCCCAGTGGTGCCACGACCGTCGAATCGGCCTGTTTGCCGTGACTCGCGGCGACATCGAAGCGTTCGCTCGCAACCTCGAGAATCTCGGCCGAGCCCGGGCGACGATCTCTCGTCGATTGTGCACGGTCACCTGCCTGTATCGCTACGCGGTCGAAGAAGGCCTACTCGACCGTTCACCCGCCGTCCATGTCCGCCGGCCACGCTTGGATTACGAGTCGAACGCGACCGGCCTGGACCGCAACGAGGTCGGCGCGATGCTGGTCGCTGCCGGGTTGGCCGGTGCCCGCGATCGCGCTCTGATCTCGTTGCTTGCGTTGAATGGGTTGCGAGTATCTGAAGCAGTCGGTGCTGACATCGAACAGCTCGGTGTGGAGCGTGGTCACCGAACCCTGCTGATCCATCGCGAAGGCGGCAAGACCGTGACGATCCCACTCGCCCCACGCACCGCACGAGCCGTTGACCTCGCAGTCGGTGAACGCTGCAACGGACCGATCTTCTGCGACCGGACCGGCGGCCGCCTGGATCGCCACGGCGCAGCACGAGTCGTGCGACGGATCGCCCGTCAAGCCGGGATCGTCAAGCGGGTCGGCCCACACACCCTGCGACACGCCTTCATCACCGCCGCACTCGACGCAGGCGTCCCACTAAGCGACGTCCAAGAAGCAGCCAGTCACGCCGACCCCCGAACCACAATGCGCTACGACCGAGCCCGCGTATCACTCGACCGACACGCCACCTAATCGTGTCAACCTTCATCGCCGGAGCATCCCGCTAACAAGAAGTGTCCGCTCCGCCCTCGACAGAACAAGCGCGAAGCGGGCATTCGGTGCGCCCCTGGGACTTGGCTGACGAATCGGTCAGCGGGAGCGCTGTGACAGAATACGAGTGTGCTCGACGCCGGTCGCAACAGCTGGCATGACTGGGCCGCTCGTGCCGACTTCGTCCCATTCGCGCCTTTCGGGGATCGGATCGAGGCGATCTGGACGGGCGGCTTCGGCGGTGCGCCGGATTACACAGGACATCTCGAAGTCCACGCTCTCGTCGATGGGTGTGAAGTATCGGTCGGCACGATCAGTGCGCAAAGGCATCCGGATCCGAATGTGCGGCGCTCCATGCTCATTCACAACCTGATCGCCACGCACACACTCGGACAGGCTTCCGTCGAACTGCCCTACTCGCTCACCGTCGTGAGTGACGACCGTCAGCTCTCAGTTTCTGGACATGCCCTGACGTTCCACGGTGTACGCATCGACGGGACGCGCCAGTGGGTTGGCGAGGCGACTGACGACCACCTTCTCATCAGAGTCGAGCTGCCGGAGTCCATCAGCTTGGCGATGCAACCCTGCTCCGATCTGGCATCGCTCAGCCGTGAACCACCCAACCGGAGATAGCCGTCCGCCCAGAGCTGCCGATCCGCTCCACCGCTGGAATGCGCGAGATATGGGGCTGCGGATCAGTCGATGACGATGAGGCGTGGAACCCCAGCGAAGACACCGTCAGCCGTCACCAAGGCGATGCCGAGGTGAATGGCACTCGCCGCAATCCACAAATCGTTGGCATGAACACGATCGGCCAAAGGGTGGCCCGCGTTGCGGCACTCAAACCGGACAGTCGCCAGCGTCGTGAGCAGTCCGTCGCTGACAGGGATCACGGTCGTCGATGCGATCGCCTGCTCCAGCCGCGAACGCCGCGGTGAACCCCACTCGGCAACAAGCGCGCCGTATCGCAACTCGACAACGGTGGATGCGGCGAGGAAGATCTGGTTGCCGGCGAGCAAGCGGACGTGATGCTCGAGATCGGCGCGACGCCGTCGACTCAGCGCTGCGCTGAACACGCCGGTGTCGACGACAAGTTTCACGATCGAAGCGCTGAAGCGAACGCCTCGTCCTCATCGTCTGTCAGATCCTCGATCACGAGATCCTCAACCGACGGGAGCAAAGGTGCCGCCGACAGCTCATCTGCCGTCAAATCGCGAGCCAGTAACGCGGTGCCGTGGGGTACGTCATGCTGATCAGCAGCGGCGTTGCTCATAGCTGGATGCTACGCCCCGACAACACACTGCGTCACGCGAACCTGACGGAGACGAGATCTCGTAGCAAGATCGGCCCAGAACGTCAGCGCAGATTTGCGTCCGCGCACCACGGCATCACGAGCGCCGATCAGGCGCATCGGCTCGTTTGTTCACCGAGCCGGGATGTACACGTCGGCGCGACGACCTCTCCTATCGGCGAAGCTTGATTTGTGGATCTGGCCCCGCCGTTCTGTGGTCGAAGGTCTTGCTTTCGGGACCTGAAGACTGTCGACGCCCGATGCGATCTACGACCGCCGCCTGGCTCCGTGGAAGGGCGTGGGCGTAGGTGTTCATCAACATCTCGGGGCTGTGGCCGAGCAAGTCGGCGATCGCCCGGAGCTCACCCAGGTCATTGGCTCCTTGGACCATGTGCGACGCGGCCGTGTGCCGAAGGCCGTGTGACGTCAACCGAGGTAGGCCGGAGTTGTCGACGATCCTGGCCAGTGCTCGGTCGTAGGATCGGGGGAGCACCAGGCGACCCGACCGGGTGGCGATGATGAGGTTGTCGTCCTCCCACTCAGCACCGGCAGCGAGGCGTTCTGCCGCTTGCTCGGCGCGCCGCTTTGCGAACACTCGCATCGTGTCGGCGTCGATCGGGATGGTGCGGCGTGAGCGTTCGTTCTTGGCGTTGCCCCACGCTGCGCCCTGGTTCGTCGCTACCAGGCTCTCGTCGATCCGCAGCGTGTTCGCTTTCGTGCCGACGTCGTCCCATCGCAGCGCGAGCACCTCGCTGCGACGCAGCCCATAGAGCACAGAGATCCGGAAGGCGATCGCCCAGCGGTGGTCGGCGGTGGCGGCGAGGAAGCGGTCGACCTGCTCGGCGGTCCACACCACGGCCTCCTTCTCCTTCACCGGTTTCGCCACCACACGTGGCAGGCCGACCCGGGCAGCGGGGGAGCGCGGGATCAATCCCTCGTCCACAGCTTCGGTCAACGCTGCTCGCAACACCGTCCGACAGATCTGGACGCTGCGCTTCGATAGACGGCCACCGCCGGCGAGCGCCTCGATCCAGCGGGCCACGTCCTCACGGTCCAGTGTCGCCAGCGGGATCGCGCCCAATCCGTTCTCGATGTGGGGGATCGCCCACTCGTACTGTTGTCGGGCCTTCTCGGTGATGTCGGTCCGACCGGCCACGTAGCGACGCACCAACCAGCTGACCGTTCCCCGCTCGGTCGATCGGTCGTCCGCCTTCATCGAACGGGCAGCGGCGAACGCCGAGCGCTGAGATGGGTACGTTCCCAGCTGCCGCGGGCGGTGATTTCCGGTCACCGTGTCGATGCCATCGACGCGCACGACCCACTTGTCGCGCTGTTTACGGACCGTCGGCTGCCCCGTTGCCTTCCAAGCCATGTCATCTCCGAGCACTCGTGTGCCTCAGAGTCTGATACATCGCTGATACATCGTCAACCCGGTGGGTTGCTGCCAGACGCAAAATACCTGGTAGATATAGTCGGGATGGGGAGATTCGAACTCCCGACCCCCTGCTCCCAAAGCAGGCAATAGCTCCTGCTTGTCGAGCATTAGCGCAGGTAGACAGGTTCCTGCTTGTTCGCTAGTGTTCCTGGTTGTTCCCCCGCATTCCCCCGCAAACTCCCCCGCAGCGAATCGAGCAAGCAACCATGACTAAACCCGGATCATCGAAGTCCGAGCGGGCGGCGGGGTCTCCTGAGAGTGGAGGCCGGCGACCGTCAAAGCGGCCATCCGGTACGGGCGCGGTCTATGAGGACAACCGGCGCGGCACATTCGTAGGGGAGATCTGGCTCGACGGGCGCCGACGCCGAGTCACCGGTCCTGACCGCACCACGGTCAACAAACGGCTGAGACGACTGCAACGCGACCACGCTCGTGGCGAGTTGACCGATGGCAACGCCACCGTGAGCAAGGCAATGGAGAGCTGGTCGGAGCGTGTACTCGCCGGAAAGAGCCTCGCGCCGAAGTCACGCGAGCTGTACGAGTGGGCGATCGAGCTGATCCAGGCCGAGCTAGGCGCCGTGCGGCTACGCAACCTCAACATCGATCGAGTGGAGACCGCACTCGACGAACTGGCAGCGGGGTCACAAGGCCGGCCGCTCTCGCATCGTTCACTCAAGCTCGTCCGATCCACCCTCGCTCAAGCACTCGACAACGCGAAGCGACGACAGTTGATCAGCGGCAACCCGGCACGCGACGCTGTGCTGCCAGCCGCCGCGCCGCGCGCTGTGCCGCGCCAGGCACTGACACCTGATCAGGCGGTCGCACTCTGGAACGCACTGGGCGACGAGGGGACCTACGGCGCAATGTTTCGGTTGCAGCTCTGCACTGGGCTTCGGCCAGGTGAAGCGGCCGGACTGTGTTGGGATGCCCTGGAACTCGACGCCACCCCGCCAGTGCTCCACGTGAGGCGCGCTGTGCGGATGGACCGGAACCGGATCGTTCTGGTCGATGAACTGAAGACGTCAGCCAGCAACCGGACGATCGTGCTTCCTTCGGATGCGGTGGATGTGCTCAAGCATCAGCGAGCTGAGCTGGTCACTCGCGCGCTCGAAGACGGCCGCGGTGTCGCTACTGACGCCTTGTGCTTCCCGACCCAAGCAGGGACTCCAACAGATCCGAGCAAGGCAAGGCGAGTCCTCCTTTGACTTATTTTAGCCAAGTCTACTTTCTAAATCTAAGCCCCTGATTTTCTTTTAAATCCACTAAATATTGGCATTTTTTTGAGCTTTTCCATCGCGCGAGATAAGGCTAAGTTATTAATATTAACGAGTTTCATATCAACAATATTTCTCTCTTGGTGAATTTAAGAGCT
>CALFRK010000173.1 GCA_937919625.1 uncultured Ilumatobacter sp.
GGCCAAGAACGTCCGTTCCGGGTGCCACCCGAGGCCTTGCGGCGGATCGGGGTCGTACGGATCCTTGATCATCTCAGCCCAGAAGACCCACACCTCGTTTTCGACCAACTCGCCGCCCATTGGCCACAACCAGTTTGTCTTCAGGTCTGCCGCGCCGTCTCCAATTTCAAACGCATCGGGCCGATTCGTGGAACCTCGGTGCAAGAGTTGGAAACACGAACCATCCTGAACGAGAGCTGCGTTATGGATGAACCGCGCCGATCCAAGATCGTTGACGACACCCGTGTGGTCAACAAACGCGTCCTGGAAGACCCACAAGTACCGGTCTTCACCCAGTCGGTACACGTGCTGGTAGTCCCAGCCGAGCACCGGCCCGACTCGTTCTGCCAGGAACCGGTCGAGCGACTCGACCGTGATGTCGTCGGCGCAACCGACATCGGTACCAAGGTGTCCACCCGACGTCAGCGCCGTGCTGGCAGCCCATGGCGGGGGAGCGATCGTGGTCGGTGCCGGTTCGCTCAGATCAACGTCTGCAGGGGCGGGCCGGGGTGCCACCGCCGGGTCGTTTTCGTCGATCTCGAACTCGTAGTCGTCGAGTACGATATCCGTGGCGGGCGGCCTGTCTGCCGACGTGGTACTCGTGCTGCTCGTCGAGGTCGAACGAGCCGACGTCGAGCTTGTCGAGTTGGATGGCAGGGTTGTCCCAGGTGGTGCACCAGCAGTGGTAGTTGCGTCATCGGTGGCGAGCTGCTCGGACGCCCCATCGCCTTGCACCAACACGATCGAAATCAACAGCGCGAGTGCGGCGAGGCCGCCACAGAACACGTACCAGCGCTGATCGACAGCGCGCAGACGATCGACAGCGTGCACGTCGCCACGGTAGTCAGCCGATCAGACAGATTTGTGGAGCGCGCCACATGAACGATTCGAGCCGATCAGATTGACGTGGCGTAGGCCTCGAGTGGCTCACAACTACAAACGAGGTGGCGGTCGCCGTAGGCGCCGTCGATCCGCGACACCGGTGGGAAGTACTTATCGAGTCGCAGCGCGGCCACTGGAAACGCCGCTTCCTCGGCCGTATACGGCCGGTCGGAGGCGGCCAGCAGGTCGGCAATAGTGTGCGGCGCATTACGGAGGGCGCTCGTCTCCAGCTGGACCGATCCGTCAGCGATGCGATCAATTTCTGCCCGGATCGCGAGCATCGCGTCGCAGAAGCGATCAAGCTCGCCGAGGTCCTCGCTTTCTGTCGGCTCGATCATCAGCGTTCCGGCGACCGGGAAACTCATCGTAGGAGCATGGAAGCCGTAGTCGATAAGACGCTTTGCGATGTCGTCGACAGATACCCCGGTGGTGTGCGTGAGGTCGCGCACGTCGATGATGCACTCGTGGGCGACACGACCCTTGGCCCCTGAGTACAGCACCGGAAATGCCTGCCCGAGGCGGCTCGCCACATAGTTCGCCGATGTGATCGCGATCTCGGTTGCTCGCCGAAGCCCCGAGCCCCCCATCAGCTTGAGGTACACCCACGGGATCGGCAGAATGCCTGCCGACCCGTACTTGGCGGCAGACACGGGACCTACCGGCTGGTCGATGCCGAGCGGGTCGCCCGGCAGAAACGGGATCAGATGCTCACGTACGCCGATCGGGCCGACACCTGGACCGCCACCGCCGTGTGGGATACAGAACGTCTTGTGCAAGTTGAGGTGGCTGACATCCGAACCGAATCGGCCGGGCTTTGCAAGCCCAACCAGGGCGTTGAGATTGGCCCCGTCGACATACACCTGGCCACCTGCATCGTGCACCATTGCGCACAGATCCTTGATGCCCAGTTCGAACACCCCATGGGTCGACGGGTAGGTGACCATGATCGCCGCCAGACGTTCGGCGGCGCCATCGATCTTGACCTGGAGATCGTTGAAGTCGACATTGCCCTCGTCGTCACAGCTCACCACGACCACATCCATGCCGGCCATGACGGCACTCGCCGCATTGGTGCCATGGGCGCTCGCCGGAATCAAGCAGATAGTTCGCTGCTCATCACCCCTGCTGCGGTGATAGGCGCGGATCGCCAACAGGCCGGCGAATTCGCCCTGGCTGCCTGCGTTCGGCTGCAGGCTGACCGCGTCGTACCCAGTGATCTCGGCCAGGGTCTGCTCGAGTTCGGTGATCATGGTGCGGTACCCGACCGTCTGGTGATCGGGCGCGAAGGGGTGGATGTTGGCAAACCCCGGCCAGCTGATCGGTTCCATCTCGCTGGTTGCATTGAGCTTCATCGTGCACGAGCCGAGCGGGATCATAGTGCGGTCGAGCGCCAGGTCACGGTCGGACAGACGCCTCAGATAGCGAAGCATCTGGTGCTCGCTGTGATGGTTGTGGAACACGCCCTGTGGCAGAATTTCTCCCGCACGGATCAGCGCCGGAGGGATCGCCGTCGGTGCGTCACCGGCCTCGCCGAGGGGCGCAGCGCCAAGACTCTCGACGACGTTCGAGGCGATCGCCCACGACGTGGTTTCGTCGAATGAGATGCCGATCGAACTGTCGCTGACACGCCGCAGATTGATGCCGCGCCGTTCGGCTGCGGCGATCACGATGTCGGCGTCGATATCGGTCACGGTCAGCGTGTCGAACCAACTCGTCTGGGCGAGGGTGAAGCCGCTGGCAAGCAGGTGATCGGCCACGACCGTCGTGATCGCATGTACTCGTTCGGCGATTTGGCGCAGGCCGTCAGGGCCGTGCCACGTGGCGTACAACCCGGCGATGTTGGCGAGCAGAACCTGTGCGGTGCAGATGTTCGAGGTCGCCTTCTCACGCCGGATGTGCTGCTCGCGAGTTTGTAGGGCGAGCCGCAACGCAGGACGGCCGGCAGTATCAGTGCTGACACCGACCAACCGACCGGGCAATGAGCGGGTAGCGCCCTCTCTGACCGCCATGAAGCCGGCATGCGGGCCGCCGTAGCCCATCGGAACACCGAATCGTTGTGCCGAACCAATCGCAATATCGGCGCCGAGTGCCCCGGGGGACTGCAGCAACACACACGCCAGCAGGTCGGTAGCGACAATCGCCTGTGCGCCGAGCTCGTGGGCTTGCTCGATCGCCGCCGACCAGTCGGTGATGGCACCGCTCGAGGTCGGATAGCTGAACAGCGCCCCGAAGAAACCGTCACCGACCAACTGATCGAGGTCTCCGACCACAACGTCGACGCCTACGGGGTCGGCGCGCGTCTGCAGCACAGCGAGAGTCTGGGGATGAACATCATGGTGCACGAAGAAGCGTGTGCGCCCGCCGCGGGTGACGCGGCGAGCGAGCGACATCGCTTCGGCTGCCGCCGTAGCTTCATCGAGCAGTGAAGAGTTGGCAAGGTCGAGTCCGGTCAGATCGCACACCATCGTCTGGAAGTTGAGTAGTGCCTCGAGGCGGCCTTGGCTGATCTCGGGCTGATACGGCGTATATGCCGTATACCAGGCCGGGCTTTCGAGCACGTTGCGGCGGATCACCGGGGGAGTGATCGTGCCGTAGTAGCCCATACCGATCAGGCTGGTCATGGTTTTGTTCTGGGCGGCGAGACCGCGCAGTTCGGCGAGCACGTCAGTCTCGGTTCTGGGGCCGGGGAGCGACAGGGCCTCGTCGAGTCGGATCGCGGCGGGAACCGTTTCAGCGATGAGTTGATCGACACTGTCGACGCCGATCACCGACAGCATCGTCGCCAGGTCGTCGGGACCCGGACCGATATGGCGGGTTACAAATTCGCCTTCGTTGAACAGTTCGCTGAATGGTGTGGACACAGGACCTCCGATTGGCATCGTTGTTTGTGCCCCCGCTGTCATCGGTACCTGAGAGCTTCACCCGGTTTGCCTGGGCTTTCCCCGTCGGCGAGGTGGTGCGCGGACCCCCTGCTTTCCAGCGTTGCCTCACCCGACCGGTCCGTTTGCCTGAGAGATTCCGGGGTGGTTGCTCCTTCGGCGTCGTTGTCACTGACTGTGGCAACGACTCTCCCGGGTGGGTTCTGCGACAACCTGAACGTTACACGTTTTGGCAGTCAGACCGTGCCGCGTCGAACCTCTTCGATCCGTCGTGTTCAACAGGTGCTGTCCGGTGGTGCCCAGACGGGGACTGCGTCACTTAGCCAGACATTGAGCGGGTCGAACACCGCTAATACCAGCCGGTCGATCCGGCGCTCTGTCATCTCGACCCGGTCGGGGTGGCCCGGGTCGAGAAGGTCGCGGTGATAAGTGCTGTAGGCGGTGCGGAGGAAAGGTCTTTCACCCGCGGCGTCGTTTGCGGCCGCAATGAACCGGTCGCGGTGAGGGTGATGCCACGGCACGTTGATGCCGTCGGCCAACTGCCCGGCGATTCGACTCAGACGTTCGCTGTTTACGCCGACGATCCGAGTGGGTGGGGGAGTAGGGCTCGGAAATGTGGCGAACTGACCATCCCGTTCAGCTGACCACTGTCGAGCGGCGAGGTCGAGCACCGCTTCGACGCGGGCGTGACGCGCGTCCAGAGAGACGTCAAGGTGGGCATCGACGGCGTGCTGTTCGGCGGCCCAAGTGCTGCCAGGTGAAGTGCCAGCTCCGAGCCCGAGATGAAACTGGCGGCCCGACATGATCGCCACCGATGCTGCGGCCGACACCAACGTGCCGACCTGCCGATTCCACACATTGGCAACCATCGTGCCGAGCTCGACCCGGCTCGTGACCTCAGCCAGCGCCCCCAGCAATGTGAAACACTCGAGCATCGTCGTGCCGCCGAGCGGAACACCGGCCAGATGGTCGAATACGAAGACAGCGCCGTAGCCACGTTGCTCGGCCGCCAGCGTCGCCTCCCGCAATGTCGCCCAGTCGGTGTTGGCCGGGCTGAACTCGATATCGACCACAGTCATTCGGGGCAGCGTATGGCTGGGAACCACCCGCCATACGCCCGGGTCCCTCGGAGGTCGAACTATCAGGCCGCCAGCGCCGGGTTCCGTTGACCAACGAGTGCCACCCCGCAACAGCGATGACGTCGCCAGAAGCCAGCCAGCTGGACTCAGGGCTGGGGGAGTGGGTCGGTGATCTTGCAGCCGTCGATCGCCTTGACCAACGGATACGGGTTGACTGCCGCGCCGCCCTTGGGGTGCACCTCGAAATGCAGGTGCGGTGTGCCAGAGTTGCCGGTACTGCCGACCGTGCCGACGATCTGGCCTGCTTTGACTGGTACACCGACGGCGATGCCGTCGGCTATGCCCGTCATGTGGGCGTAGAAGAAGTAGGTGCCGTCGGGCAACGTAAGCCGAATGCCATTTCCGGCCAGCGATCCAGGGTAGTCAGCGTAGATCTTGGTGACCTTGCCGTCCGCCGCGGCGTACAGCAGCTTCCCGGCAGAGGCGATGATGTCGACCCCGAGGTGTGTACGCCCGCCGCCACGTGGGTAACCCCAGCTATCGCCGTAATAGCACGCGCCCTGAACTGGGAACACCTCGAGGTGCACGCTGCTCGGGTCTGGGGCGGTCGGCTCGGGAGCCGCGTTCAGTGACAGCTTGGCGGCCGTCTCATCATTTATCTTGCCGGTGACGGACAGGCCCTCGCGACGCTGAAACTCGACGATTGCTGCACTTGTGCCTGCGCCGAAATCTCCGTCAACGCCGCCACTCAGAGCGACACCCGCCGCTACGAGAGCGGACTGGAGTGCCAGCACGCGCTCACCCTTTTCGCCGTAGGCGGCGTAGCCGCCAGCGTTTGTGTCGGCCGCTGGTGCGGCGACTGTGGGGTTGGCAAGGGCGGTGACGGTGGCGGCGTCGACGCTTCCGGTGGTCTCGATGCCTTGCGATGTCTGGAACGCCTTGACAGCGTTGATCGTTGCCGGCCCGAAGATTCCGTCGGCGCCGCCTCGAACCGTGACGCCGGCGTCGATGAGCGCCTGCTGGAGGTCTTTCACGGTGTTGCCGAGGGCTCCATACCTGAGACCCAACAGTGGGCTGGCGGAGGCTCCGCCGCCCACCGACGCGAGCGCACTGGCAGTCGCGTCATCGACCTGGCCACTCTGGTCGAGCCCCTTGTTCGCCTGGTATGTCTTCAGCGCAGCCTGAGTTGCTAGGCCAAACACACCATCGGCGCCGCCGCGGACGCTGGTCCCCGCGTTGATCAGCGCCTGTTGGAGGGCTTTGACGTCGGAACCGAGCGATCCGTACTTCAGGCCGAGCAACGGTGACGAGGTGATCGTCGGGTCATGCTCGCTGCCTGTATCTGATGCTGGGGGCGCCGTGACGGTGGCCAGCACCGCCGCGGTTGCGTCATCGACCTGCCCCGACAGTCCGAGACCGTTGGCGTTCTGGAACGAACGAACGGCGTTCGCAGTTAGTACTCCGAAGATGCCATCGGCACCACCTACGACGGTAAAGCCGGCATCGATCAACGTCTGCTGAAGTGTCTTGACCGCATCGCTGCGTGAACCGATCTTCAGACCGACCAGCGGAGAGGCGTCAGTACTGGGTGCATCGCTGGGGGCCGTCTCGGGTTCAGCTGCCGGTTGCGGGGTGGGATCCGCCGAAGGAGCTGCAGCCGACACCTCGGCGAGAGCGGCCGCCGTCGCCGAGTTGACCGTTCCGGTGGGGGAGAACCCACGCACGGACTGGAACTGCTTGACGGCGGCTGTCGTACCGGAACCGAAGATCCCGTCGACACCGCCGGAGACATTGATACCTGCCGCCTCCAGTTTGGACTGCAACGTGCGCACCGCGTCGCTGCGCACGCCTTGGGTCAACCCGAGCAACTCGTTGGAGGTAAGGCCGAGTTCGAGAGCGGTGGCCGCATCGACTATGCCTGACGAGGCAAGGCCATGCACCGACTGATACTGCTTCACCGCCGCCTCGGTGCCGACACCGAAGATGCCATCAACACCACCAGCGACGGAAACGCCTTGGTTGACCAGAGCCTGCTGGACCGAACGAACAGCGTCGCCCGTGGCCCCTCGCGAGAGCCCCGTGATCGCGGTTGCCGGCGCCTGGGCTTGAAGGTGGCCGGGGCCGATCAACGTCGGCGACAATGACAGCACGACACCAATTGTGAACGCGCCAAACACGTGGCGGCGAGCTCGGTTACTGGTCGTGATCGAACGATGCATGACTGCGGTTCCTCCTCCAACAGGGCAGTTGGCTATCGGTCCGCCCGCAGCGCCGCTGGAATCCCCGAACCGGGCGTTGTAATGGCGCAACGCCCAAAGCCAAGGAAATGCGGCTCTTTCAGTCTTGACGATTTCCATAACAAATGTTGGTCGCCAACATCAAGTTGACATAACGGAGATTATGGGCGTTGCATCCCGAAATCCCGCTGATGGCGCTGGACGACTGCGACGGATCGCCCCGTTTGAAGCGTGCCGCAACGCACCCGCACGCGTCTGCCACGCAACTTCAGCTTTGCGGCGGCAATCCGTCGTCGACACTCATCGAGACGACCGCCATCGTTAGCAACGACGAGCCGAATGTAAGGGTCTCGACCTGTTGTCGAGATTGAAACTCAACCGCTCGCCATTTGGGTCGCACTCTGCCGTCACCTATATCGTCATGACGTTTTAGCGGGTGGTACTGGCGGTGCGGAGAGTTCACGGTCTCTGAGAGGTTTGGCAGCGGCCAGAAGCCAGTTGACGATCTCACGAAGTTCCTTCGGGGTCGGCTTTGCCCCGGCCGCCTTAAGATCTCGCTCCGCGTCATCGACGGCGCAGGCCAACACGTACATATCGTCATGCAGCGCGTCCAACTCACTTCGGGCCATCACCAACTCGTCTTCGCTGAGCTCGAGGTCCCTGGCGCGTTGGCGCGACACCCAATCCCATTGGCGGCAGCGCTGTGAGCAGAACTCCCTCGGCCGACCCGGACCACCCCTGTCGGGCAGCACTCTCCTACACCACCGACATCGCCTAGGTTTCGTCATGACGAAATGTTAGCCGCTCCATATCGCGGTTGCCGACAGACAGCCTTCGCCGACCTCAGGTCAGTTGTTTGACAGCGTGGATCTCGCCGTCGTCGATCTTGCCTGACGGGTGATAGCCGCGAGCCTGATACATGGCTGCCGGCGAGCCGGGGCCCTCCCCCCACGAGACCTCGATGGCGGTCGCCCCCTGCCCGCGGCACCAGTGCTCGAACCGGTCGAGAGCGGCCGAGCCGATACCCCTCCGCTGATGCATCCGGTCGACCAACAACCGCCACAGGTATGGGTTGGCATGGGCGCCGGTGGTCTCCGTCGCCATTATGAAACCGACGATCTCCCTATCGGCCTCGATCGCCCGATACCAGGGCACCAGGTTGGCTCCATTCAGCGATGGAGGCCGCAGAGCATCGCGGAAGTTGCCGAGCATCGGCGAGACAAACCGTTCCTGGGACTTGTGGGTGACCAGATCGCCGACAGCCCGTCGGTTGTCGGCCGTGACCGGCACGAGCTCAACCTTGTCGGGTCGGTGTCGGCGACGGTTGCACCAGGCCTCCCAATCAAACCGGGTCATGCCGTACAGCATGTCGTCCGAGCACTCGTCGCCAATCCAGAACGAGTGGCGGGTCAGGCCCTCGAAGATCAATCCGCACGCCTCCAAGACGCGGGCCGATGGTGGGTTGTCTGGATGCAGCGATGCCTCGACCCGGCTAACTCCAAAGTCGCTGAACAGGTAGCGGATGATGGCCTGAGCGGCCTCGACTGCGTAGCCCCGACCCCAATAATCAGGATGAAAGGTGTAGCCGACTTCGGCGCAGCGGCGTCCCGATTTGATAGCGACGTAGAGGTCACCCAAAATTCGGTCCGGAGCGGCGGCGTCGACGACAGTGAGGGACCACCCCTGGCCATCGACCGGGCCGCCCATCGCCACCACCTGGGCCATCCTCCGCTCGGCCCGTTCGAGCGTGTAGGGCATCTCCCAGTCCTGATAGCGAGCCACCTCGGGCAGCCGACGACGCTGGTAGGCGGCCTCGGCATCGCTGACCCTGGACGGTCGCAAAATTAGCCGCTCGGTGCGAATCGGTTCAAAGGCCACATCCGACGACAGTAGGCGACGCGGCCCGCTCTAGAACCAAGACTTCCCGACGTCGAGACACCCGATAGGCGTCACTTCACTTATGGCTGTCGTCAGATCGACGATGGGGCGATCGCCGCTGCACCATCGATCGTCATGCAGGCTCTCAGTAGATCTGAGGTATGAAGGTCTGATCTTGGATCGGTGGCCGGATGTAGGGCTCATCAGATCGCTCTGGAATCTCAACCGGATCGGGAACAATGTCCTGGTACGGAATCGATGACAAGATGTGGCTGATGCAGTTGAGGCGGGCCCGCTTCTTGTCATCCGACGGCACCACGTACCACGGTGCCTGCTTGACGTCGGTGTACTGAAACGTCGTGTCCTTGGCCATCGAATAACGCACATAGCGGCGATGCTCTTCGAGGTCCATGTCTGACAGTTTCCAACGCTTGAGAGGTTCGCGATTGCGGGCCTCGAACCGAAGCTCTTGTTCGTCGTAGCTGATCGAGAACCAGTACTTGAGCAGGATGATCCCCGACCGAACGAGCATGCGCTCAAACTCCGGACAGGTGCGTAGGAACTCTTCGTGTTGTTCAGGAGTGCAGAATCCCATCACCCATTCGACGTTCGAGCGGTTGTACCAACTTCGGTCGAAGAGCACGATCTCGCCGCCTGATGGCAGCAGCGGCACATACCGCTGAAAATACCACTGTGTCTGCTCGCGTTCGGTTGGCTTGGGCAACGCTGCCGTTCGTACGATCCGCGGGCTTGTGCGTTCGCTGATCCGTTTGATCACGCCGCCCTTGCCCGCCGAGCCGCGACCCTCGAAGATGATCAACACACGCAACCCATGGGTGCTGACCCAGTACTGCAGCTTGACCAGTTCTTCCTGCATCCGGGCCAACTCGGATTCGTAGAACTTCTTCTTGAGGCCGCCATCCTCGCGATAGTGCTCTGGGTTGGCTGAGTGCTCAGGGTCGATGTGGCCCCGTTCCGACCATTCGTGAACCGATTTCACCATGCTGGCCAGTCTTGCACGCGACCACCGATCTAGGATAGGTAGCGCAAATTCTGGCGGCGCCGCGAGACTTTCAACTTTGGGTACCACCCAGTAGTTTGCTCGCATGCGCTCCATCATTCGTACCCTGTTGATTTCGGCGTCGACGACTCTCGCTGTGGTTGCTCTCGCTCCAGTGGCTCACGCCGGACAGCCCGTGACGCCAGCGATCGTCGTGTCTCCGATATCCGTCGAGCCGGGCGCCACCTTCACCATTACCGGTGTCGGCTGGACATGTGTCGAACCAGCGCTCTCGATCGACACCAATCCGCCAACCGCGTCGACCCCTCTCGGTTCTCCGCTGCCCGAAAGCACGCTAACCGGGGAATGGACGCTCGACTTCCAGGCCCCTGGTAGCCCAGGTACATACACCGTGACTGCTTTCGACGGAGAGTGCCAAGACACGGCCACGGACATCTTGAACGTCGTCGCCCCGACGACCACCACCACCACCACGACCACCACGACGGTTGCCCCCACCACGACGACCAGTACGACGACGCTGGCCCCGACCACGACCCAGCAGGCGGCCGCTCCCGCAACGACGTTGCCGCAAACGGGACAAGGCGAGTCCAGGACGGCGCTGATGGGCGCACTCGCCCTTTCACTCGGACTGCTTCTGGTGTGGTTGGCACGGCGAAACCAAACCACCTGATCCGACGATCACGACCGGCATCGCGGCCGGGTTGCGTGTGATCAGCCGGCGACGATGTGATCGAGCATCAGGTCGGGCTCGTCGTTTTCAAGTCGTTGCAGCCGATAGCGGCTCTCGAACAATGCCACAAGGTGTCCGTCTCCGCGTTGCATGATTCGGATCCCACCAATCTCGCGAAGTCGCTTCACCGACGCCTCATCGGTCAGTCGAATCGAGTCGTATGGCGCCGACAGCACTTCGATCGGGGCATTAAACTCGACGTCGAGGCGATTGGCGAAGACTTCGAACTGAAGCTGCCCGACGGCGGCGAGCACGGGGGCACTGTCGCCCATGTCGGGATCGCGCAGCACCTGCACAACGCCCTCTTCGTCGAGCTGGGCGAGGCCTTTGCGAAATTGCTTCGATTTACCTGTGTCGAGCGGGCGGGCGCTGGCGAACACCTCTGGCGAAAAGCGTGGAATCGGTGGGAACGTAACCTGTTCCGTCTCGTACAGCGAGTCGCCGATGTTGAGGCCGGTGGCGTTCACCAACCCGACCACGTCGCCGGGGTAAGCCTGCTCGACGGTGGTGCGCTCGGCCCCGAACACCGTGGAGGCGTACTTCGTGGCGAACGGCTTGCCGGTGCGATCGCAGGTGAGCACCATGCCGCGCTCGAACTTGCCCGAACAGATGCGTACGAAAGCGATTCGGTCACGGTGTGATCGATCCATGTTGGCCTGCACCTTGAACACGAAGGCAGAACACTCCCCCTCGAGAGCACGATACCCGCCGTCGATCGTCTCACGAGGCTTGGGTGCCGGCGCCAGGTCGACGATCGCGTCGAGCAGGCTTCGTACGCCAAAGTTGGTGAGTGCCGAACCTACGAATACTGGGGTCGACTCGCCTGCCAAGAACGACTCGAGGTCGACATCGGCGCCGATTGCGTCGAGCAGGCCCGATTCTTCCAGGGCATGTGTCCACCACTTGCCCTCCTGCTCGGCGGCGCGCTCGGGGTCAACGATCTCCTCCGGTGCGATCGCGCTGCCACGCACGGTGCGGGTGAAACGGGTGAACTCTCCGTTACGACGGTCGATCACACCCCGGAACTCGCCGGAGATGCCAACCGGCCAGGTGGCCGGTGTCGGGCGCAGTCCGATCTGTCGTTCGATCTCGTCGAGAAGTTCGAGCGGCTCGCGTCCGGGCCGGTCGTATTTGTTGAGGAACGTGATCACCGGCAGGTTGCGTGACCGGCAGACCTCGAACAGCTTGAGTGTTTGAGGCTCGATGCCCTTGGCAATGTCGAGCACCATCACGACTGCATCGACAGCCGATAGCACCCGATAGGTGTCCTCCGAGAAGTCGCGGTGGCCGGGGGTGTCGAGCAAGTTCAATTGGTAGCCCCGATACTCGAACGAGAGCGCCGTCGAACTGATCGAGATGCCGCGCTTTTGCTCCATGTCCATCCAGTCGCTGGTGGCAGAACGGCGACCGGCACGAGCCTTGACGGCTCCGGCTTCGCCGAGAGCCCCTGCGTACAGCAGAAACTTCTCGGTCAGCGTGGTCTTGCCGGCATCAGGGTGGCTGATAATCGCGAACGTACGACGGCGACTTGCTTGCTCGACGACGCTGGCTGACATTGCTGCAGGCTACCGACGCCGGGCTGTGCCTGTGCCGACGTCGTGATGCTAAGCGGTGCGACCGTCAGTGAGTGAGGTGTTCTCGCTCCAGGCGGTCTCGACAACGCCGAGTCGCTCGGTCGCCGACTGGCGCAGCGCGGTCGCCACGTCAAGAACCACCAGGTTGAGCAGCGCCAGGGTACCGACATGACTGTCAAAGGGTCCGATCGAGCCCGCTTCGACCAGGAACGTGACCGCAGCCTGGGCGGCCAGCGGCGAGAGCACGCTGTCGGTCAGTGCCGCCGACCAGATGCCCCGTTCGTGCACGATCCGATGGGCCTCGAGTACCCACCGCTCATACCGCCGAAGGTCGATCACTACCACCGTGGCCGCATCGTTGAGCAGCGCCAGATCGCGGCGCACGACTACATCGCTGCCGCCGATCAGAGTGACATCGGGGCGCACCTGATGGAGTTGTGTGGCGAACTGCTGGGCAACTCCGCCTGACGCGTCGCCGGAAATGATCGCAACCGGTCGTTGCAGATCGGATAAACGCTCGACGACCGCTCGCAGGCCCTGCTTGTCGGCTCCAGCGAGTGTCGTCTTCACGTTGGCGAGTTCGGCGGCCGTGTGATCGGCACCCGATCCCGAAACCGTCTCATGAATCCGCTCGGCGGCCGGACGCAGTTGTTGTGTGAGGTCTCGCTGAACGCAGTGTTGCAGGTCGGAGTAGCCGTCGAAGCCGAGCTTTGTGGCCAACCGCACCACCGATGCTGAACCCACGTCCGCGGCTTTGGCGAGGTCGGCTACGGTTCCGAATCCGACGGCCTGTGGGGCGGCGAGAATCGCCTCAGCGACCCGACGCTCGGCCGATGTAAGCGAGGCTCCCCGCGACCGGATTCGTTCCTCGACCTCCATGCCGACACGGTACACGGGGTGCACTGGGAGGACCCGTCCTCGCAAGGCTCCGGTATTCCTGATTGTCGGTCTTCAGCGCACCTGTCGGACCGACCGTTTGTGTCCAAACTTACTTGCTGTATGCAATTGACTGTCCGGTTACCGCCGCCTAACCTAACGACTCGGTCGATGCCGTCCGGGCGTCAGTCGGCCAGCTGGAGTCGTCGAACCGGGTTAAGACTCGGGGCAAATGAACAGGGGATGCTCAATGGCAGCAGTCGAGATCATCAGGAGCGGGGAACTCGCCCAACACGATTGGATGCGTCAAGCGGCCTGCAAGGGCCTGACCCACCTTTTCTTCCCGACTCCCGCCGAACGCCCGCAGGCTCGCGAACGTCGCGAGGCGACCGCCCGTGAGGTATGTGCCAGTTGCAGCGTACGTTCGAGCTGCTGCGAGTTTGCCCGCGATGAACACGAGTACGGGCTTTGGGGCGGCGAGAGCGAGGACGAGCGGCACGCCGCCGGTTTCCGATTGATCGCCCCGATCGGCGTTCGCGCCCGTTCGACCGGCTGACCCAGTCTCCCCCGTGGCCGACCGCTACGACGTCTGTGTCATCGGGAGCGCCAACCTCGACCTTGTCGCCACGACGTCCCACCTTCCCCAACCAGGAGAAACCGTGCTCGGCCGCGGCTACGCCGAGCACCCTGGTGGGAAGGGCCTCAATCAGGCCGTTTCTGCATCGCGTTCCGGAGCCAGAACTGCCTTCGTCGGTGCCCTGGGCTCCGATCCAGCGGGCGCCCGGCTACGAGCTGTGCTCACCAATGAAATGATCGACGCGACTGCGGTCACCCTGGTCGAGGCGCCTACCGGACGTGCCCTGATCATCGTCGACGACGCCGGCGAAAACTCGATCGTCGTGATTCCAGGGGCGAATGCAACGGTTTCGACAGTTGTCGAGTTGCCGTCGGCCAGCGTGGTTCTCGCCCAACTCGAGATTCCCATTGATGCTGTGGTGGCGGCGCTCACCAACGCCCGGTCCGTGGGCAGCACGGTGATCCTGAATCCCGCCCCCGCCGCTCCCCTGCCGCCCGAACTACTGGCTGTTTGCGACGTGCTCGTACCGAACCAGCACGAACTCGTTCAGCTCGGCGGAGTTCGTAGCATGCTCGAGGCAGGCTGCGGTGCGGTGGTTGCGACGCTCGGGTCAGCGGGCGCCGACGTGCACACCGCTGCCGGCACAACACGGGTGGCCGCCTTCGATGTCGATGTCGTCGACACGACCGGTGCCGGCGATGCGTTCTGCGGTGCGTTGGCGGCTCGCTTGGCCGCCAACGACGATCTGCTCGAGGCAGTGCGTTGGGCCACAGCCGCAGGAGCGCTCGCCACCACGGTGCGCGGTGCGGTTCCCGCACAACCAACCGCCAACGCGATCAAAGCGTTACTTCGCCGCGCCTGAAATGCGACGTGTGCCACGGAACCCAGCAGACAGGTCACAGCGCAGCTTTTCAGTTTGCACGGTTCCCCAGTACCGATTGGTCGCAGTTCACCTATCGGCTCACGCTCCAGGCACACCTCCCAACTCGACGGCGGACTGTTACGGATGGCTGAGTTCGACTGCTGCCCATCGCTCGAGTTCGCTCGTGGCGATCACCCGCATGGGTTCCATGGCGGCCAAAACGTGATCATGGCGGCCAGCCAGCACGCCCGACAGCACGAGACACCCGTCAGACGCCGTCAGGCGCTGCAGGTCCCCAGCCATCGCCACAAGTGTCGGAGCGAGCACATTTGCGACCACTAGGTCGAATGTGCCCTCAACAGCGGCGATCGGCGTAGTACTTACTGTGAGGCGGGCGCTGACCCCGTTGCGCCGCGAGTTGTCGTTCGTTGCTTCGCGGGCCGCTTCGGCTATGTCGATAGCCACGATCTCGGTTGCACCGCGGCGAGCGGCGATGATCGACAACACACCGCTTCCGCAACCCACGTCGAGCACGCGGCTGCCGGTGCGGGCCAATCGCCACGTTGCGTCCGCCGATAGGCGGGTCGTCGGGTGATCGCCCAGTCCAAAACTGCCACCGGGCTCGATTTCGATCTCGAGCACTTGTGCATTTCGTTGCGCCGGTAGCCAGGCAGGACGGATCACGAGATAGTCGTTGATCACCATCGGTTTTACGAATTCGCGCCACGTCTGCGCCGGAGCGTCGTCAACCTCATCAAAAGTAACGACCCAGTCGGGCGGTAGCTCACCCAGTAGCGCCAGCGAGACATCATCGACCTCGGCCAGAACCGTGCGAAACACCGCTGTTGCGCCTTGGCTCGTCGACTCTTCGACGGCTCGGGCCCCGGCTACCCACAGCCGGTCGGCTGCCAGTTCTGCATCGCCAACGGGAGTGCTGAGCACGAGCACTCGCATCAGTCGACCCGACGCAACTCGTCGCGAAAACGCCGCGAGCGTGCTACGTAGTTGTCGACTCCCTCGGTAATCAGCTCGCGGCGGGCACGACCTTGCTTCACCACGGCGGGCGCACCGATGGCAATCGAATCGCTCGGCACGATCGTTCCATTGAGCACAACGGCATTGGCCCCCACGATTGACCAGGCGTAAACGATGACTTGATGCATCACGATTGCCCCGTTACCGATCAGGACGTCATCGTGAATGGTGCAGCCCTCGAGGTGAACGATATGTCCCACCACGCAACGGTCGCCGACAAGCGTTGGAAAGTCGGGTGACGTGTGCAACACCGAGTTGTCCTGCACGCTGGTCTTTTCGCCGATCCGGATCTCGCCCTCGTCGCCACGCAGCACGGCGCCTGGCCACACCGAACTCTCCGAGCCCACCGTGACCGAGCCGATGATGACCGCGTCCGGATGAATGTAGGCATCAAGGGCGATCTGCGGGACTTGTGATCCGAGGGCGTAGATCGGCATTTCGGCGACGGTAGCCGCCAACATCGTCACAACCTCACTGGTGCTGAACGCTCTCGAGGCGATACCGTTGTAACCCATGTCTCGACGGATCGACATCGAACTCACCAGCGCGCTCGGTGACGGCAGCTGGACCTGGCGTGCCGCCGGGGCTAAGCAGCCCAAGGGCGTAGTCGACGGATCGGTGCTTCCGATCGGTGCCAAAGTTGGTGACGAACTCAAGGTCGATGTCGAACAGGAGATTGACGGCATCACGGTTCTCGGCATCGTACAAACACGAGAAAAGTCGGCTCTCGACCTGATCGAGTTGTTGCCCGTCGAGCGAAATTTTCAACCGGTCGTCGAGACCCGCGCCAAGCGCGACCGCAACGACCGCGGTGGCCGCGACGGTGATCGCCGTCCGCGCCGCGACGATCGCGGACCGGGTCGGGGCGGCGACGGTCGCGGACCGGGTGGCGGCCGTGGTGCCACCCGCGGAACCGGCGCTGGCCGTGGCGACGGACGCGGTCGCTCAGATGGAGGCGACGGGCGTCGCGGTGACGGAGATCGTGGACGCCGGGGCCCGCAGTTCACTCCCCCGCCGGAGGTTCCACAGCGGCCGAAGCCAAAGCGACTGCGTCCTGGCAAGACTCATCGCAACACTGTTTTGGCAGAGCTGCCAGACGAGCAGCATGCGATCGCCGAACTAGCCCTGCAGGGTATGGGTGCCGTACGTCAGCGGGTCCGCGAGGAAAACGACAAGGCCGTCGCCGAGGGTCGGCCGTCGATGCCCGAGGCGACCGTGATGAAGATCGCCGAAGAGCTGCTGCCGAAACTGAGGCTGGCCGAATGGCTCGATCGCGCCGAGGCCGCTCAGCGTCAAATGGAACACCTTGATCTGCGTGACTTGCGCAGCGTCATCGCCGCCTCCGGCGACCCCACAATTGCCCGCGACGAGGGTTCGAACAAGTTGGTAGCCGAACTCAAGGAGTCACTGGTTCACAAGCAGGAACAAGAGTTGGTGCTGTGGTTCGGCGATGTCGATGCGGCACTGGCAGTGGGTCGCGTCATACGCGCCCTACGACTATCGTCCCAGCCACCAAAGGCGGGTGTTCCCTTCCCAGTTGATATTGCTCGCCGCCTGGCCGACAGTGTGAACGCCTCGTTGGCCCCGATGGACAGCCCAGAGCGCTGGATTGCAATGCTCGAGGCGGCCGCGTTCTCGCCGATTCGGGCGCTGATCAAGCCGATTCGCAAGCCCGATGTGGTCAATGATGAGCTGCTGGCGACCATCAAGCGGCTCGCCCCGGCACTGCCACAAATCGCGGAGATGTTTGAGATCGAGGTCGACCCCAAGGCTTCGATGCCCAAGCCGCTACGACCGAACATGCGCCAAGACAAGGACGGCGGGCGCGACTCGCGCCGCAAGGGTTCGCAGCGCAAAGACAACAACGGGCAAGGGGGCAAAGGACGCAGGCCGAAGCAGCCACAGCCCGACACGGCACCCGCCGCAACCGTCACCATTGACGAACCGCCACAGCCCGACACGGCACCCGCCGCAACCGTCACCATTGACGAACCGCCACAG
>CALFRK010000174.1 GCA_937919625.1 uncultured Ilumatobacter sp.
TTGCGGGACGCTCGGGGAGAGAACTCACCCACATCTACCTCGATCGCCTGGCATTCACGCCGGAGATGATCGAGGAGGCTCGCGGTCTGTATGGATACGCGATTCTCGACAGTCCGCCTCGGATGCTGCACAATCTTGGCATCGACGAGTCAGCCATCGAGCAAATGCGGGTCGCCTTCGGGCGCGGGGGTGCTGCGGCGATCGCCCCGCTCGTGACCGACGAGATGGTTGCCGCGTATCAAATCGCCGGCTCGCCCGAGCAGTGCCGATCGCAACTCGAGCAGTTGATCGGTCAGCACGGAATCGACGGGTTCTTCATCAACATCATCGCCTCGGGTCTCGAAGCCAACCGACGGCTGCTCGGCGATGTTGCCGAGATCGTACGAGGATCTGGCGCTTCAAGATCATGACGACAACCAACATTGACCCACCGATCATCGACCTCGCACCGCTCTTGTCGGCACCATCCAGCAGCGCCGCTACTCT
Organism: uncultured Ilumatobacter sp.; assembly: GCA_937919625.1. GTDB lineage: Bacteria > Actinomycetota > Acidimicrobiia > Acidimicrobiales > Ilumatobacteraceae > Ilumatobacter. The sequence goes on from CALFRK010000174.1 coordinate 487, forward strand.
CGTCGTCGAGGCAATCCACAGCGCCTGTATCGAGACGGGTTTCTTCGTCGTGATCGGCCACGCACTCGACCGCGAGATGGCCGCCGCGTTCGAGGCTGCTCGTGCGTTCTTCGTCATGCCTCAACACGACAAAGAGGTTGTACCGAGCGTCGATGGCTACGGTTTCGTGCCACACGAAAGATTGGCGCTCGATGCGCGCCGCTCGGGCAAGGGCACCGAGTTCTTGGATATGGGCCTTGCCGATGAGGTACCGCTGCCCGCCCTTGCCGGCTTTCGCCAGGCGGTGCGGTCGTATCAAGGCGCTGCCCTCGGGCTCTCTGCGGTGCTGTTCGGGGCGTTGTCACGTTCGCTCGAGATCGAGCCCGAGTTCTTCGAGACCCGAATGAACAATCCGCAATGCAAACTGCGCTTCATGCACTACCCCCAGGTGAAACCGGATCTCAACGGGGCGTTGCCGGTGGCCACGACCCCCCACACCGACTACGGGGCGCTCACCTTGCTGGCAACCGACGGTGTGCCAGGCCTCGAGGTGAAACCGATCGGCGCCGAGTGGGTTCCCGTGGTCACACCGGCCGGCAGCCTGGTCGTGAACCTCGGCGACATGTTGGCGCGTTGGACCAACGGGATCTATCAGTCGACACCGCATCGGGTGATCGGCCCGAGCCACTGTGATCGCTTCTCGATTCCCTTCTTCGTCAACCCCGACCCGAACGTCGTCATCGACTGCATCCCCACGTGTGTCACAGAACAGCGTGGTTGCCAGTACGAGCCGGTGAGAGCGGGCGACTTCTTGGCGTCCAGAATCAACAGCTCGGCCGAACCGTATGTAGATCCGCAGGAGGGCCCGGTACGAAACGTCTTGCCCTCACAGACGAAACGTCGTGATTGAAAACGTGACAGGGGGCCAGTGCGCAACGCACTGGCCCCCTGTGGCGTTTTATTGCTGTTTGTCGGCCGGGTTAGAAGCCGATGCTTGGATCTATGAATTCGTTGGTGAAGATTTGATCGAGCGTGAGGTCAGCTGAGACATCGACGCCGGCCGCGACGATCAGGTCGAGCACACCCTGCACCCGAGCCTCGTCGAGGTTGCCGACGGTGTTGTCGCTGCCGTTTCCGATCAATCCGAGTTCGACCTGCGTGGTGGCCGAGAAGGCGGCGAGGTCTGCGTTGTAGACCCAGAAGTCGGCGAATTTCTCGACTGCATCAACGATGATCGCGTTTGCCCGCTCGGGGCTGGCTGCGTAGTCGACGATCGACTGCTGAATGATCGGCACGACCTGGGTGAGACATGGGCGCAACGTATCGAGATCCGATGGCCGGATGCCGATGGTCTGCGAGTACACCTGGAAGCCGGCATCGTGGAGCGTCTGGAAGGCGACCGGCTTGCCCCACTCCTCGATCTCGTTCAGGTAGGTGAACGGCTCGGCCGATGCGAAACCTTGCTGAGCAATAGCGCCGCCCTCTGCTACGAACCGCGAAGGGCTGCCGTCGTATGAGGGATCGATCTGATCAGCTGTCCAGAGTCCCTGGGCGACGAAGACATCGGCGAAGGTTCCACCTGCGAACAGGTTTATGGTGATTCCCGCGGTGCCGAGATCAGCGAGAGTCTTCACATCCGGGTAGGTCTCGGGATCCCACATGATGATCTGCGGGTTCTGCTCGAGTGGTGCAACGACGGTCAGAAGCGGTGCCTCGTCGAATCGAATGATCTGGCCATCGGTTGTCGCGTAACCAAGATGGATCGAGTCGTCGGTGTACATGTACGAAGCCACCGGAGCGAAACCGATTGCCGGCCCACCGGTACGAACCTCGAAGTCGATGCCGAGGTCTTGGCCGCCGGCCACCATCGAACCGGAGACAACCTTGTTGCCGGTGTCGACGGTGTAGTCGTCGCCGATCAGGTTGTACAGCGCACCGTGCTCGCCCTCTGGGAACCAGTCGGTCTGCACGACCAACGGGCTCGGGCAAACCGATGACAGGCCGGCCATTTCTTCGGCTGGTGCATCGGTGGCGGCTGGTGCGTCGGTGGCAGCTGGCGCGGCTGGTGCATCGGTGGCAGCCGGCGCGGCTGGTGCGTCGGTGGCAGTTGGTGCGTCGGTGGCAGCCGGCGCGGCCGGTGCGTCGGTGGCAGCCGGCGCGGTGACGTCATCGCTGCCGCAGGCAGCCGCGACGACCCCGAAGGCGACCACAGTCGCAATCATTCGATACTTTGTCTGACTCTTCATTGCCCCTCCAATGGGATTGTTTGTAATTGTCTTGCGCAGACCGGATATCTGCAGATCTGACTCAGGTGCCGCTCGGGTCGTACCATTTTCCGATGGCACGATTCTGGATCCAGCCGAACAGAAGAAACACCGTTACGCCGAGTACCGACGACATGATGACCGCCGCCAGTAGCTGCTCGCCGTCGAGGTTGTTCGCATACTTGCGGAGCATCTGACCGATGCCGACGTCACCGCGACCGAAGAAAAAGTCTCCGACGATGGCGCCGATCACCGAGAGTCCGGCTGAGATTCGTAGGCCGGCAAAGATCGCCGGCAAGGCGGCTGGGAAGTTGAGCTTGCGGAGCCGCGTTGCCCGATTGGCAGAGTGCAATGTGAACAGGTCGTGCATCCCGCGCTCAGCAGATTGGAGACCGAACAGAGTATTGACGATGATCGGGAACAAGGAGATGATGACGCAGACGACCACTCTCGATTTCTGGCCGGTGCCGAACCAGAAGGCGATCAGCGGAACGATGGCGAGAATCGGGATCGCCTGCAGTGTGACCATGTACGGGAAGATCGCTCGCTCGAACAGCTTCGACTGGCTCATGATGACGGCGAGCGCGAGACCCAACACAATGGCAATGAACAAACCGATGATGGCAACCTTCGTGCTCGATCGGAGACCACGCAGGATTTCTGAGAAGTTGTCCCAGTCGAGAAACCCGACCTTCAACACGGCATGCGGTGGCTCGAGCAGAAACCGCCGCTTTTCCTCGAGCAGTTGATACGACACAAAATACCAGGCGCCAAGAATCAAGGTGCCAAGCGCAAGCGGCGGCAAGATGTTGAGCGAGAGCGACTTGGCGCGCCCGGGCCCTGCGATGACCACCGGAGCGTCGTCGAGCGACAACGGCTGGCTGCGGCCAACCGAGAGCGGTTCGGGATCGGGCGCAATCATGAGTGGGACCCCCGCAGCTCGCGAGATACTTCGCCGCTCAATCGGGCGAACTCGGGGTCGAAGCGCAGATCCGGCTGCCTTGGGTACTCGAACGGCACGTTGAACTCGGCAACGATCCTTCCTGGTCGGGCCGACATCACCAGCACGCGAGTACTCATGAAGACCGCTTCGCTGATGCTGTGGGTGATGAAGAGTCCGGCGAAGCCCTCGCGCTGGAACAGCAGTTGGGTCTCTTCGTTGAGGTGCTCGCGAGTGATCTCGTCGACTGCGCCGAATGGCTCGTCGAAGAGGAATACGGGTGGGCTGAGCGTCAGGGTGCGGGCAAGCGACGCCCGCATTTTCATGCCGCCAGAGAGTGACTTCGGATAGTTGTTCTCGAATCCTGTCAGACCAACGAGTTGGATGGCCTCAGTCGCCAGACGCCGCCGCTCGGCCTTGGGGATGCCATGTAGCTCGGCGAACAACTCGACATTGCCCATAACCGTGCGCCAATGAAGCAGGGTTGCGTCTTGGAATACGTACCCGATGTGGTCGCGGTCGACGTCTACTTCGCCAACGGTTTGCTTGAGGAGGCCGGAGGCGATTTTGAGCAGCGTCGATTTTCCGCAACCAGAGGGCCCTACGACGGTGACAAACTCGCCTCGGTCGATCGAGAAGTCGATTCCGGTGAGGGCCTCGGTTCCGTCGGGGAACGTCATCCCGATGTTGTTGAACGAGAGTGCCTGCATACGCTTCGTCGAGATAGCAGATTGAGCCACCCATACCCCCTTCGTGCTCGGTCGGGGTCACCTTAGTCGTCACGCCTGGATTTGTGAAGCTTGGTTGTACTGAAAACTTTTTAGCATGTAGTGAGCGTTGCGAGATACGTCGACGGCACGTTCCCGCGGCATGATCGGACAATCAGCTGCAACTTTCCGATGCTTCGCCCTATCGCTATCGGCGCCGACCAGGATCGCGCTAGTTTCGGCGACGTGGGTACTCTCGTTGTTCACGCTCATCCTCTCGAAGACAGCTACAGCGCAGCGATTCGAGACACCGTGTGCGGGGCACTCGGCGCCTCAGGCATCGAGTATCAGTTGGCCGCCTTCAGTGAGGGCAGCCAACCAGACCTGAGCGGTGAACCCGATCATCTCGTGGTGGTCTACCCGACATGGTGGGGCGGACCACCGGCAGTCATCCTCGATTGGCTTCAGACAACGTTGCGCACCCATGTCGACGGCGGGACGCAAACCAAAACTTCACCGTTGGCGTCTATACGCCGGATCAGCATCGTGACAACCCACGGATCATCCGTACTGATCAACCTGATGCAGGGTCAACCAGGCAAACGGACATGGTTACGCGTGGTGATCCCGCTGTGTGCGCCTGACGCACAATTCGAATGGTTGGCGCTGTACAAGATCGACAAGACCACCGAGGCGGAGCGAACCGGTTTCATCGAAAAGGTCAGGTCTCACTTCACCAGCGCGACAGTGCGTGTCTGACATCGGCTGTGCCATCTTGGCCGGCCGGGACTGACACGAATGTGCGTTTGCACAATGTGTGACAACTCATGCGCAGGTTTCGCAGGATGGTCCTGCGTCCGGAATCGCCGGCGCGTCGTGTGGCAGCCTTGTCGTGGACGCTCGTGGTGATCATGCCGATCCGTTTGATGTTCGTCATCCCTGGGCGAACCTTGCCGTTGGCGTTGAACACGAATGAAACGCCAGGTACCAGCACTCGTTCGAGCCAACTCTTGAGTACGGCAGGCAGGGTGAACATATTGGTCGGATAACAAAACAGGAGTCCGTGGGCCTCCTGCAGCGCGGCTGCGTCTTCGCTGGTCTCTGGTGTGACCAGCGGGCTGTCGCCGTGATATGCCGAGTGCTCAGCAGCGGACATGAAGGTTTCGAACGGGCTGCCGCACAACACCCGGTGACTTACCTCGTGACCGTTAGTTCGCAGCGTGTCGAGGGCGGCATCGACCAACCCGCGGTCGGCAGAATCCAACGGAAACGCGTCGAGCACAAGAACCTTCATCGCTTCACTACGCCGGTGGAGTCATCATGCAGATCAGTTCCAGTGGTTCCACACCGATCGAGTTGACCTCCTCGAGGCGGCTGCTCTCGAAATGGATCGAGTCGCCAGGACCGAGCTCGTAGCGGTTGTGGTCGCTCAGGTGGATCTCCATCGTGCCCGAAACCACATACATCCATTCTTCGCGTGCGCGCTCGATTCGTACGGCCTTGTATTCCTCGCCAACGCCGAGAGTGCGAAAGAACGGGAGCATCTGCCAGTTTGGGAAATTCGTCAGAAGCTCGACATGTACACCTGTCGATCCAAGTTCTTGGGTGCGCCGGTCGGATGTCTTGACTACCGGGTTGCGCTCGTCTGACGAGAGCAGCTCGTAAATTGGTGTGCGGAGTGCCCGAGCGATGCGGTCGAGCGAGCTGAGCGATGGTGAGACCTGGTCGTTCTCCAGCTGGGACAGGAAGCCGATGCTGAGCTCGGTCAGGTCGGCCACGTCACGCTGGCTCATCTGGAGCTCGACCCGACGGCGCTTGAGCTGCCTGCCGACCTTCAACGCGCTGCTCCCAGGTATTCCACCGAATATTCCACAGACTCGTCCAAGGATCGCAGCCTAGGTGGCCGACCATGGGTCGGTCGGGGTTTGGATCGGCAGCGGGGCATAGTCGATGCTGCGGTCGGAAGACACGAGCGCGGCGACGAGGTGACCAAAGCCCTGCGGGCGAATCATCTTGGAGCGAACCGCGTCTGGCGCCCTTCCATCCCACAACTCGGTGTCGATCTGCGCCGGCGACAAGGTGAGTATTCGGATTCGGTGCGGTTGGCCCTCGACCCTCAGCACCTCACCGAAGGCGTTCATGCCGCCCTTTGATGCGGCGTACGCCGCGTTGCCTGCGAACCCCCTCAACGCCGCTGCACTGCTGATCAGCACGACCTGCCCGGCGGTTTTGATCAAGTGTGGCCAAGCCGATCGTGTCAGAGCTACCACCGCCGTGAGGTTGAGATCGATGATGCGATGCCAGAACTCGGCGTCGGTGGCTTCGAGCGAACGCTTTTCGAACGCCCCGGCGGCGTGGATGACAAGATCGAGTCGTTCGAACTGCTCGATTGTTGTCGTGACCAGGTGTTGAGGTGTGTCGAGTTCGGTGATGTCGGCGGCGACGTATGCACCCCTGGTGGCGAGAGATTCTGAGACCTCTCGAAGTCGATCTTCACGTCGGCCGGTCAGAACCGTGTGAACGCCAAGATCGGCGAGCGCCTTGGCGGATTCGGCGCCAACTCCAGATCCGCCCCCCGTGATCAGGGCGACCTGTCCTTCGATCGTTGCCTGAGCCATCAGAAGAACGATTGTTCAAGGATCGCGTGGTTGATCGAACCTGCGCTGAATGTGTTTCCGGTGGTCAAGTTGTTCAGATGCACTTCCGCCGGCGAGTGCAACTCGATCGGGATCTCGTAGAAGTCTCTGCCGGCATCTTCGTAGATCTCGATGAACGGGCGACCGTAAGCGTCACATGCTGATGAGATCACCCTTGTGACCAGTTCGCGACACTGTTCGTCGGTGCTCTCGACAGCGATGTTGGCGATCCCGCCATACAGCAGGCTGTCGTTGATCCGACCCATCGAAATCATGTCGTCATCGACGAGCGGCGGGATTACGCCGAGACCATAAGCGTGTCTGAGGCAGCGCAGGTCCATGCCCTCCTCAGCAAGTCGGTGCAAAGTTTGTTCCACGATTCGGGCCGCCACCTGCACCGCACACACCAGGCTTCGGTTGGGAGCGACCAGAATGTATAGGTCGTCGGGGTTGACCCCACACGCTGAGGCCATCAGGTTGCTCATGGCGACCGAGATCGGTTCGGATGCCTGAATCGCCACGACCGACTCGTGGTGGTCATCGCGGTAGTCGGTCCAGTCGAAATAGTGGTCGAGTGACACCTTGTTGAGGGCGCGGCCTGGGCCGGCAAGGATCGCCGCGTGCTGCTTGCCTGGTGTTTCAAGCCTCCAACCGGCTATTTGTGATGCCACGCAGGCTTCGATCGGGTGGTCGATCATGACTCGCACGGCGCTGAGCATGCGTTGATTGACCTTGAACGGCTCGTATGAGACTTCGCCGAGACCGGCGATCGTGACCAGGGTGTACAGCTTGGCCGCTCGCCATCCGCCTTTCGATCCGAGCCCCATGTCGATCACCGTCGCTCCGTTCGAGAGCGTCTCCACGGTGACCCCAAGGGCGTCTGCCTCGTCGAGAATGATGCGAACGGTCTTCATCGCCTCGCGGTTGATACTGATGGTCATGCGGGACCCGCTTCTTTGCTGCCGAGTCCGGCATCGACTGGGATAATTGCGCCATTGAGATAACTGGCCTCTGGAGAAGCGACGAACAAGATCGCTGACATGAGTTCTTCTGGCCGACCGAAACGACCGCCGGGAATGTGGCGCTGGATGCTTGCCTGTAACTCGGCGTCGGGCATGCCACCGAGTAGCGCCTCGGTGGCGATCAGGCCGGGCGCGACAGCGTTCACTCTGATCCCATGCGGTGCGAGGTCGAGGGCCATGGCACGCGTGAGGCCCTCGATTGCCCCTTTCGAGGCGATGTAGGCAGTGCGATTTGCGATGGCGAGCTTGGCAAGTATCGAGCTGAGATGGACGATGACACCGCCCTCGCCTCGATCTACCATGTCGGCCGCCACTCGCTGACTGAGCTGGAACACGCCGCGCACGTTGGTTCGCCACACAGCCTCGAAATCATCGAGACTGAGGTCGAGGAACGACGAACGTTGCATCATCGCCGCGTTGTTCACGAGGATCGACACTGGGCCGAGAGTCGTCTTGACCGAATCAGCAAGGCGGTCGATATCGGCGACAAGGCCGACGTCGGCTTGAAACACCTCAGCGACGCCTCCGTTGGCCACGATCGTCGCTCGGGTCTGGTGGGCACCGGCTTCATCAGTGCGGTAGTTGATCGCCACTGAGGCACCTTCGCCGGCGAAGGCGATCGCGGTAGCCGCACCGATCCCGCGCGAAGCCCCTGTAACGATCACGGTCTGATCAGAAAAGCGTTTCATCGAGTACCTCCGAGGTTTTCGCGTAGCTGAGTTGCATCGCCGAGTGCGGCGTCGATGTCCAGCAGAAATCGTGCGGCCGCGGCGCCATCGATGAAACGGTGATCGAAGCTGAGTCCGCACCAACACATCGGTTTCAAGACGGGAGAGCCTTCATCGTTCGGGACAAACGAGTCGCGCACCCGACCGACAAGAAGTATCGCCCCCTGGTGCGGCGGCGGAATCGCGAAGCCTCCGTCGATACCGAACATGCCGAGGTTTGAGACGGTGAAGGTTCCGCCCTCGACGTCGGGAAAGGCGAGCTTGCCGTTGCGGGCCTTGTTCGCCGCTACCGAGGCGGCATTGTCGAGTTCAGCGAACGACAGCCGATCGGCGCCGTGGACGATTGGCACAACGAGTCCGTCGGGGACCGATACGGCGATACCCAGGTTGACCTGATTGGGCACGATCACCGCACGTTCTTCGAGGCGGCCATTGAGCATCGGATGACGAACAAGGCTGGTGGCGACGGCGGCGAGTAAGTAGGTGTTGATCGAGGAGCGCTGAGCGGCTGAGGCTCGGTCGTGCTGCACCGACGACATATCGATATCTCGGGCAACCTGGCTGAGGGCGGCGGTGGTTACCGCCTGAGTCATCGTTTTTGCCATCGCCCTCTGGAGGCGCGTCAGGCGGTGTGCGGTTTCGGCTTGCTCAGGCGTTGGAGCCTCTCGTTCATCTGACATGGCTCACCCTTCCCGGATCTGGGCGGCCTCCGCTTCGTCGGTGGCGATGATCGCCAACACGGTGCCGACGTCGACCGTGTCGTCTTCTTCGATGAATATCTTGGCGACGATGCCTGCACACGGTGCTTCGATTTCGTTTTCGACCTTTTCTGTTTCGACTTCGGCAAGCAGTTGGCCTTCGACCACGGTGTCGCCCTCGCTGACATGCCAGGCAACGACCGTGCCGTCTTCCATCGTCAGGCCCCACTTGGGCAGGATCACGTTGTGACTCATCGGCCGGCCTCGATGGTGACGCGAATCGCCGACACAATATTCGTCTGATCCGGCAAGATCTCGTGCTCGAGCGGAACCGAGAAAGGTATTGGAGTGTCGAGTCCGTCGACTCGTCCGACTGGCGCCTTCAGGTCGTAAAAGCACTCTTCGTGGATTCGAGCGCTGAGCTCCGCGCCCAGCCCGCCGATCTTTGGCGCCTCGTTGGCGACCACGGCCCTGCCGGTTTTCGCAACGGACTCGAGGATTGTTTCGGCATCGTAGGGTCGGATCGTGCGAAGGTCGATGACCTCGACCGAAATGCCCTCGGCTTCGAGTTCGTCGGCGGCGGCGAGTGCCATCGGAACCATCCGCATCGTTGCCACGACCGTGATGTCGGTTCCCTCACGGGCGATGGCAGCCTTGCCGAGCGGTGTGGTGTAGTAACCCTCGGCAACGTCACCTCTGGTTCGGTAGAGGGCCTTGTGCTCCAGGAACAAGACCGGGTCGTCCGACTCGATCGATGCCAGCAACAGGCCCTTGGCGTCGGCGGGATTGGATGGCGCAACGATCACGATTCCGGGAACGTTGAGGAACCAGCCCTCGACACTTTGGGAATGATGAGGACCGCCGCCAAACCCGCCTCCGCAGGCCGTGCGAATCACCAGCGGTGCGGTGAACTGGCCGTCGAACATGTAGTGGACCTTGGCGGCGTTGTTGACGATCTGGTCGTAACACTCGCCGAGAAAGTCGGCGAACATGATCTCGGCGACGGGGCGCATGCCAACCATTGCGGCGCCAACACAGGTGCCGATGATCGCCGCCTCTGACAAGGGTGTGTCGCGGACTCGGGCGGCGCCGTACTTGGCCCAGAGGTTCTTGGTGACGGCGAAGTCGCCGCCCATCTCACCGATGTCTTCGCCAATCAGAAACATCTCCGGAAATCGCTCCATGCCAATGTCGAGAGCGTCGTTGAGAGCTTTCGTGAAGCTGGTTTTGCGAGGCTTCTTGGCGGGCTTTGCGGGGTCGGCAAGTGTTGTTGAATCGCTCATTTCGGGGCCACCTCCCAGCTGACATACACGTTTGCGGTGGCTTTCGCCAGGTCGGGCGAGGGGCTCTCTTTTGCGAACGCGATCCACTCTTCGATCATGTTTCGTTGTGACTGTTCTGTGGCGTTGAGTTTGGCGATGTCGACCCCCATCGACTGCAGCACCTCGTTGGCCATGAGGATCGGGTCATGGTCTTCGCGCCAGTACTTGACCTCGGCTTCGGGCCGGAACTCTCCGGCGAAGATGCCCTGCCACCGCCATGTTTTGAACTCCAGAAAGTAGGGACCGTTGCCTTGTCGAATGTGCTCGATCGCGGCGCCGACCTTGGTGTGTGCGGCGACGATGTCGTTGCCATCCACCTGATCACATGCGAACCCGTAGCCCTTTGCCAGATCGATGATGTCTGCCGATGCGTGGCCTTGTCCGACCGGCATCGAAATTGCGTACCCGTTGTTGACGCAGGCGTACAGCACGGGCAGGTTCCAAATTGCTGCCATGTTTAGGCTTTCGTGAAACTCGCCACGCCCGACGGTGCCGTCGCCGATGATGGCGCAGGCGACATTGGGCTGGCCGCGCAGTTGACTTGCCAACGCAACGCCGAGCACGGTTGCCATGTACGACCCCTCGACTGCGTTGTCGCCGAAGTTGCCTGCTGCGGGGTCGGCCGAGTGAAGGCTGCCCCCTTTGCCACTGCATACACCGGTGGCCTTGCCGAAGAGTTCGGCCATGATCCGCTCGCCGTTGCCTCGATGGCGCTGCTGGGCCAAGGCGTTGATGCCGTGGCAGCGGTGATCTGGGAAGAAGCAGTCGGTTGCTTTGAGGTGGCTGGCGAGCGCCGCTTGGGTCGCCTCTTGCCCGAGTCCGGTGTGCAGCATGCCGGGCACGTTGCCTTGCTCGAACTCGCGCTCGAGGGCTTGTTCGAAGGCTCGAATCAGCCACATGTCGCTGTAGAGCCCCAGGAGTGTGTCGCGTTCCATGTGTCTCCTCGACGTTCTGGCCCGATGGGTTGATCCGGCCGTGCGCCAGACATTACCGCGATCAGTTAGGACCTGGCAAACATTTCTTGGCCCTGATATACCTGATGGTGATAGACATGTGAGGGTCGTATGTGCCGCCGAAACCCGGCGTTGAGACAGGGGCATCGAGACAGGGGCATCGAATGACAACACGTGTCCTGATCAGCGGTGGAGCGGTCGTTACCGTCAACGATGACTTCACCGTGCACGACCCCGGTTGGGTTCACGTCGTCGACGATCGGATCGTCGGCGTGGGGGCCGGCGATCCTCCACTCGCTGTGGCGTCAGCTGCCGATCGAGTCATCGATGCAACCGGTTCGGCTGTGATGCCGGGAATGACCAACGCCCACACGCACCTATTTCAAACCTTTTTCAGAGGTCTGGCCGACGACAAGCCGTTGCTCGATTGGTTGCACGATTGCATCTGGCCGGGGGCCGTTCACCTCGATCGCGAATCGGCTCGCCTGGCGGCCACCGTTGGGCTGATCGAGAATCTTCGGAGCGGCGCGACATCGGTCATCGATCATCAGTACATCCACGTCGACGATGCCATCGATGATGGCGTCTGTTCCGCCGCCGCTGACGTCGGCGTTCGGTTTCTGCTGGCAAGGGGCTGGGCCGACAGAAACTATGAACCGTCGTTGAGCGAATCGGCCGACCAAGTGATTTCGCGAACCCGTCGGGTTTCTGACCGATGGCATGGTCACGACAACGACCGCATCCACGTCGAGTTCGCTCCGCTGATCCCGTGGGGTTGCTCTGACGAGGCGATCAAGACCACGGTGGCCGAGGCCCGCAGTTGGGGGGTTGGCACGCACATGCATTGTGCCGAAACAGCCACCGAAGTCGAGATCAGTGTCGCCGAGCGCGGGGTGCGGCACGTCGAGTGGCTGGAACAACTTGGCGTGCTCGGACCCGACTTTCAGTTGGCCCACTGCGTTTGGCTCGACGACCGGGAGCTCGATCTGATCGCTGCCAGAGACGCTGTCGTCGTGCATTGCCCCGTCAGCAATATGTACCTGGCATCTGGTGTGGCTCGCATTTTCGAAATGCACCAGCGCGGGATTCGGGTGGCGCTGGCCTCGGATGGCCCGGGTAGCAATAACCGCCAAGACATGTTCGAGGTGCTCAAGGCGACCGTTCTGCTTCAGAAAATTCATCGCCTCGACGCGATGGCGCTTCAGCCGGAAGATGTGATCCGGATGGCTTGCAAGGGGGGCGCGGCGGCGCTCGGGCGCACCGATATCGGGTCGATAGAAGTCGGCAACAAGGCCGATCTCGTCGTGGTTGCGCTCGATTCGGTTTTCGTCAGTCCCGTTCACAGGGTTCCGAGCGCTCTCGTATTCTGTGCCTCGCCGGCCGATGTCACCCACGTTGTTGTCGACGGCCGAATCCTCATCGACGATCGCCAGGTCACGATGGTTGACGAAGCGGCCCTCATACGGCAGGCGAACGCGTCGGCCGGCGATGTGTTTCGTCGTGCCGGCGTCGAGAGCCGACTCACCTGAGACGCTCGCTTCCCCCGAGGTGCCGACGTGGCATGCCGTGTTGTGTCTGACACAACGTGGTCTGAGCTGGTGTTGGCGTTGATCACCGTCGGCCAACTCATCTTGCATGCCGACCGCGGCTCGTCGATGACCTCGAGAACCGTCGCCCAACTCCTCGCCGACCTGGGCGTCACCCGCTCCCACAATCGACCCCACGTCTCCAACGACAACCCCTACTCCGAATCCCAGTTCAAAACGTTGGAGAACACACCCAGGTTCCCGACCCGGTTCACCAACCTTGCCCACGCCCGAACCTTCGTCGACACGTTCTTCGCCCGCTACCACCACCACCACCACCACCACCACCACCGCCACTCCGGCATCGGCTATCACCGCCACTCCGGCATCGGCTATCACCGCCACTCCGGCATCGGTTACCACACACCCGTCAGCGTCCACCACGGCCACCACCACGCCATCTGAGCCCACCGTCAAGCCGTCCTCGACCACGCCTAGACCCTCGAACCCCACCGATTCCGCCGACCACCCCAAGCACCCCACGTCCCCGACATCACCTGGATCAACCAACCCGAACCAAATCTGTCTCAAAACCCTTCACACGTTCCGGCGTCCGAAACTCTGTGACACCCCCTGGTCATGATGGGGGTATGGATGTTTCTTCCGTTGTCG
>CALFRK010000175.1 GCA_937919625.1 uncultured Ilumatobacter sp.
TTCAGCCACCCACGACGCCAACGACGACAACGGCATCGACAGCGACGACGACAGCACCTCGACCAGCCTCCCCGGCGACGACGACGACGATTCAGCCACCCACGACGCCAACGACGACAACGGCATCGACAGCGACGACGACAGCGACGACGACAGCACCTCGACCAGCCTCCCCGGCGACGACGACAGCACCTCGACCAGCCTCCCCGGCGACGACGACAGCAGCTCGGCGGCGTTGCCCGCGGAGATCACCACGACCTATACGTCCAACGGTGGATCGATCATCGTGACCTGGAGCGGCACCGCCTTTTCGATCGACTCGATCGACCCGGCCGCCGACTACAAGGCCGAGATCGAGGACAACTCGTGGGACAAGGTTCGGGTTGATTTCGACTTCGTCGGCGGAAACTCAGGCGAGGGACACAACGACTCCCGCATCGAGGTACGCCTCCACGAGGGCAGCATCCAGTTCAGCATCGACTGACGTCCGCAGAGTCACCTCCGCCGCCTCCAGCACCGCACGTGATGGCCTTACCCCTCCGGAACCCTCCGGACGGGTGAGGCCATCTTCGCGTTCGGCTGCTCTCGGTTGCTGAGTCAGGCTGCCCAAGGGCCCTGTACTACGGTTCGAGGAGGTGCCGGACGCTGGCGACGCAACGGCTGATGCTGCGAGGGGCGGTGACGTGAGGGGTAGTGACGTGAGGGGTGGTGATCGACACCGCCGACCAGAGCCGGGGTGGTGGCCACCGCCGCACGTTGCACCGAGCGTGCCCCGGCGCTGCGCAGCGCCGCCTCGGCGGAACGCAAAGTGGAACCGGTGGTGACGACATCGTCGATCACCAACACCCGCTGGCCAGAAGCCGCAGGGCTGGCCCGGAACACCGGGCCATGCAATCGCGTCGCCCGATCGAGCCCCGTCTGGGCGACGCCGCCCTGGCGTTCGAGCAATCGCCGGCAGGGGACGCCGAGCTGGGCGGCGACGCGGCGGGCTACAAGCTCGGCTTGGTCGAACCCGCGCCGGTTACGACGTCGACGACTGGTCGGTGCCCACGTGACGGCATCGATCTCGCTGGGGCGAACACCCGACGCCAGGATTCGATTGACAAGCAACCCTGCGAGATGATGGGAGAGCTGACGGCGATTGGCGTACTTGAACCCCAACAGGACATCGCGCGACCGACCGGCGAACGGAACGGCAGCGATGACATCGGTAACGCGAGGCATCGCCGGGGGCGCCGCCAAAGCGAACCGACATGTGCGGCACAGCACTGGTCCAACACGCTCACACCCGGCACAACGAGACTGGAACATCATGGCCTCAGCCTGATCCAGGGGTGTTACAGAGTTTCGGGCCGGCGCCACGTTGTGTAGGACGCAACGTGGCGCTCACCGGCTCTAAGAAATCCTTACGTCAGCAATCCATCATTGCTTGGACTCCGTCACCGGCTGCGCTGATCAGTAGCGGTAGTTTTCGGGCTTGAAGGGGCCGGACGGATCCAAGTCGAGGTAGGCCGCCTGCTCGTCGGTGAGCTTGGTGAGCTTGACCCCGAGCGCATCGAGATGCAAGCGAGCGACCTTCTCGTCGAGGTGCTTGGGCAGCACGTACACACCGAGCGGGTACTGCTCGGCGTTGTTGAACAGCTCGATCTGGGCGATCACCTGGTTCGAGAACGAGCAGCTCATCACGAAACTCGGGTGCCCGGTGGCGCAGCCCAGGTTCACGAGCCGACCCTGAGCCAGCACGATGATCTGGTGGCCGTCGTCGAACTTCCACACATCGGTACCGGGCTTGAGCTCGTCGCGAGTGGCGCCTGACCGGGCGAGCCCTTCCATGTCGATCTCGTTGTCGAAGTGTCCGATATTGCACACGATCGCGTTGTGCTTCATATTCGCCATGTCGGCGGCACTGATCAGGCCCATGTTGCCCGACGCCGTTACGAATATGTCGGCGGTCGCCACGACGTCTTCGAGCGGAAGCACCTGGATGCCCTCCATCACGGCCTGCAATGCGTTGATCGGATCGATCTCGGTCACGATCACCCGAGCGCCTTGGCCGCGCAGCGACTGCACACAACCCTTGCCGACGTCACCGTAGCCGAGCACGACGGCAACTTTGCCGCCGATCATCACGTCGGTCGCCCGTGAGATCGAATCGACCAGCGAGTGACGGCAGCCGTAAAGGTTGTCGAACTTCGACTTGGTGACCGAATCGTTGACGTTGATCGCCGAGAACAGCAGCTCGCCATCGGCAAACATCTTGTAGAGACGCTTGACACCGGTTGTCGTCTCCTCAGTTACACCCTTGATGTGCGACGACATACGGGTCCATTTCTGGGGATCGTTGTTGAGCGACCGCTGCAGTAGGCCAAGCACGATCGCCAGCTCGGCGTTGGCCGCCGCGGTCGGGTCGGGCACGACGCCGGCGCGCTCGAACTCGACACCCTTGTGAAGCAGCATCGTGGCGTCGCCACCATCGTCGAGGATCATGTTCGGGCCGTCGTAGATGCTGCCGTCGGCCCCGATCGGCCACGTCATCATCTGCTCGGTGCACCACCAGTACTCCTCGAGCGTCTCACCCTTCCAGGCGAACACCGGAACGCCCTGCGGATCCTCTGCGGTGCCATCGGGCCCAACGGCGACGGCCGCCGCAGCGTGATCCTGGGTGGAAAAGATGTTGCAGCTGGCCCAGCGCACCTCGGCGCCGAGCGCCGTCAGTGTCTCGATCAGCACGGCAGTCTGGATCGTCATGTGCAACGAGCCGGAAATGCGGGCACCGGCAAGCGGCTTGGCGGGGCCATACTCTTTGCGGATCTGCATCAAGCCGGGCATCTCGTGCTCGGCCAGCAGCATCTCTTTGCGGCCGAACGGGGCCAGCGAGAGGTCGGCGACTCGGAAGTCTTTGCGCGCGGCGGTTGTGGAAGTCATGTGATTCGGTCTCCTCCGGAATCGGTGACGGATGGAGCGAGCCGGGGCCTGCTGGCACCGATCGAGTCAGCTCGCGCGGGACTCCACGATACCGGACAGGGGAAGAATCAGCCCGTTACCGGATCGGCTGCCAGTACGACCGCGTACACATCGAGCAGATAGTCGATGTAGCCGGCGCGATTGTAGAACCGCAGCTGGAACGGGTCTTCGATGTCGCCTCCGTAAGTCAGCAAGGTGAGGTTGGGCACATTGACGCCCTCGGTTACGTTCAGATTCGAGATCCGTGGGGGCGTGGTGTCGCCCCCGGCACCGGGCGACGGGTATGCGGTCATGAACGACGCAACTGGCGCCCAAGGATATTGGCGCCGCAGATTCGTGGCGGTGAGGTTGCCGAGTAGACCCGTTTGAGCACCGACCGGCTGGCCGCTGATGTTGACGTCGTTGACGAAGCTATTGAAGCTCCAGTCCTCGGCTCTGGCAGGACCGAGAGGCTGCGCCATGAACTCGGTTTGGCGAGTGTCGAAGACCCGAAATGGTGCGACAAGCGGAATCACTCGACCTTCAACGCTGGCGACGGGCCGACCGGCAACGAGATACCCCATGATGTCGACGACGATGCGAAGCTCGCCATCGAGATTGAACACGTGAATCGAACCGTTGGCATCGACCGGAAGGATCGCAAGGTTGGCCCTAACCTCACCAGGCAACAGATTGACCGTACTGGTCGCGGGTTTTGCCCCTGCCGCGACGGGTTCGCGAAGCGCGGACAGATACGTCGCCCGGCCGCCTGGGTACGCGTTCTCACCGGTCACGTTGACGACCACCCCGACTATGTTCGCATCGTCGGGGACAGGAACCGATGGCGAGCTGGCATCGACGGCGCCCCAGATCGGCACCTCGATTTGGGCACGTCGGCCAATCAGCTTGGCACCGAACTTCGCCAGCCCCGAGTCGTATGCGCGAATCGGCGAGATCGGAATGAGACGCGCACCCGAGACGTTGTCGGGACTCGAAGTGGAGAACCAGCCAGAGACGTCGACCACGACGTCGCTGAGACCGGGGCCTTCTGGTGTAACAAGGCGAATCGAGATCGTGCCTCCGAGTCCCGGTCGGATGACGGCGGAGTTCGACACCACCGAGCCGGGTAGGAAGTTGACCACCGACGTGTCGCCCTCGGCAGCGCCGGTCGGGAATGCACGGATGTACCCGATTCGAGTCGGCGAGACGGCGATGATGCTGACGGCGACTGCAAGAACGTGGTCGTCGTAGCCATCGTCGTCCAAATCGACGAACTCGGGCAGACCAGCCTTGCCGAGCACGTCGATCTCGAATGGCACCCCAGCCGATAGCGAATTCGACGGCTTGCGGCCGTACGGCAGCGTATCGAGTAGCGGAAGTCGAGTATCGAGAACTCTTTCCGACGTGACAGGGTGGTACTCGCCGCCGGCGCCAATCGGGGTATCGGCCAGTGCGATGTTTCGCCCGTCTGGTGACACGGCCACGGCCGCCGCAACGGCAATACCGATCACGCCGAGTGTCACGCCGGCGCGTGCACCCCATCCTCGAACCTTGCCAGTCATGAATCGGAGCGTAACGCGTTTGTCATATCTTGGGCGGGCAGGCCTCACAGTTGGGCGCTCAGGCCTGGAACGTTGCAGCGATACCGCCGTCGGCCACCAACGCCGACAAACGATCGAACGCCTCGTCGTCGAGTGCGATCGCCTCTTCGACGAGCATCACGGGAATGTCGTCGCGCACCTCATAGGTGCGACGCAGGCGGGGATTGAACAACACCTGTTCGGATTCGAGGTAGTACAGCGGGCCCTTGTCCTCGGGACAAGCGAGGATGGCGAGCAATCCGGAGTCGAGGCTCATGGCGTCCCTTCAAATTAGAATGGTCAAATTAGAGATGGTCAAATCAAAATGGTGAATCTTGAAGAGTATTGCTCAGGTGCTGGTGACGAGGGCAAGGATCTCGGCGACCCGGCTGTCGCACTCGTCTCGGTCGCTGGCCTCGAGATTGAGACGCAGCAAAGGCTCGGTATTCGAAGGTCGTAGGTTGAACCACCACGAACTGCAGTCGACGCTGAGACCGTCGAGCCGATCCTGATCCCGACGGGCGAATGCCTCGCTGACATGCTCGATGACCGCATTTGGATCGTCAACCTGCGTATTGATCTCACCGCTGGCCGCATAGCGCTCGAAGGGTTTGCGCAGAACAGACAGGTTCTGAGCACAGCGGCTGATCTCGTCGATCACCAGCATCGAGGCGATCAGGCCGCTGTCGGCGCGATAGTTCTCGGCGAAGTAGTAGTGCGCCGAGTGCTCGCCGCCGAATACTGCACCGGTCGCCGCCATCTCCTGTTTGATGTACGAGTGACCCACCTTCGTGCGAACTGCAACACCACCGTGCTCGGCGATCGTCTCTGGCACCGAGCGCGAACAGATCAGGTTGTGCAGGATCGTGGCACCCGGGTTAGAGCGCAACACCGCCGCCGCCAGCAGTGCGGTCGTGGTTGAACCACTCATCCCAACGCCCAACTCGTCGACGACGAACACACGGTCGGCGTCACCGTCGAACGCCAACCCCAGGTCGAAGCCGCCGGTCGAGACACGCCCCCGAAGGTCGCGCTGGTTCGCCGGTTGCAAAGGATCGGCCGGATGATTGGGAAACGTACCGTCGAGTTCGCCATACATGACCTCGAGCTCGATCATCGGTAGGTGCTCGAACACAGCCGGCACGACGAGCCCGCCCATGCCGTTGGCGGTGTCGGCAACAATCCGCATCGGCCGAATCGCGTCGATGTTGACGAAGCCAAGCACATGCTGGACAAACGCCGGCAAAACATCGAACGAACTCATCTTGCCAGCCGTTTCGGCAAGGCGCGGCCGACGGCCGTCGAGCACGCCGGCGGCGAAGTCGCGGATGTCGGCCAGACCGCTGTTGATGCCGACCGGCCGGGCCCCCGACAGGCACAACTTGATGCCGTTGTACTGGGACGGATTGTGCGACGCCGTGAACATCGCTCCGGGAGCGTCGAGCGACCCAGCGGCGTAATACAGCATGTCGGTCGAGCCCAGCCCGAGGTCGACCACATCGAGGCCTTGTTCCATCACACCGCGAGCGAACTCGTGGGAGAGTTGCTCACCAGACTGTCGCATGTCGCGGGCGATCAGCACGCGATCTGCGTTGACAAAGCGGGCGTAGGCGACGCCGAGGGCGTGCGCGACCTCGCCATCTAACTGGTCGGGCACGGTCCCCCGGATGTCGTACGCCTTGACGATCTCATCCAGAATTGACATAACGTGGAGGCCCAGTCTAGCCCGGTGTGACCGGGCGTTCCGACCCGTCGTCGTCAGACAGGTCCGGACCTTATGCGCGATCGTCGGTGCCTGGGCTCTGCCAGGCCGACTCGGTCGGCGGTGCCGGATCGACGCCGCCGGTCGAGTTCCAGGAAGCGGTGCGGGTCAAACTGCCGAACGAATCGCGATCCGACGCGTCGAGCAGCGCAGGACCTGCTGGTACCGAGCCCCCCTTGCCACCAGCCGCACGAACGAACGACACCGGAATGTCGCCCAGATGTTTCACGTCGCCCCGTTTACGCCAGAACACGCACAAACCGATCCCGGCCAGCGTCAACAGAATCGTGATGAAGTCGGCCATGCTTCGACCGTAACTGAGTTCGACATGTGTGGTCTCGGGGATCACGACCATCATGTTCGGCCCGACCCGATACGGCCCGTCGGCGCCCGACGCATTCCAGTTCGGGAAATAGCCGACTCGCACCAGCACGGGAACGCCGACCCGATCGACGTCGAACGACAATGACTCCTGCTGGATGTCGACGTTGCTGACCGTGACGGCCGGGAGGGAGACCGGCTCGATCACCTCGACCGGGGTGACGATGTCGACCCGCCGGCCTGGGCCGCCCGTAACACCCTCGCGCCGGGCGAGGTCGACCTGGACGGAGATCCGTTGCCACGCATCTGGCCCGTCGTCGGCGGGCATCGCCGCCCACTCGTTCGGATTCTGGAACCAACTGGTGCCGAGCTCGAGGTTTCGTTCACGTCCGTCACCGGCCCGACTACGCACGACGACCGGCTGTGTGTCGAGCGGCACGACGATGTCTGAATCCGCCACGAGATAGATGTCCCACGGTGTCGATGAGGCGATAAACGACAGCTCAGGACGAGAGGCCGCCTCAGCCTTGGCTTCGGGGGTACGCAGCATCACGTACCGAACGCCGAGGTCTTGGAGGTGTCGCACCCCGACATCGGCATGGTTGTCGACGTATCGCAGCTCGCGCACCGGATTCGACGACTGCTTCGACATGGCTGCCGCCGTGAGGAAATGATAGGGCGTCGTGCCGCTGGCCTCGAAGAACAGACCCTCCATCGAACCGATGCACCCATCGGTCCAGAATGGCAACAGCATCAACGCCATCGTGGTTCCGTACTGACCGTTGTCACCGTGGTTTTCCCACATGGCGCGCCCACATCCGAGCGATTCGTCGTTGCCGATCCGGTCCATCGTGGTGACAACCTGGTGGTACTCGGTGTAGTACTGATCGCGCCCCTCGTAGCCCTCGAAGTTGTAGCGAGCCCAACCGTCGCCCTGCGCATCGGCGTTGGTGCTGGTCGCCGTAAACGGGCCCCACGAGTACAGCGCAGCACCACCCTCGGACTGCTGGTAGCCGTCGAATGGCAGCGCCTGAAACATGAACCCCAACACGATCAGCACACCGATCGCTGACACCCCGGCGATCCCGGTGCTCTCCCCTACGGACACCGGAGCCAACGCACGGCGATCGCGGGCGGCATTCCAAACAAGGCTGAACAGCTCGACGGCGCCGACCATCATCAGCAGGTAGCGGATCAGATACACGAACGGCAGCAGTCGCGGATTCCACAGCAGGCCGATCACGGGCAGGCTGTCACGAGCAAGGTAGACGCCGGCGACGAAGACCAGCCCGACTACACCGAGGGCGGCGCCATTGAGGTGGCGTCTGATGATGCTCATCGCGAATCCGAACACGGCGAGCGTTGAAATCAAGATGTCGAGAGGTGCAGTCAATGGGAAGAACATCACCCACCAGTCGTCACGCGGGCCGTACTTCATGTCGGTCATGTACTCGTGGTCGAGCAGGAACGGCCCAGCCCACCACATGATCAGCAACACGCTGGTTACACCGACACTGACGGCGTAGATGAGGCGCGTGCGATCGATCCAGACGAGGCAGAACACGAGCGCCGCGGCGGCGACGAAAATCAGCACGATGCCATGCGACAGGCACGCCGCAGCGATCAGCACCGACGCCCAAACCCGATACTTGCCGGTGCGCAGGCCGGCTGCGAGTACACCGAGCGCCAGCACTCCGATCGAGAGCGCGATCGAGAACGAGAACTCGCCAGCCATCGTGGATTTCACGTTGCCGCCATAGATGCTGAAGCTCTCGTCGAGCACGAACGCCAACCCGGCGAATGCGAACAGCTCAGGCATCGGGTAGCGGAACTTCGCCAACCGGCCGAACGCCCAGCACGACGCAGGCAGCGTGATGACGCCGAGCACTGCGACGAACTTCATCGCCACGCCGTACGGCAACACAACGTCGACCAGCAAGATCGCCAGCGCCGGCAGCACCATATAGAAGCGGTAGGCGGGCATTCCGCCGTACCAGTCCATGGTCCAGCCGTTGAAGCGGAACGCCCCGAGCAACTCGTCGCGAATGAAGGCGGGACCCCAGACATGGGCGCCGAAGTCACCGCCGGTCGGGGTGGTGTTGTCAAACACGAGGTCGCGGCTAGCAAACGGGCTGAGATGCACAACGTTGAACATGATCCCGGTCGTGACAACCAGCGAGACCACGGTGACGATGTATTTGACGAGCCGCTCGGTGGGCCACGGCCGAGTGGCCCACTCGGTCGGTCGCCGCACGATCCGTCGCCATACCCGCTCGAGCGTTGGCAACGGCTGTTCGGGCGCGAGCGCTCTCAGTTCGGTCTGACCGATGCCGGCCGTCGCAGTGACCAGATCGCCAAACGGATCGCCGGAAGGACAGCCGTCACCCTCACCAGGACGGACCCGATCTTCACCTGCCAGAAGGGACCGGCCGAGCCCCTCATCGAAGTCTTCCTCGGGCGCGTCGCAACCGTCGACCGTTCCATACGGACCGGTGCTGGTGTCGGAGTCGTCGATGCGGTCGGTCATGAAGTGGTCACCATCTTGTCAGTTCTGAAGCACACGGTTTCGTCAGCCGCGATCGCACGCATCGTTCATCGGTTGGCGAGCACCACGATGATGCCCGTCGCATTAAACGCCGCATGGGTCACGATCGACAGGCCAATCCGGTTGGTCACGACGACCCCAGCGCCGAAGATCAGCCCTGCCAGGAACAAACCAGGATACTCAACGGGACTGAGGTGGATCAACGAGAACCAGATTGCCGTCAGCACCAATGCCGGCGCAGCGCCCACAGCGGATGACAGCGAACGCTGCAGCAGGCCTCGATACACCAACTCCTCGACGATCGGCGCTCCGACGACGACGATCAAAACCAGCAGCACCGCCGAGAACCCGTGTGCTCGGTCGGCGAGGTCCTGCGCACGTTCTTCCAACCGCTCGTTCGTGAACGTGTCGGACCAGAGCCCCCGCAGGGGCAGATACAGCAACGGGATCAGTGCCAGCTGCGTGATCACTCCGACCGGTACGCCGACCAGGTCGACCGGGCGCAGCCGAGCCGCAAAATCGGAAAGGAAGTCTCTGGTACCGAATTTTCGGCTGACGATCGCGAGGGCGACGACGAACACTGTCCAGGCGCCGAGCGCAACCACGAGAAGTTGTGGGATCGTGAGATCGTCGCCCAACTCCGCTCGCATGGCAGCGACCAAGAGCGGGGCGGCCACCAGCGAACCGACCACCCAACCGGTCGCCCACGTGCCAGCCGCCGGTCCGAACGGTATCGACGCCGGTTCGACCAGCCGTCTGGAGATTCGAGAATGTGATGTCTTACGCGCCACTTCGTCGGAAACCACGGCGGCGGAGGGTAGCTGGTCAGACGGCGATCAGTGTCGGCTGCAGCGGCCGACGTCGGTCACGCACGTGCCAACCTTGCGGCGCCGTCAACCGGTCGGCGTGCCGGTCGCACATGTCGTACGCGTGCGGATCGCGCTCGGGTGCCAGCAGATCGAGCCACACCTGGGCATAGGCGTACTGGAACGTGAGGGTCACCGCTGCCAACTCGCTGCAGCCGCTCCGCGAACATTGCCTCTTCACGCCGGACATTGTAGATCGCACCAAAGCGCCCAGGGTGGACCCTTGCGCAGCACAGCGGCGGAGGTCCGGCCATGTGCGCTGGCATCTTCGCCGAGTCGCCCTAGCATGGTCGGATGGATAACCTGCCACCTCCGCCGCCACCCCCGCCTCCGGGCCGCGGGCGGTCGGCCGGCCCGCAGCCAGGCAAACAGCGTCCGCCCTCCCCACCCGACGGAGAAGGCCGCCAGACACCGACGTGGGTCCGGCGCTGGGTGCCATGGATCGCGATCGGCATCTTCTTGTCGATCTTCCTCGTCCCATCGCTGCTGTCGGGCGACCAGGGTGACGAGATCACGTATTCGGAGTTCATCGCGCTCGTCGATGCCGGAGAAGTCGACTCGATCAAGATCGAGACCGCCAACGGCAAGATCACTGGCGAGTTGAACGACGGCAACAAGTTCGTGTCGAACGGTGGCGGCGACCGCGGCTTGTCCGAGACCGACGAAGCACTCGTCGATGCACGCGGCGTGACAAAGGAGTTCAAGTCACCCAGCAACAACTGGTTCCTCAGCATCATCGGGCTGCTGTTGCCCGTGATGTTGATCATTGGCTTCTTCGTGTGGCTGCAGCGCCGTGCACAGGGTCAGATGGGCAGCGTGATGTCGATCGGCCGCAGCCGCGCCAAGGCCTACTCGACCGACCAACCATTGACAACATTCGCCGACATCGCCGGCTACGAGGGCGTCAAGACCGAGATCAACGAGGTCGTCGACTTTCTGCGTATGCCTGAGCGCTTTCGTGAGATTGGGGCCCGGGTCCCGAAGGGAATCCTGCTTGTCGGGCCGCCAGGCACCGGTAAGACCTTGTTTGCTCGCGCCGTCGCCGGAGAGGCAGGCGTCGGGTTTCTGTCAGTCACGGGTTCCGACTTCATGGAGATGTTCGTCGGTGTTGGAGCCAGCCGCGTTCGTGACCTTTTTGGCCAGGCCCGCAAGATGGGCAAAGCGATCATCTTCATCGACGAAATCGACTCGATCGGCCGCAAGCGCGGCGCCGGTCTTGGCGGCGGCCACGACGAGCGCGAGCAGACCCTCAACCAGTTGCTGTCAGAGATGGACGGTTTCGAAACCAGCGAGGGCATCGTCATCATGGCGGCCACCAACCGCCCTGACATTCTCGACCAAGCGCTGCTGCGCCCCGGCCGATTCGACCGCACGATCGTGGTGCCACTGCCGGAATACGACGAGCGCAAGGCGATCCTTTTGGTGCACAGCCGCGATAAGCGGATGGGCCCCGATGTCGACCTCGACACCATGGCCCGGGCGACCCCAGGTATGGCGGGCGCCGATCTCGCCAACCTGGTCAACGAGGCAGCGTTGATCGCTGTTCGACGTGGATCGAAGCAGATCGAACGAATCGACTTCGAGAACGCCCGCGACCGGGTCGTGCTCGGAGCCAGGCGCGAATCGTTGATCATGAACGCCGAAGAAAAGAAGGCCACCGCCTACCACGAGGGCGGACACGCCCTGTTGTCGGTGGTGCTCCCCCACGGTGACCCGCTCCACAAGGTCACGATCCTGCCGCGCGGTATGGCGCTGGGCGTCACTTGGAGCCTCCCACAAGAGCGGCATACCTACTCCAGGGAGTACTTCGAGGACACGATCTGTAAGGCGATGGGCGGCCGAGTGGCCGAGAAGATCGTCTTCGGTCACCTCAACTCGGGGGCCGCGAACGATCTCGAGCAGGCAACCGGCATCGCCCGCAGAATGGTCCGCGAGTGGGGCATGAGCGACGCCGTCGGACCGATGGCGTGGCACAGCCAGCAGCAGGTATTCCTCGGTGAGGATCTCATGTCACAGGGCCGCGAGTACAGCGACGAAACAGCCAGGCTGCTCGACGAGGAGATCGGCAAGATCCTCCACGGACAAGAAGCTCGCGCCGACGAACTGCTCACCAAGTACCGCAGAGGCCTCACACTGATCGCCGAAGCGTTGCTCGAGCACGAAACGATCGATGGCCCGGCAGTCGCCAAGCTGATCCAGCAGGGTCTCGACGAAACCGGCATGACCGAGCACCTCGTCGCCAACGTGCTCGGCGCCCCCGACTGACCGTTACCGAACGGAAAGGTGTCAGGAGCGTGAGCCGATAGGCGAACTGCGACCAATCGTTACTGGGAAACCAGGCGGAGTGAAAGCAGCTCAGCGACCTATCCGCTCGGTTTCCGGGCAGCTTCGGTAACGCTCAGGAGTGTTCGTGGCGATCGCAACCACCCGAACGGTCGATCGAGCCAGGTTGGCGGGCGTTGGCGACCGCTGCCCATAGATCGGTCGCCGTGACCGGGCCTACGAATCCGGCGTGTACAACGCCCTCATGATCGGCGATCACAAGACACGGCACGGCATCGATCTCGTACCGATCGTGCAGGTCTTTGCGGGCCTGGAACGAAGCGACAGCGACCGAAACCTCGTCGCTGCGCATCACCTCGGCCTTGCGGGCCACATCGGCGCATGAGTTACACGACTCGGAGGTGAACACCGCCACTAGCCAGTGGTCGCCTTCGAAGTCGCCGCGATCGATCTGCGACGGCAGCTCTCGGCGCGGTTGAGTGGGCGGGTCGGACCGTCGCTTGTTGCGAACGATTTCGGACACTATGGCGGCCACAGTGACGATCGCTAGGGCGAGCAAGAGGCGTTCCATCTGGGCTGATGTCTACCAGCCGATCAGCCCGCCGGCACCGCCCATGACGTGGTTCGTGTGTTGCCGCGACCGGTGGGATACGACCGTTCGACGAAGACACGTGTCGACGATTCGACAACCAGTTGGCGCCCGAGCACGATTGGGTCTGTGAGGTCGATCACCACGAAGCCGGCCGGAGGGATCGGCAGGTCGTGTAAGCCGGCAACCGGTACGGGGCCCGACGTTCCGACGGCGTACACCGATACCAGCCCGTCGGCCATGTCGGCGTTGTAGACGATCAGCGCCGAAGCAGTGGGCTCGAACGGACCGGCTGCTAGGTACCAAGTGGTCGCGACATGGCCGTCTTGGCGGGGGGTCGCTCCGGCGATCACCGACGTTGCGATCGAATCGTCGACAGCGCGGGTGAGTGACCGTTCGACCACGATCGACGATTCTGCCGTCGAGGTGGCCAACACGGTGGCGTGACGGCCTTCCGGCAGGTCAGAGAGTTGGCTGGGATCGAATGTGACAACCTCGCGAGGAGGCACCTCGATCGGATCGATCAGGATCGGGACAGAGATCCCGAGGAAGATGACGTCAACCTCGACACGATCGGCCGTGGGGTTGTAGATCGAGAATCGTTCGCTGATGCCAGGGCCCTTGTCACCGTCAACGAACCACCACTGATCGCGAAGCGCGGGCGACGCCAACGTGACCTGGGTGCCGAGCCGTCCACCACCAAGAAAATGTTGTGACCTTCCGACGACCAGCCGACCGCGAGAGGCCTCGACGGTTACGGCCAAGATCGGCTCGCTCTGAGCACCGGCTCCGGGGGCACCGAGATCGACGACACGGATGCTGCGGGCCGGCACGGTGAGACCACGATATGAGTTGGGGCGGCGCGACCCGTCTTTGGTCGCGAACTCAAGATTCACCACCACCGTTTGTTCGTAAGGGTTGGCGAGCACAATCTGGTTGAGGCTGCCTTCGACCGTGAAACCGTCGGCCAGATACCACATATCCGAAGTCGCGGTCGAGCATGCGGACGAGCTATTACCCGAGGGATGGAACGACTGCTGTTCGGCGATCGCCCCACCGCCTTCGATCTCGATCACGGCCCCGACCATCGTGCCCGGCAGCATCTCGTCGAGATCGACAGTGGCAGCCGACCACGGGTCGATCCCCAACTCGAGCCGTCGCGATTGTTGTTGATCGTTGATGAGCAGGATCGTGCCGACGAGGCGCTCGCCGAGCCGGTTGGCGATAACGATCGCACCCTCGACTTCATCGACACCAGACGCCGGAACGCCAGGACAGAACCATGTTTCTGTCAGCCCCGAAGCGAAAGGCGCCGACGGCATCCATCCACTCGCCGAAACGCTAAACGTCGGCGTCTCAGGGTCGACACGCGTACGAGCGTTCAGGATTAGCGCTGTGAACGCGAGAACGACCAGAACCAGGGCGGGATAGCGGCGCCTCACGAGGGCATCTCCCCCTGCGGGTCGTCATCGATCTCGGCGATCTCGGCGAGCTCGGCGCCGAGAGAGGCGACCGGCTCGTCGACGACGTTGCCATCAGCCAGATCGGCGGGGAGCGTGATGGCTGCCACGAGCGCTTCACCGCGCACCGTTGCCTCGATGCCACCGACAAGCGGCCCGTCGACCTCGAAGTCGATCAGCGTCTCGTCATGGATCGACGCCGACCGACGACGCCCGAACGGCGATCGGGCGCCGGCCGCCAGAATCAATACGGCGAGCCAGAGTGACATTTGCGAGGCCAACCACCAACCCCGATCGGTATCACGCTGATAGGTGATCACCCCGATTCCGGGTTGTTCGACATCGAACGCCGTTGTCACGCCAAAACCAGGTCGCGGAACAAGCTCTGCGCCATCGACCGTGAGACGCAACCGATCGTCAAACGGAATCGCAACGTGCACCACACCCAACGCGACCTCGTTGGCAGCCGATGGCTCGCCGCTGTCGACCCCAACCATCGAAGGCACAACACCGCTGAGATCGGAGCGAGCGAGCGTTTGTTCGCCGGCCAGGCGTGAGGCGTCGGCGGCCGCCGCCGTCAACTGGGCACCGACAGGAAACCAGGCCTGATTGACATAGATCTCCAACG
Organism: uncultured Ilumatobacter sp.; assembly: GCA_937919625.1. Classification (GTDB taxonomy): domain Bacteria; phylum Actinomycetota; class Acidimicrobiia; order Acidimicrobiales; family Ilumatobacteraceae; genus Ilumatobacter. Next base: position 14,978 of record CALFRK010000175.1, read on the forward strand.
AAGGCTGGCCGTAGATCGAGCCGATGTCGAGCTGGTTCTGGAACGCCGCCAGCAGCCCCGCTGCAATTGGAATCGGCTGGTCGACCGTCGATGCCGCCCCATCGAACTCTGGTATCACGACATACCTGATGCCGAGCGGTGCCAAGATGCGACCCGCTCGCAATGTCGACCCATCGGCGATCAGCCTCAGCGCCGACTCAACGGCGTCGTCGGCACGAGTCGAAGCCACGAAGAAGCGATCGGTGAATTCGAGCGGGCCAGCATCGGTGACCGCATACGCGATCCCGTCGCTGAACTGGCGGCTGGGCACCGGCAACACGCGTGGATCGCCGACGTACAACACCCGAAAGTCACCCGCAACGGGATCAGCGGGGAGCTGCGCAGCAAGCAAACTCGGCATCGGTGTTCGGGGCGTGTGCCACGACCCATCACCAATCGCCAGAACCGCTGGCACGAGCCCGATCACGATGGCCAGATTGGCAAGCACACCAAGCGGTTGACGCCAGCCGAATCCACGCCCCAACACGTCCGAGCCGAATCCTCCGCTGATCGCGGCGCCTCCCAGCGCCAGACCAAGGGCAACCGGCACAGCCAGCATCGATGGCGGAGGCAGTGCGACATCAAGGCTGCCACGTTCGGAGGCGACCAGCAGCGCTCCGAACACGAGAACCAGCGCCGCCGCCCGAATGCTCCACGTCAGTCGCCACGCGCGAGTGATCGCCACGGCCGCCAGCACGGGCAGATACAACGTGACGGCCAGCACGGCGAAACGATCAGATGTTGGCGACAGCGAGGCGATCTCGTGCAGCGCCCGGCCCGTCGAACCGCTCTGGTTGACGCCAACCAGATCGCCCCACGTCCAGTCGAGCGCCCACGGCAGGTTCAAGACCACGCCGACCAGCACCGACACAATCGTCGATCCGGCCAACCACAGCGCTACCCGCCACGATCCGCCGGCGATCAGCGTTGCGACGGCGACGATCAGACCGACGGCACCCCACAACAACATGACAACCGGCACAAAACCAGCGGTGACCGCCAACACGAGAGCCAAAAACGCCAATGCCCGTAGACGGTGGCGTAGCCCGGCCCGGATGACACCATCGGCCAGGTCGAGACTTGCGGCGGACGGGTCGGCGGTTTCGATTCCGGCCGACCGGCGCAGCAGATGGAGCATCCACGGCAGCGCCGCGAACCATGCCAGCGCCGACCAGTCACCCCTGCTGAGCAGCCCTGGGACAAGCGGCGTGCCGACATAGATCACCATCCCGGCAATCCGTGCCCGGTTGACGGGGAAGACGGTCGACAGCCGCCATGCGCCAAGCGCCCCGAGCAGATAGAGCCCGACGATCGACGCCGTGAGCAGCAGCCCCATCCGGAACAACGAGAGCACGCTGCCAAGCGCAAGCAGCGCCCAGCCAGTTGGCAAGGCGGCCGTCGACCCAAACGATCGGCCATCGAAGCTGCCCCGATACTGATCCCATAGATCGGCCGGGCTGTCTGGAAACGGCAGGAACTCACCCACCATAGGCACCGACTGACGGATGAAGGTGCGACTCCCGATCACGATCGCCAACACGACGACCAACCAAGCAAGGAAGGGTCCAAACGATGCTTCACGCCATCGCCTCACGGTGCTGTCGGCGCCGACGAAGGTCATGGTCTCTTTGCCGCGCAGGTATGAGGTGAGGCGCGAGCTTCCCCGGTCCTGCAGACCGAGCACCTCTCGCTCGTGCACAACCCGTTGGCCACGAATCGTGCGTCGCCTGGCGAAGATAGACCCCGACCGAGGAATCAACTCGACCAGCGCCCGCAGCGATGAGAGCGCTTCGCCGAAACGGCCGGTGAACAGCCCGACGACAAGCTCGACAAGGGTCAACATCACCATTTGGATCGACCGAACGAGCAGCCGCGAGCCGCTGGTCAACGTGGCGACAGCACGCATCCGGTGCCGGCTACGCAAGGCGCGGTGGTTGAGGTCGGCGCGACGTTCGGAGAGTCGTTCGCGGTGACGCACCACCGCGTCGGGCACCACGATCACGCGTGCCCCTGTCAGGTGCGCCCTCCAGCAGATATCGACGTCTTCGCCGTGGAACGAAACGGCCGGATCGAAGCCGCCGAGCACCCGGAACAGATCCGCTCTAACGAGCAGACATGCCGAGGGCAGGACGAACACGTCTCGAACGGCATCGTGCTGTTCTTGGTCGAACTCGCCCGGCCCGATCACCGGATCGACCTCTCCGAATCTGTCGAGACCTAGCCCGACGTGTTGGAGCAAGCGCGGCTCGTCCCAATCGGTGAGCTTTGGTCCGACGATCCCGGCATTCGACCGGAACAGCTCTTCGACCATCACGCCCACGGCGTCTGGTGCCAGGGCGATGTCGTCGTGGCAGAGCAGAAACAGGCCGTTGTCGCCCTCGACCAGTCGCAGCACCTCGTTGACGGCGGGCCCAAAGCCGACGTTGGCAGCCAGCGCACGGACGAAGGCGGTCGGGATGACGTTTCGAATCCGCTCGGTCAGCTCGACGACCTCAAGGTCGTTGCGTGCCGCCAGCAAGAACAGCGTACGAAGATTGGCGTACCCCTGAGCGGCGAGCGTGTCGAGCGTCTCGTCGAACCAGTCGCCCGGTTCGTGCACCACCATCACGGACACGACCGACGGTACGAGTTGGGGGTCCGTCTCCACGATGCACCGAGGTTAGTGCCCGAATCGCCGCTACCGGCGGCGCTGCGTCGAATGACAAAGCACAATGAAGCACGACAAGGCGCGACGAACTCTGTGGCAAGAGTCCTACCACGAGCGGTTGCATTCACGAATCGATGCGATAACCAGGTGACAGGGCGAACAGCCCTGATCGCCGATCTGAACCCCGCGCCCGCTGGGCCCACAGATAGCCTCGGACTCGTCGTGTCCTCGTCCGCCAACCCTCTGCCAAGCCCCGTCGCCCGTCGCCTTCCACTCCCCGAGGGCACCATGCCCGTTGGCTTCGCCCTACTGGTCGCAGGAATCGCCACATACGCCTTCTTCAAGGTCGGCGAGGTGGCGCTCGGCGAGGAAGAGTTCAAGCCGATCGTGGCGATGTGGTTCGCGACCTTCGCGCTCGCGCCTGGATTCTTTCTCCCGCTCGAACAAGAACTTGGCCGTGCGTTATCGCATCGCAAAGCTCTTGGGCAAGGCGGTCAACCGGTGGTTCGACGGATCGTGGTACTCGGGGCCGTCATCACCGGCGTCGTCGTGGTCGCGATGCTGATCGCCAGTCCGCTGATCACCTCCGTGTACTTCGATGGCGACTGGTGGATGATGGTGGCACTCGCCACCGCATTCGTGTCGTATGCGCCGGCACATCTTGCCCGTGGGGTGTGCGCCGGCACGGGCCGTTTCAGGGCATACGCATTCGTGATGGGCTCCGACGGCGTGATCCGTATCATCGCTTGCGTCACGCTCGCCGTGATCGGTATCGACTCTGCCGCTCCATACGCCTTCGCCGTAGCGCTCTCACCGCTGGTCGCCGTGGTCGTCGTGAGGGCCAAGGGCCATTTGCAGACCAAGCCAGGCCCAGAGGCCCCTTGGAACGAGGTCACACAGAACCTCGGCTGGTTGCTGATCGGAACCGTGTGTTCGGCCACACTGCTCAACGCCGGGCCGGTGACCGCCACGCTACTTGCCAACGACGGCCAGGCCGATCTGGTCGTCTGGTTCGGGTTCGGCGTGCTGCTCGCCCGGATCCCCTTGTTCCTGTTCCAGGCGGTGCAGGCCGCACTCCTGCCGCGGTTGGCGCGACTCTCGGCGCGCGGTGAGTTTGCCGAGTTTCGTCAAGGCCTCGCCAAACTGATGCAAATCGTCGCTGCCGTCGGCATCATCGGCACCGTCGGGGCCTTCCTGATCGGCCCGTTCGCCGTCGAAACGGTGTACAACGCAGAACTTGGTGGCCGTACGCTGGCGATGCTCGCTCTCTCCAGCGCGCTGTACATGGCGGGGTTGGCCACTGCCCAAGCCGTGATCGCCCTGCAAGGCCACGCCCTCGTCGCACTCGGATGGGGGGTCGGGGTCGCCGGATTTCTGCTCGGAACCTGGCTGTCGAGCGATCTTTTGTTCCGCAGGATCGAGATCGGGCTGGTGATCTCGAGCGGCGCAGCGCTGATCTGTTTCGCTGCTGCGCTCCGACACAGGTTGCGGGCCGGCGTCGCCCCAACGTCGGACTCGGTGATGGACGCCATCACCGACATGCCGTTCGAAACCTGACCAGCCCCAGTTGCCTGAGCGATCGCGGCAAGGGCGGCGCGCCGATCGGAATGGCAAACTACAGCGTGACGCCGGCCTTCTTTGCCTCGATCTCGAGATCGTTCTGCACCATCATCCCGATCAGCGCCGGGAAATCGACCTCGGGCCGCCAACCGAGCTTGTCGCTGGCCTTGGAGGCATCGCCGATCAACAAATCGACCTCCGCAGGCCGGAAGAACTTCGGATCCTGGCGCACATAGTCGCGCCAGTTTTCAATACCGACCTCGGCGAACGCCCGCTCGACGAGCTCGTGGATCGAGTGGGTTTGCCCGGTTGCGATCACAAAGTCGTCCGGCTGGTCCTGCTGCAGCATCATCCACATCGCCTTGACATAGTCACCGGCGTAGCCCCAGTCGCGTTTCGAATCCAGATTGCCGAGCACCAGTTCGTGCTGCAGGCCGAGCTTGATGCGGGCAACAGCATTTGTGACCTTGCGGGTAACAAACTCGATACCGCGCTTGGGACCCTCGTGATTGAACAGGATCCCAGAACAAGCGAACAAGTCGTAGCTCTCGCGGTAATTGACCACGATGTCGTGGCCGAACACCTTGGCGCACCCGTATGGGCTACGAGGATGAAATGGCGTGGCCTCGTTCTGGGGGGTCTCGCGCACCTTGCCGAACATCTCCGACGATGACGCCTGATAAAAGCGGATCGGGTTGTTTTGGCTGCCGCCGATCATGCGGATCGCCTCGAGCATCCGCAACACACCGAGCCCGGTGATGTTGGCCGTCAGCTCGGCTTGGTTGAAGCTGAGTGCAACGAAGCTGATCGCTCCGAGGTTGTACACCTCGTCGGGTTGCGACACCTCGAGCGCGGCCACCAGCGATGGCAGATCGGCGAGGTCGCCGGGGATCATCTCGATGAACGGCATCTCTTCGAGCACTGCAGCGACGCGAGGATTGCTCTGACCCTTGACCATGCCATACACGTCATAGCCTTGATCGTGTAGGAATTGGGCCAGATGCTGGCCGTCCTGGCCAGTGATTCCGGTGATGAACGCGCGTGGCACCTTGCAGATCTCCTCAGTCGATAGACCCCAGCGAGTCTACGAGGGTCGCAGGGATTCCTGTGGGGTCCGGCGATCGGCTGGCCGACTACCGTGGCCAACAACATGGCCACACCCCCACTCCGTCTCGCTGTCGACGCCGGCCCGTTGTATGGGCACCGCACCGGCGTCGCAGTAGCCGTCGACGGCATGATCAAGGCGCTCGAACAGCGCGATGACGTCGCCGTCGAGCCCTACATCGTGAGCTTCCGATCGACACCCTCGGCCGGCCATCGGCGACTTCCGATACCAGGTTTGGTCGCCTCACAGCTCTGGTCAAGGATCGATCGACCCAGCGCCGACCGTTGGTTGAGCGGCGTCGACCTTGTCCACGGCACCAACTACGTGGCACCACCGACTCGACTACCCGTCGTTGTCTCGGTCTACGACTGCTGGTTCCTGGCGCATTCGCAGCTGGCGACGCCGGTAGTTCAGCGGGCGGGCGCCGTTCTGCGTCGTGCCGTTCGGCGAGGCGCCTGGGTGCACACCAGTTCCGATGCCACCGCCGAAGCGGCTCGGAGCCTGCTCGACACCGATCGTGTAGTCACCATCTACCTCGGCCCGCCGCCGGCCCCAGCCGAAGGCGCACAACCGATTCGGCCCCACGATGCCTCGCCCTTCGCCGGCGCTTCGTTCATCGTTGCGATCGCCACCGAAGAGCGCCGAAAGGCCTTGCCGCTGCTGATCCAGGCGTTTGGTCTTCTCGTCGCAAATCAGCATGACAACCATCTCGTTCTGGCCGGTGGGCCCGGCAACGATACCGACGCTGTCACGGCTGCAATCAAGGCCTTGCCGCCAACGGTCAGCGCACGGGTGCATCGGCTCGGCCGGATCGACGACAACACCAAACAGTGGTTGTTGCGTCATGCCGCAGCGCTGGCATACCCCAGTCTCGATGAAGGATTCGGTTTTCCGATTCTCGAATCTCAGTCGGCCGGTACGCCCGTCGTCGCCAGCCGTGCCGGGGCGATCGCCGAGGTCGCCGGCCCGGCGGTGGTGCTGATCGACGATCATCATCCCGAAGCGTTCGCTGCCGGCCTGGATCGTGTGCTCACCGGCGGTGTCGACCGCCTCGGACTGATCGAAGCCGGCTACCGCAACGTCAAACGGTTCTCGTGGGAGCAAACGGCGAACGGGCTGGTCGATCTGTATCGAAAGGCGATGGAGGCGCACTGATGAGGATCACCGTGCTGGCCGGCGGCGTCGGCGCCGCAAGATTCTTGAGGGGGCTGCTGGCCGCCGTGTCGGCAAGCGAGGTGACGGCGATCGTCAACACGGGCGACGACACCGAGCTGCACGGATTGTCGATCTCACCCGACCTCGACACGATCACCTACACCCTGGCGGAAGCGATCGACCCTGTCCGCGGCTGGGGGTTGGCGGGCGAATCCTGGCATGCAATGGAAGCGATGCAGCGCTATGTCGACGTACGTCCGTCCGGGTCGTCGGCGGCACCGACCTGGTTCGGCCTCGGTGATCGCGACCTGGCTACCCACTTCTACCGGACGGCGCGACTGGTCGAGGGTGCCACGTTGACCGATGTGACGGCAGAGATCACACGGGCTTGGGGCCTCGGTCTTTGCGTGCTGCCGATGACCGACGATCGATTTCGAACGGTTGTCACCCTCGCCGAGTCCGGTCAGCAGGTGACATTCCAGGACTACTTCGTACGACTGCGACACGCCGTTGCCGTGGCGGGCATCAGTTTTGAACATTCCTCAGCTCGGCTGACCGAATCTGCACGAGCGGCGATCACCGGCGCCGATGTGATCATCATCGCCCCCTCTAACCCGCTCGTGTCGATCGCGCCGATCCGGGCACTGCCAGAGGTCGATCGGCTGCTGGCCGAGCGTCGCCATAGGGTCGTCGCGATTTCGCCGATCGTCGGCGGCGCCGCCTTGAAGGGGCCCGCCGACCGGATGTTGCACGAACTGGGCATCGAGCCCTCTGTAGTGGGCGTCGCCCGGCTGTATGCGCCGATCGCCGCCGTGCTCGTTGTCGACCCCGTCGACGCCCACCTCGCCTCCGCGGTCGAGTTGGTGGGCCCGCGGTGTGTCGTTGAACCGTCGATCATGTTCGACATCGATCGGGCGCGGGCGCTGGCACTCGCCTGTATCGCCGCCGTCTGATCAACGCAGCTGCATAAGACCTTCGGTAAGCGACGTCCACGGCGACCATGACAGGTGGATGCGGGCTCGCATCGGCGACACGGCGAACCGATTGATCTCATCGCCGGCGGCCGGCCGGAACTGCGGATCCTTGCCCGACCGACCGGCGATCGAACTCCACAGATCGCGAAGGCTGGTTTGTTCACCCGTGCCGACATTGACAACCAGCCCGCTGCCACGTTCGCCGGCGCGAACGATGGCGTCGACGGCGTCGTCGACAAACAGGAAGTCACGCGTCTGTCGTCCGTCACCGGTGATGACAGGTGCCGCCCGCTCGGTGGCGGCCGCCTGGAAGGCGGCGACGACTCCCCCTGCGGGGCGTTGACGTGGGCCGTACACCGTCGAAAGAGCGAGCACCGTGAACTCGAGGTCGTCGAGTTCGCGGTAGACGTTCAGCAGATCGATCACTGCTCTGGCGACCACGCCACGAACTCCGCGCGGTTCGATCGGCAGTTCCTTGAGTGGCAGATCTCGGCTTCCCGGTCGGCCATACAACGCCGTCGCCGGCAGCGGCACGACGACTTTCGTCACTCGATGGGCTCGGGCGGCGTCGAGCACAGCCATCGTGGTGGCAAACGATGCAGCCAACTGTTGCGCCGAGGGATCGCCACGCGGGATCGCCGCCAGGTGGAACAGTACGTCGGGGGTACGCATCCCGATCAGCGACGAACACTCGCCGCTGCCGGCATCGAGGTGATGAATCTTGAGCGCGCCGCCGACCGAACGAGCGTCAGCGAGATTTGCCAAGCCTCCCATCGACAGATCGTCGATCACGTCGACTGCCGAGCCGTCGGCGAGCAATCGGTCGACGAGGTGGGACCCGATAAATCCTGCCCCTCCGATCACCATCGCGTTCGTCACGACCCCATCATGCCCGCGCCCGTCCGGCTCAGCCAGGATCAGCCATGGTTCGGAAGCCGCTGGCCGACGTGAACCGAGCCGGCGACGACCGAAAAATCGGAGCCCACGACGCACGCTTCGACGGTGGCCCCTGCGCCGACGCGACCGGCGACGATCGAACCGCGCACATCGGCGTCTGCATCGATACATGCCCCGGGCAGCAACACCGAGTCGGCGATACTGGCCCCCGGCCCGACCACGACACCAGCGGAAATGACAGACTCGATCACGATCGCGTCGGCGGACACAACAGCGGTGGGGTCGGTGGCAACGGGTTTCGGTCCGCGTACCCCACGAATCAGGTCGAGGTTCGCCTGTAGAAACTGCTCGGGTCGCCCGGTGTCGATCCAGTAGTCGGTGGTGGACACTCCAGCCAGTCGGCCTTGTCTGACGAGCGTCTGAAAGGTGTCGCGCTCAACCGAGATCGGCACGTCGGGTTTGATCAGGTCGAGCGCAGATGGTTCGAACACATACGTGCCGCCATTGATCAGGTTCGAATCGGTATCGCCTGGCTGAGGCTTCTCGATGAACCGATGCACAACGCCGGCTGCGCCGATCTCGACAACACCGAACGCTGAGGGATCATCGACCGGGGTGAGGTGAATCGTCGCAGTAGTTCCGAGCCGGTGGTGCTCATTGATCAGGAACGACACATCGAGATCGGTGATGACATCACCGTTGGCGACGACGAACGTGTCGTCGATGCCGGCCAACCGGGCGGCAAACGCGATCGCTCCGCCCGTGTCGAGCGGTTCAGGCTCGACCGCGTAATGTATTCGCACGTCACCGTGACGCTGGTTGACGAAGGCCGATGCAAACGGCTCGGGACGGAACCCGAGCGCCAACACCACATCGGTGATGCCCGCGACGGCGAGTCGCTCGACCAGGTCGACGATCATCGGCCGGTGCACGACCGGCAACATTGGCTTGGGGATGTCGTTGGTCAGCGGGCGGAGGCGGGTACCGAAGCCGCCGACCAAAACGACAGCGAACATCAGCCGCCGACGGCAGTGGTGGTGGTGGTGGTGGTAGGCGCGTCCGTTTGATCTGGAATCGTAGACGCCGTGTTGTCGCCAGCGACCGAGTCGGTCGCTGCGTTATCGGTGCCAACCGTCGTTGTCGCGCTCTGGAGGAGGTCGTCGGGGGTGACCTGGAGCGAGTCGACGGCGCCGAGTTGCGGAAGGTCTTGCGCCCACGGCGGCATCGACTGGTCTGACTCGTCGGCCGTGAAGTAGATCGCGAACACCATGCCATCGTTGTCGATGTGCACCTCGTCCATATTGGCGATGAAGCGACGCCCGCCGTCGGTGTCGGTGAACGCACCCCATGCTTTGACGGACACCTCGGCGTCTTCGCCGTTGCACTGCGTCTCGCCCTCGATGTATTCCTCGAGCGGGTTGAAGTTCTGAGCAGGGAACTCGGCGTTCGACGACAACGCCGCCACCGACGGGAATTTCAACGAATCGTTGGCGAGCACGACCTCGTAGGTGTCGAGAAACACACTGAGTGTGGCGTTTCGGCCGACGGCACGAGACGTATACGGGTGCCAGTGGATGATCCCGTCGTCGTGGCTGTGAATACCGGTTTGCAGGAAGTTTGTGTTGATGAACTGGCCCTGCGAGTTGCGCTCTTCGAGGTTGCCTTCGAGCTGGTACCACGAATCGCACAGGTAGAACCCATAGGCGGCATGCCAGTGATCGTTGATCGTCGGCGGCGACGAGTCAGCTGCAGGCAGCGACTGACGGGAGTAGACGATCAGACCCAGTCCCAAGATCAGCGTGACCGCGACAATGATCGGAAAGACAGCACCGCCCTGAAAGCGAATCTTCTGGCCCTGGCCCTTTTGAGCGAGTTTGGCGGCCTTCTTGGTCGACGAGGAGCTACTTGCCACGTCGGGCAGGCTATCGGGGGGATCGCCGCATCCCCGGGCACCCCAGCTACGAGCTTACTCGCCCGCGATAACTCGCATGAGCTGGTCGTATGCATCCCCGACAGCCGCCGGGGATGCCTCGGCCACGACCCACCGTCGACCCGCGTCGCCAAGTTGCGCCGCCCGTTGCGGATCGTCGACCAGTGCCCGGATCGCCTGGATGAACGCCTCTCGATCACCAGGAGCGACGGAGATCCCGGCGCCTGCCACGGCGAGCAATCTCGGAATCTCGGTGGCGTCGTCGATCGAGGCGACCACCGGGCGGGCAACGGCCAGGCTGGAGTACGTCTTCGATGGCACGCTGACGTTGCCGAGCCCGGCCCGCAACGGCACCACGTGAACGTCACCCGAGGCCAATACCTCCGAGAGCCGCTGAGCCGGTTGGTAACCGACGAAGCGCAGATTCGTGAGCCCGCCTGCGCCGGCCTCCAACCCCGGCCTGGCGGCACCGTCGCCGTTGATCACGAAGGTGATGTCGGGGCAGGCGCGGGCGGCGTCCACTACGAGGTCCAACGATTGTGAGAACCCGACGTTGCCGGCATACAGCACGACCGGACCATCTCCGATCGCGAGCTCGGCACGGTACTGGGTCATCCGGTCGCCCGGCTGAAGCAGCTCGGTGTCGACGAAGTTTGGGATCACATGGATCCGGCCACCATTCTGCGGGCCCAGCTTGGCAACCAGGTTATCGCGCAGATCCTCGCTGAGCACGGTGACGGCCCGAGCTCGGCGATAGCTCAGCCGCTCGAGCCACTCGGCGCCGGCGATCAGGCGTCGATCGGTGATCGCCCCGGTCCGCACCGCGGCATCCGGGAAGACGTCCTGGATGTTGAAGACCAGACGCGCCCGCCGCGCCACACCGACCATCCAACCCGTTATGCCGAGCGTGAGCGGAGGAGACATTGCGAGCACGATGTCGGCCTTGCGGAACCATCCGCCCGCCCGAACCCCAGCCACCCCAGCCAGCAAGGAGAAACCGGCAAACCCGACCGCCCGTCGGATCAGATTGCGCTTGTCGTTGCCAGCGAAGGGTTGTACACGCGTGACCGTGCCCCAGCTCGTTTGTTCGGTACGAATCCATCGTCCAGTCCACCCCGGCTCGATCTGGTGCCGGCGGTACCACGGCAGCGCCGTAACGACGTGCAGTTGATGACCGTGGGTGGCCAACTCGTGCACGATCCTGGTCATCACGGTGCCGGTCGGGGCCGTATCGGGCTCGAAATGGGGGCACAACACGAGGATCTTCATGACCCAGCCGCCAGGCGATAGGCATCGGCCAGGGCCCTCCCGGCAATCTCGAGCGTGAATTCTCGCCGACGCTCACGACCCAACTCGACCAGCCGTTCGCGCTCCCCGAGCGCTAGGTGAACTCCGGCGGCCCATGCCTGCGGAGTCGACTCGGAGATCACAACAGCGGCTTCGCCGGCAACCTCGGCGACCGCCTCGGCGGCACTGCACACGATCGGTGTCGCGAGCACCATCGCCTCGACGAGCGGGGCCCCGAATCCCTCGTACTCGCTGGGAAACACCAGCGCCGACGCCGACCAGATCAGCGCGTTGCGGTCGACGTCAGCGACGCGACCGGTACGCACCACACGGTCGCGATGAGCACTGACGGCGATCGCATGGCGGACATCGTTTTCCGCCGTTCCGGCTCCGCCAACCAGCACGACGGCGATCTCGGGGTCGAGGTGAGCAAGCATGTCGATCAGCACACGATGGCGCTTGTGGGGGTGAGTGATGGCGGGATACACGACGAACGGCCGATCGGCCAGACCGTATCGACCGAGAACCGTCGAGACGTCGGCCTCCGAGGGCGGCTCCAGATCGGGCACCCCATGCGGAACCACTACGACATTGTCGTGATCGATCCCAAACGCCTCGACGACCGTGCGCCTGACATAGGCGGACGGAACGGTCACGATCGCTGCCCGCCGCGCCGATCTGGGCATCATGCGGTCGAGATACGAGTGGCGGATGCGTTGGAAGTATTCGGGATACCGGAGGTACTGCAGGTCGTGCACGGTCAGCACGATCGGTCGGCGGCCGACCAGAGGGGCGGTTCCGCCACCATGATGCACGATGTCGGCCGAACGCGTGCGGGCTGCCAGCCACGTGTGTTCAGCCACGATGCGAGTTGCCCGCAGGTCGCGGCGCAGCGGCACGGTGACGACCGGAAACCGATCCGCCACCTCGGGGTGCGCTTCGACAAACGCCGTTTGACAAAACACTGTCGGCTCGATCAACCCGTCGTCGGGAAGACCCGACAGCTGCCGAACCAGATACTCCTCGGAGCCGCCGACCCTGCCCGGAGCGATCCACGTCAGGTTCACTGCAACACGGACCGCAGCGGTCACCGCGCCACCTCTAGATAGACCGCCATCGTCGCTTCGGCACAAGCCGCCCACGAGAATTGGGCGGCCCGATCGCGGCCCGGCTGCGACCATGATCGACGATCGGATAGCGCCCTCGTCAGGCCGTCGGCGATCGAGTCGACATCGAGGGCGTCGACCAACACGGCGGCGCCACCGGCCACCTCCTCGGTTGCCGAGCCGCTGCTCGTGACGACGGGCACCCCCTGCGACATTGCGTCGAGCAGGGGGAGCCCAAACCCTTCCTCCAGACTGGGATAGGCGAACACCGAGGCCGCCCGATACAACGGCGCAAGATCGGCGTCGGGAACGAAACCGAGAAAGCGGCAGTCCAAACCGGCCACCACGGAGGCGGCCGCCCCCCAGCCGGCGGCACCGACGACGATGAGCGGAATCGGGTCGTCGAGCCGGTTGACGGCGGCCACCAGGCGTTCGAGGTTCTTGCGCGGTTCGAGTGTTCCCACGAACAGGACAAACCGCTCGGGCAGTCGATGCGCCGTGCGCACACGAACGACTTCGGCATCGGAGACATCGACCCGGTCGACACCCCACGGCACGACCCGCAGCCGATCTTGACTAAAACCCAGTTCGACCAGGTTGGCCGCCACCGATTTGCTGGGGCACATCACCAGATCCGCAGTGCGACACCTTTCCAGCCCTGCCAGCATCACACGCGCCCCGTGACGACTGAACCGCTCGGGTGCATGCACGAACGCCACGTCATGGACAGTGACCACATGTGGAGCCGATGTAGCCGCCGGTATCGCTGTGGTCGAATGGCAGACGTCGACCGGCCCGGTGACACGCTCGACCCGCGGCCGCTCCCAACGATTCCAGGTCTCGTACAGCCAGGGTCGCGCCAGCGCCAACCGTCGCACCTTCACCGGTGGCACGTAGGGGGCCGCCGGGTGACGTCGGTGATACCCAGCGACACCGACGATCGAGATATCCGACCGCCGATCAAGCTCGCGAGCAACCCGTAGCGCCGCCACGGCCGTACCGCCGGGAACATCGTGCCAACACTGTTCGAGGGTGTAGGCGACGCGCAACGGTTGAGGCACGGCCCCCATCATGCCCGGTCGACGGTGTAGCCCGGCAACAGACCGGGGCGAATGCCTGCGACCTCGCAGACACCGGTCGCAGTACGTCCCGAGACCAGCTGTGATGGACCTGGCGAGATCAGCCGAGCCTCAGCCCCGCGGCCAGCGCCGGCCGGCGGTACGCAGCTGCCAAGGTCTCCGTCGTTTCGTGGGCGTTGAGCCCGCTCGGATTGGGGACGACCCACAAGATCGCCCCTTCGAACAGTTCGGGTTGTCTGCCCATCACCGCCTTTGGTTGACGGAACGCTGTCCGATAGGCCGTGATCCCTGCCACAGCGACCACGGCGGGTCGATGTTCGGAGACGAAGTCGCGCAGCTGCTCGCCACCCCGGCGCAGCTCTGCCGCCGAGAGTTCGGACGCCTTCGCCGTTGTTCGGTGCGCCACATTCGTGATCCCGATACCGCGTTCGATCAAACTTCGGCGATCGGTGTTGGTCATCCCGACGCCGCGATCGATCTCGTGATCGACCACACCCGCCAACAGCAGCGCCGGATAGAAGCGGTTGCCGGGATGAGAGAAATGAGTCTGAGTCGCGGCGGTCCAGAGACCCGGATTGATTCCGACAAACAGCAGCTTCAGCCCGGGACCGACGAGATCGGGCACGTTCGCGTCTCTGAACGACTCGAGCTCGGAGCGTGAGAAACCCATCGACGCGAGGGTAGGCCGAACGGGCGGTATGGGCACATGGGGACTCGTCATCTCTGGCGCCGAAGGTGCCCGGCGGTTGCTCGGGATCAGCCGGTGAGTTGTTCGACCAGCTCGCCGAGCGGCTCGCGGTAGTGCCGAAGCAGAGGAATTCCGCTCTCGCGCAGGGCAACGTTGTCGAGCACGCTGTTGGCCGGTCGCGGCGCAGGCCGGGGGGGCTGCAGGTCGGCGGTCGAGATCGGCTCGACCATGTCGGGGTCGTGCCCCGCCGCGGAAACGACGTCGCGCACGAACTCGTACCAACTCACGGCACCCTGGTTGGTGACGTGATAGGCGCCGGCTAGACGGTCGACGGCGAGCCGGCGAACCATCGGAGCAAGGTCGGCTGTGAACGTCGGGCACCCGATCTGGTCGTCGACAAAACTGAGCGACGGCCGCTCGGCTGCCAGCCGCAGCACGGTCTTGACGATGTTGTTGCCGTTGGCCCCACTGACCCATGACGTCCGCACGATTGTGGCGCCGGCGCCGGCTTCGATCTCGCCTGCCAACTTCGACTGCCCATAGACCGACGGAGGGTTGGCGAGGTCCCACTCGTGATACGGACGGTCGAGTGTGCCGTCGAACACATAGTCGGTGCTGAGTTGCACGAGGTGGGCACCACACAGCGAGCTCGCCTCACGAAGCCAGCGTGGGCCGAGTGCATTGACACGCAAAGCCCGTGAGCGGTCTCCTTCGCAGGCGTCGACCGCGGTCCATGCCGCAGTATTGACGACGGTGTCGGGCCGCACGCCGGCGACCGCTCCGTGCACCGCGTCTCGATCGCCGACGTCAAGCAGCTGACGATCGGTTTCGACCACGTCGTCGCCCATCGCCGCGCAATGAATCGCGAGGTCGTGGCCGAGCTGGCCGCCGGCGCCAGTGATCAGAATCCTCATCAGAGTCCGTTCCGCTGCTTCAACGGCTCCCACCAGTCGCGGTGCTCGCGGTACCAGGCGACGGTGTGTGCAAGGCCCTGATCGAAGTCGCGTTCGAGCCTCCACCCGAGGGCGGTGATCTTGTCGATCTGTACCGAGTACCGACGATCGTGCCCAAGCCGGTCGGGCACCCAGTCGATGAACGACTCGTCGCGACCCGTGAGTTCGAGCAGTCGCGTCGTGATGTCGTTGTTGGTGATCTCGTTGTGTGCACCGATGTTGTAGATCTCGCCCACCGTGCCCTCTTCGAGTACCAAGTGAGCAGCTCGGTTGTGGTCCTCGACGTGGATCCAGTCCCGAACATTGCCGCCATCGCCCATCAGCGGAACCTGCTTGCCGTCGAGCAAGTTCGTGGTGAAGAGCGGAATCAGTTTCTCGGGAAACTGATACGGGCCGTAGTTGTTCGAGCACCGTGTTACGACGACCGGCAGGCCATAGGTGGTGTGATAGCTGAGAGCGATCAGATCGCTGCCGGCCTTGGCCGCCGAGTAGGGCGAACGCGGTGTCAGCAGGTCGCCTTCGGCGAATGATCCCTGCTCGATCGAGCCGTACACCTCGTCGGTCGAGATGTGCAGAAACTTCTGAACCCCGACCTGCAGCGCGACGTCACACAACACATTCGTGCCGAACGTGTTGGTGGTGACAAACGCGTACGGATCGGCGATCGACCGGTCGACATGGGACTCGGCGGCGAAGTGCACAACCGCGTCATGGCCCGGCATGTGCTCGGTGACGGCGTGCTGGTCACAGATATCAGCGTGTACGAACCGGCATCGCCGATCATCGAGCACGTCTTCGATGTTGGCGAGATTGCCGGCATAGGTGAGCTTGTCGAACACCGTGATCTCGTGGTCGGTGTTGGCGAGCACCCAGCGCACATAGTTAGAACCGATGAATCCGGCGGCGCCGGTGACGAACAGCTTCATGATTCGCGCCTTGCGGTGTTGGCGACCTCGGCCAGTAGCGGAGCTTCGCGGTCTTTGGCCGATATCTGTGTCGGGTCGTCGGGGTCGATCGCGATCGGCCAGGCGATGCCGAGTGCCGGATCGAGTGGAGTGCACGCAAGCCCAGACATGGTTGGGGTCCACTCGGCATCGAAGCAGTACACGTACTGGCATCGGGCGGTCAGCGCCTGAAACCCGTTGGCGACACCGGCGGGTACGAGTACTTGCACCCCGGGCCGCAACTCGACAGTTTCGACCTGGCGGAACGAGGGCGAGTCAGGTCGTAGATCGACATAGACGCCGAGTGCCTCGCCTGCGGCCAGCGTCAGCAGCTTGGTCATGTGCTCGGCATGCATGCCGCGCACACACCCACGCCCCGACTCGGTGACATTGATCTGCCGGAACGGCGCGAGGTTGATACCTGCCGATTCGAAAGCCGTTTGACGGAACAGCTCGCGAATCGTCCCGCGGTCGTCGGTGACCTGCTTCGGAGTGACCGCCAGCAACCCGTCGATAACCCCGGGACGGATCTCGAAATCGATGATCTCCACAGTCATCGCGCTGACCCTCACTCGACGTCGATCTGGCAGTGATCGCCGACCATCAGGCGTAACGCCCTCGGCTTCTGTCGCGAGCGTTGAACCAGCGCGTTCGACCCGATCAGGCTGTCTTCCAGCCGAGCGATGTCGACGATCGATGAGTCGTCCATGATCACCGAGTGCTCGACCTCTGAATGGTGCACGACACAGCGACTGCCGACGGCCGAGAACGGCCCGATAAACGAGTCTTCGACACGCGTGCCGGCACCGATCGCCACCGGTCCACGGATCGTAGAGTTGATGATCTCTGCTCCCTGGCCAACGATGACACGACCCTCGATCGTCGAGGCCTGGTCGACACTGCCCTCGATATTGGTCTCGATCTTCTCGAGCAGCAGTCGGTTGGCCTCGAGCAGCGGCGTCAACTTGCCGGTATCGATCCACCATCCGGTGAGCAGCTCGCAACGCACCCGTTCGCCTTGGTCGAGCAGCCATTGAATCGCATCCGTGATCTCCAGCTCGCCGCGCTCGGATGGGCGAATACCGGCGACCGCGTCGTGGATCCTCGCAGTGAACAGGTAGACCCCGACCAGGGCGAGGTCGCTCGGCGGGTCGTCGGGCTTTTCGACCAACTCGACAACATTGCCGGCACTGTCGAGGGTGGCGATCCCAAATCGATGTGGATCCGGAACCTGCTTGAGCAGGATCTGGGCGACGGGCGGCTCGCCGGAGGCGCGAGCTGTTTCGAATGCCGCCACGAAGGCTGCGAGGTTCTGCTCGAGCAGGTTGTCACCGAGATACATCACGAAGTCGTCGTCGGCCAGAAACTCGCGCGCGATCAACACACAATGCGCCAATCCGAGCGGATCCTCCTGGGGGATGTACGTGAACGCAGCGCCGAAACTCGTGCCGTCGCCGAGCGCTTGCATCACCTCGGCACGGGTGTCGCCGACGATCACACCGATCTCGGTGATCCCGGCCGCCACCATCGCCTCGATGCCGTAGAACAGGATCGGCTTGTTGGCGACAGGAACCAACTGCTTGGCCCGGGTGTGTGTGATCGGCCTGAGTCGTGTGCCGGCGCCCCCGGCAAGAATGAGTGCCTTCATGCAGCCAAGAGCCTACGGGAGCGACAGGCCACAGTCGGTCACGAGCTGTTCGGTCAGCCGCTCGCAGTGGCGGTGTCGGGCGTCGTCTCGAACTGCTCGGGCGCCGGGCCCACGCCGCGGAAGTAGTCGAGCAGCACGTGTGCTCCCTCACCCAACTGCAGCACAGCGTTGCCGCCGACGACGTCATTTACAACCGGGAGGGCGTAGGTCCGAAGACCCTCTTCAGCGGCATTGCGCAGGGCGTCACCTGCCTTGATCGGGTCGAGTCCTTCATCGATCCGAACCGAATCGATCACCGCCTGGATCGTGTCACCGGACCCGAACGGCGACGATCGCAGCTTTCGCAGAGTCCCGTCGACGGCAGCACGCATGAACAACTGTTGTCGCTCGATTCGACCCAGATCGGCGCGAGGATCCTGCCTCCAGCTGCTGCCATCCCACTCCTCGTAATGGCGGCTGCGGGCGAACGCCAGCGCCTGCACACCGTCGAGTACCTGGCAGCCCTCGCTGATCGACAGACCGCTGTGCAGATCGCGGGCGGCGTAGCCGACGCATACCTCGACACCTCCGAGCCGATCGATGATGTCCTTGAATCCCACGAAGTCGACCTCGACATAGTGATGGATCGGAATCCCCAGCGCCTGGGTCACGGTGGCCGCCAGTCGTTCGGGCCCCTCGTTGTAAGCGCTGTTGATGCGCTGGCTGCGACCGGTTCCGGCGATCTCGACCCAGAGGTCGCGGGGCAGGCTGACCATCGCCGCACCGCCATTGTGCTCTTGTCGCAGCACCATGATCGTGTCGCTGCGGCGGCCGCCAACGGAGCCGTCGTCGCCGATCACACCAAAATCTTCCGAGTTCGGGTCGACACCCTCGCGACTGTCCGATCCGACCAATAGATAGTTCTCGGCCGGATACTCGATCGACGGGTCATCGGGGTCGGGCACATCGGCCAACACGCTTTCGAGCCCGCCAACCCGCTCGACGTCGTCGGTGCGTTGGCCGGCGGCCCGGATCACGCCCATCGCCCCGATCGTTCCGACCAGCACCGCCACGGCGAGCATCCAGGGCAGGGGCGAGCCGGGTCGGTGGCGCCGACGCATGCTGGCGGATTGGTGGGTGCTCACGGGCCCGAACGGTAGCGGCGCACTGTTGGATGTTGGCGTCAGGCCGGACGCAGGTGAACGACGTCGCCGATCGAGAGCCGATGCGTAACGGCGCACTCATCGAGCACCACGAGACGCCCATCGCCCTCCACCTCGACGGCCGTACCCACAATCGCGCCGAGCGGCAGTTCGACCCGAACGCGCTTGCCGAGCGTTGCCAGGCGATCTCGGTACAGCGGCTGGATGTCGGACGGCAGCGCGTCGTACGACTCGAGCAGGGCAGCGAGCACGCCGGCGGGCTGGGCTTGACCTCCCAACCGGGCAGCGCCCTCGGGCGCCCAACCCACGTTGAGACCAATCCCGACGACCACAGAACCGTCATCGGCTCGCTGGGCAAGCAGCCCCGCCAGCTTGTGATCATCGAGCAAGACGTCGTTCGGCCACTTGAGCGCCGCCTCGAGGCCAGAGACGACACGCACCGCCTCGACGGCTGCCAGCGCCACTCGCCGCATCAGCTCACCAGGGTCGGAAGGAACCACACGAAACAGCAACGAGGCGAGCAGATTCGAACCAGGTGGGGCTTCCCATCGTCGGTCGAGCCGACCGCGTCCGGCGGTTTGATGGTCGGTTCGCAGCACCGACCGGTCTGGCAGGTAAAGATGGCGATCCAGCAGGTCGCTGTTGGTGCTCCCTGTCTCGACGACCTCTCGAACGGACCACCCTGGCGGCCACTCTGGCCCGGATTCCGCTGGCTGAAGATGGTCCGGGTGTTGCATACGCCCTACATTGGCACCCGTGCTACAGAAGATTCTGATCGCCAACCGAGGCGAGATCGCCGTTCGCGTCATCCGCGCCGCCCGCGAGCTCGGTATCCAAACCGTCGCCGTGTACTCCGAACTCGATCGCAACGCACTCCATGTGCGGCTTGCCGATGAGGCGTACGCGTTGGGTGGGCAAACGGCAGCCGAGAGTTACCTCAACACCGAGGCGATCCTCGACGCGATTCGCCAGAGCGGTGCTGACGGTGTGCACCCCGGCTACGGCTTCTTTTCTGAGAACGCCGACTTTGCACGCTCGATCACCGAACTCGGCGTGGCCTGGATCGGTCCACCCCCCGAGGCGATCGATGAGATGGGCGACAAGGTGTCGTCGCGACTGGCAGCACAGCGTGGTGGCGCGCCGATCGTTCCGGGCACCACCCAGTTTGCTCAGGGCCCCGACGAGATCCGCGACTTCGGAAACGAATACGGCTGGCCGGTGTGCATCAAGGCGGCGTTCGGCGGCGGTGGGCGCGGCATGAAAGTTGTGCAGTCGGCGCCCGAGGTCGACGACGCGATGGCCAGCGCCCAGCGCGAGGCAAAGGCATTCTTCGGTCGCGACGAGGTCTACGTCGAGCGCTACCTCACGTGGCCCCGCCACGTCGAGGTTCAGATCGTCGGTGATCAACAAGGTGATGTGGTGTGGGTGTCCACCCGCGATTGCTCGGCGCAGCGCCGCCATCAGAAGCTGATCGAAGAGGCTCCCGCCCCCGGTTTGCCCGATGGCGTCGAGGAGGCAATGGGTGCCGCCGCGGTCAAGGCCGCCAAGGCGGTCGGTTACTACAACGCCGGCACGGTCGAATTCATCTATCAGGACGGCGATTTCTTCTTCCTCGAGATGAACACCCGTTTGCAGGTCGAGCACCCGGTCACCGAGGTGATCACGGGCATCGATCTCGTCGAGTGGCAGATTCGGGTGGCCTCCGGCGAGCCGCTGCCGATGACCCAGAATGAGGTGGCGGCCAGTCGCCGCGGGCATGCGATCGAGATTCGGATCAACGCCGAGGACCCTGCCGGCGGAAAGTTCCTACCCTCCCCCGGCCCGATCAACAAGCTGATGGCACCCGACGGTTTTGGGGTTCGCTTCGACTCCGGTTATGAGAGCGGCGACGAGATCAGCCAGTACTACGACAATCTGGTCGGCAAGTTGATCGTGTGGGGCCGCAATCGAGAGGTGTGCATCAGTCGCACCATTCGCGCCCTCGAAGAACTCGTCATCGAGGGGGTCGCTACCACCATCCCGGCCGATCTGGCGATCCTGCGCCACCCCGACTTTCATGCGATCACGCACTCCACCAAGTGGGTCGAAGAGACGCTCGACCTCTCGGGCGTCTCGGCAACGCCGGCCTCACCGCCGGCCGGCGAAGATGGCGAGGATGCCTCCCAGCTCGTGCAGCGCACTACCACGGTCGAGGTCAACGGCAAACGCTTCGACGTCAAGATGTGGGTGCCAGAGAGCGTCGGCGTGGCCGCTGCCCCAGCCAAGGCCAAGAAAAAGCGGGCCGCCGCCGGCGGCGGGGCCGGGGCCGCCGGTTCCGGTCAGGTGTCGGTGCCGATGCAGGGCACGATCGTCAAGATCCTCGTCGAGGTCGGCCAGAAGGTCGAGGTAGGCCAAGGCATCGTGGTGCTGGAAGCCATGAAGATGGAGAACCAGATCAACGCCGACAAGGCCGGCACCGTGAAGGAGATCAAGGTCTCCACCGGTGACACCGTCGGCGGCGGCGACATCGTCGCCGTGATCGAATAGCCGTTGACCGGCGGGCGAAGCATCGCCGTCGTCGACGCCATGTTTCAAAGCACACTGGACAATCGACTGCTGTTCGTGCCATTGTGATTTGCTGCGGTTGGAGGTGGGGGCCGCACACGTGGCTCACATCCGTGGGCCCACAACACTAAGGGGTTTCAATGGATCTGTTCACTCGGAATGTCATGCTGACAGGCGCGCCTGCCGCCAACATGGCCTACGCGACCGAAATGCGGTCATTCGTTTCCGACAAGCTGGGCTAAGACATCGCCCTCTGGGCAGCAGTGTTCGGTGCGCCGCGCGGCGCGATGACGTATGCGGCTCGGGTCGACGGCTTGGCAGGCGTCCACGCCATGAATGCCCAACTGCTCGGTGATACCGAGTACATGTCGAAGGTTACGGCCGGGGCAGCACTCGGCGGAGGGCCGGCCGAAGACAACCTCCTGCGACCGTTGCATGGCGAGTTGGGCGACCCGCCGCCAGCCGGATCGGTCGCGACTGTCACCACCGCCGTGGTCGCCAATGGCGCCTATGCCGACGCCGTCGTATGGGGAATCGAAATGGCGCAGCTCGTCGAAAGCATCGCGGGTACGCCAACGATCTTCGGCATGAACGCGTTCGGCACGTTCGGTCAGGTGACTTGGATCAATATCTCCGCCGACACCGCGGCTGCCGACGCTGCCGGCGAGGCGACCAATAACAGCGCCGACTACATGGGAAGACTCAGCGCCATCGGCGACCTGTTCCTCCCCGGCTCAGGCCACCGATCGTTGGCGATCAGGGTCGCCTGACGGGGATACCGACCGGTTCGGCGTGCCGTTTTGAAGCTACTCAGCGGCGTCCGCGAGGGCGCCGCTGAGCGCTGGGTGTACCAGCAGACTCTCGACGATGTCGTTGACCCGTAGGTTGGCCGTGACGGCAAGGGCCAGCACCGAGATCAACTCGGCGGCGTGACGCCCCACGATCGACCCACCCAGCACCACGCCGGTCGCAGGGTCGGAGATGATCTTGACGAACCCGCGCGGATCATTGTTGATCAGCGCCTTGGCCGAACTCGAGAACGGCACCTTGGTGACGCGGATCTTGCGACCGGACGCGAACGCTTCCGCTTCGGCCAGACCGACATCGGCAATCTCCGGCTCGGTGAAGATCGCCGATGCCGCCTTGTCGTAATCGACGTGGCGGTGTTCGATCGTATGCAACCCCGTCACGTGCTCGGCAACTTTGCGACCCTGCATCGTTGCTACCGACGACAGGGGCAGCTTGCCGCTGACATCACCGGCGGCGTAGATGTGGGGCAGGTTGGTGACGCAGTGGTGGTTGATCGGGATATAGCCGCCACTATCGAACTCGACGCCGGCCGCCTCAAGACCGATGGCTTCGGTGTTGGGAACAGACCCGATCGCCAGCACCGCATGGGTCGAGCGCACAACACGGCCATCGTCACACTTGACGATCACGCCGTCACCGTCGTCGTTGAGTTCGATCGATTCGGCCCTTGCACCCTTGAGCAGCTTGACGCCGCGCTCGACAAAGTCGTCCTCGAGTACGCCTGCCACCTCGGGGTCCTTGCCTGGCAGGACATGCTGACGGCTGACGACCAGCGTTACGTCGGCACCGAACGACGAGAACATATGAACAAACTCGACACCGGTCACGCCGGAGCCGACGACCGTGATGCTCTTCGGAAAGAGTTTTGGCGGGTAGCAATCACGAGTCGTCAGAATACGGATGCCGTCGGGATCGCACCAGTCAGGAATTCGGGGGCGCGATCCGGTCGAGATCAGGGCAGCGTCGAACTCGATCTCCTCTGGACCCTCTGGGCCATCGACGAGAACCGTGTGGGTGCCGGTGAATCGACCTGAACCCTTGATCATGCGCACGTTCTGGCTTGACAACAACTCGACGACGTCGTGACTGAGGTCGTCCTGAATT
Organism: uncultured Ilumatobacter sp.; assembly: GCA_937919625.1. Lineage (GTDB taxonomy): Bacteria > Actinomycetota > Acidimicrobiia > Acidimicrobiales > Ilumatobacteraceae > Ilumatobacter. The sequence goes on from CALFRK010000175.1 coordinate 38,590, forward strand.
CTGGAGATACGAGCGGTGAGCGCCTCGGTGTCAACTGCGGCCTCGGCGTGGCCGAGCCCCATCCCCTCGATCCGGTGCGCGAAGCTGATCGCGCCGCCGGTGGCGATCATCGTCTTCGATGGGATGCAGTCCCAGAGATGGGCCGCTCCGCCGAAGACGTCGCGTTCGATGACGGTCACCTTGGCACCCAGTCGGGCTGCGTAGGTAGCCGCCTGGTGGCCGGCGGGACCACCACCGAGAATGACAAATCGCAAGCTCACGGCCGCAAGGCTACGCGCCGTCGGGATGATCCTGTACAGCGGCGGAGTCGCCGGACGTCAGAACGCCGCGTCCGATCGTTGCCGATGACACCGACTCGACCAGTGGATTAACCAGGTTCGGGCAATATGTCGACGGGTACTGGATCTGATCGCGCGGTTGGCCGACCCACTCGAAATGCATCCCGTCGGGCCGTGTGAAGTTGCCGCCCCATGCAAAGCCGTGACGACGAAAGATCCGAACGACATCGCAGTTCATGCGCGGGCGACACCCCTGGCAGTTCGTCTGGGTGTTGGTGTCGAGCGCCATCCCGTATGCATGCCGCGACAAGAACCCGCTGATGCGGCTGTACCGAGGGTTGTAGCACCCTCCGTACATGTTGGTATTGGCGACGTCGATGGCGCCCGCGAGCCCGGCTGAAACGACTTCGGCGAGGGCCGCCTGTAGGTCGCCGACGATCTCGAGATGGCATTGGGCCCGGATCCCGACGGTGCCGTTCAAGAGCACACGGCCGGCGGTCAGATTGGCCACCTTCCAGTCGGGATGCATGCTGATCGACTCGTCGCTGTTGATCCGATACCAGGGTTCGCCCAGCAGTACCTTCGTGTGTGCCGTGCTAATGGTGTCGTCTGGGTCGGGCTGATCCCAGCTGTGCAGGACCCGAGTCTCGTGCCGACCGAGCACGCCGACGTCGGCGAGGGCGGCGTCGAGTCCGGCCCGGTCGCTAAATCCCCACATCACCACTCGGGTGTCTGTGATAGTTCCGAGTCGTTCGGCCACCTCGGTCGTCATCACCAGCTCGGCCCAGCCGAGCTGATCGTAGGGACGGATACCTCCGATCGTGAGCATCACTGTGGAACCGTTGGCGGCCCGCAACTCGATCGTGTCGCCCGGTTGTGCAGCCATCAGTTCGGCGGTCACCTGATTCATCACGACCGTGTGGTCGTTGACGATCGCTGACACGTCAGCTCCCATCACGCCCCCGATCGCACCCTTCGGCAACGAGACGAACGTGATCGGGATCAGATAGCCAGGCGGCGGCGCGTGCACGGTCGATCCCGATCGGGCTATCCGCCGCATGCCGGAAGAACCCGTGCGACTGGGTGCGGCGACGCCTCCCACCCGCCTGACGGCGGTATCCACACCATCGATCACAAACCGGTCGACTTCGCCGATGTCATAAGCGACGGCAAGATCACCGACCGGTTGAATCAAGCGATCCGCTGTCTTCGATACGACCGCCGCGTCGTCGATACTTGCGCCTACGGCGATTACCGCAATCCCTCCGAGCGCGGCGAGCGCGACGCCGAGAGCGACGATTCGCCTTGGGGCAGAGACCAGTGGCACGCCGACATGCTACGGAACGTTGGTCGGCAGGGTCGGTCACCGTTCGGATCGGGGTACGGACATCGTCAACCCCTATCGACAGCGCGGGGTGTCCCCTGCGGAGCGAGCGGCTACCGTTTGATGGTCGTGAGCGACCCCAGCGAGAATCCCGATGAAGCGGACCAGACCTCCGGAAGCGGACTCGCCGCGGAGAAGGCGCGGCGACTGGCCCGCATCCAAGAGTTGCGAGACCGCGGCGACGAGCCTTACCCGTATCGTTTCGACCGGTCGCACACGCTCGGCGAGATCCGCCTTGCGTGGGGCGCGCTCGAGCCCGGCACCGAAACCGAAACCGAGGTCGCGGTCGCCGGGCGCATAATGCTCAAGCGCGACACCGGCAAGCTGGTATTCGCCACCCTGCAGGATCGGTCCGACCAGATCCAGCTGTTCATCTCGAAAGCCGTCACGGGCGACGACCATTTCGCCGATGTAAAAGAGCTCGATCTAGGCGACTGGGTTGGCGTGCACGGCACGGTGATGACCACCCGTAAGGGCGAGTTGTCGATCAAGGCGTCCACCGTGCAGTTGTTGTCGAAGGCGGTTCGGCCGTTGCCCGACAAGTGGCACGGGTTGACCGACACCGACACTCGGTTTCGTCAGCGCTACGCCGACCTGATCGTCAACGAACGAGCGCGCCGCAACTTCGAGATCCGTCACGCCGTGGTTTCCAGCTTCCGACGCACACTGCACGCCAAGGGCTTCATCGAGGTCGAGACGCCGGTGCTACATCTTGAAGCGGGAGGCGCCCACGCACGCCCCTTCGTGACGCACCACAACGCGCTCGACATGGATCTTTACCTGCGGATCGCGCTCGAGCTGCACCACAAGCGCCTGATCGTGGGTGGCATGGAGCGGGTGTTCGAGATCGGTCGGATCTTCCGCAACGAGGGCATCTCAACGCGCCACAATCCTGAGTTCACGATGATGGAGCTGTATCAGGCCTTCGGCGACTGGAACGACGTGATGGACATCACCGAAGAGCTCGTGACGCAAGCGGCCCGCGATGCGCTGGGCACGACGGCCATCACGATTCGCGGTGAGCAGTTTGACCTGGCCGAACCGTGGCCACGCAAGCGGATGGTCGACTATGTCAGCGAGGCGGTCGGGCGCGAGGTGCATCCGTCACAGCCGATCGACGAACTGCGCTCGCTGGCGACCGAACACGGTGTGCGCTACGAAGACCGCTGGGGCGGCGGCAAGTTGGTCGAGGAGTTGTTCGAGGCGCTGTGTGAGGGCAACATTGTTCGGCCGACGTTCGTGACTGGGCATCCGACCGAGATCTCCCCGCTGGCCCGCGTCGATCGCGACGACCCGTGGCTGACCGAACGGTTTGAGATCTTCGTCGATTCGCGCGAACTCGGCAACGGCTACTCCGAGCTCAATGATCCGGTCGAGCAGCGGGCCCGGTTCGAAGACGAGCAGGCCGCCAAGGATGCCGGCGACGCCGAGGCCGGCAGCGTCGACGAGGATTATCTCCGTGCGCTCGAATACGGCATGCCTCCGACCGGCGGACTCGGGATCGGTATGGATCGGGTGGCAATGCTGCTGGCCGGTGTCGACTCGATCAAGGAAGTGATCCTGTTTCCCACTCTGCGCCCCGAACCGGAGATCAGCTGATGGCACGTATGGCATGGGGCGCCGGCCTCACCACCGAAACGCCCGACGGCACCACGCTCGACGTGTGGTACCGGTGGTTCGACTGGGGCGAGTTCGGCGACGACGAGATGATCAAGGCCTACCCCGATCTGGATGCACAGCTCGGGATGCGCGAGCACCGCGACGATCTGCGCAATGTGATCGTGCGCCCGATCCGACTGTCGGTCGACGTCGACGCGGCGCCTGTTTCGGCGGCCGATGCCTACCTGCGCCTGCACCTGTTGTCTGGACGTCTCGCCAAGCCGCACTCGATCGACATGAACGGCATCTTCGGCACCCTCAACAACGCCGTGTGGACCAATCTCGGTCCGGTCGCCGTGCACGAACTCGACGATGTTCGGTTGCGGGTCAAGCAAAGCGGCCAGGTGTTGCATGTGCACGGTGTCGACAAGTTTCCCCGGATGCTCGACTACGTCGTTCCGTCCGGTGTGCGAATCGCCGACGCTTCTCGTGTTCGGCTCGGTGCCCATTTGGCCGAAGGCACCGTTGTCATGCACGAGGGATTCTGCAACTTCAATGCGGGCACGCTCGGTACCTCGATGGTCGAGGGCCGCATATCGGCCGGTGTGGTGGTCGGCGACGGCAGCGATGTCGGTGGTGGGGCGTCGATCATGGGCACGCTGTCGGGTGGCGGAACCGAGACGATCTCGATCGGCGAACGTTGCCTGCTCGGCGCCAACTCGGGGATCGGAATCAGCCTCGGCGACGACTGCGCGGTCGAGGCCGGCCTCTACATCACCGCATCGACACCCGTGTTGACACCAGACGGTGTGGTCAAGGCGAGACAGCTGTCAGGCATCAGTGGCACGCTGTTTATCCGCGACGGCCAGACCGGCAAGGTGATCGCCCGGCCGCGAACGAAGAGCTGGGGCGAACTCAACGACGCCCTCCACTCGAGGCACTAGTCATCGAAGCCGAGCGGCTCACGATCGAGGCACTCGACGTCGGCCACGCGGTCGGCTTGTTCGAGGCGCTCGACGACGAACAGGTCGGACGGTTCATCGGCGGGCCGGGTGTCACCTCGGTCGAAGCGACGATCGCACACATCGATCGCGTCAATGCCGGTCCCGGCCCCGAATGGGCCGAAGAGTGGTTCAACTGGGCGGTGCTGCTGGACGGCACGGTGATCGGTCGCGTCGAGGCGACGTTGCGTCACGACACTCCCGAGACCGGCGTTGCCGAGGTCGCCTACATCTTCGGACCCGAGTGGTGGGGTCACGGATACGCCACCGAAGCGACCCGGTCGATGATTGATCTGTTGGCGAGCGTCCACGGCGCCCGGCAACTCTGGGCAACGGTCGACCCCTTGAACACGGCCTCGATCAACCTGCTCGAAGGGCTCGGGTTCACAACCACCGATCTGCCCGAGTTCGGACTCGAAAGCTTCGATGACGGAGATCTCGTCTTCGTGTTACGCCGGGGCGACGAAGGCGATGCCTTCTTGCAGGAGTGAGCGCCACCTGTGCCCGTCACGTTTGGGGATCGACACCCATTCCTTGAACACCTTGCCGGCCGGGGCGAACGGTTGCCCGTGGCCCTGCTCGATCAGTTCGGCGACGCGGGCCTTTGGCAGCTTGACGACCAGACCGAAACCCTCGAAGTCGACCAGACCGAGAAACTCCCCTGCCACCCGGGCACATTTGCCGCCCATGATCGTGCCCTCTTCGACCCGTGGGTCGCCGGTCTGGAACCCGTCGATCAGCTCCCAGAACAGGTCTTCGTCCGTCTGTGGCATGGCTCAGTCCCCTGTGTTGTTGTCAGTCAGGTTGGCGATCAGCCAACGGTGTATCGGCAGCAGCGCCTCGAGCCGTTCGGCGCACCAGCCTGAGAACTCGGCGGAGCCGACCGACACAGGGAGATCATCGATGAAGCGAACCTGGATGCCGGTGTGGCGAAGCAGGTCTGCCCGCGGGTGATCGGCGTCGAATGGTGCCGGCACCTTCTTGACCTGATCGCCGGCGACCTCGGCCCCACGTTCGGCGACGAGGCGGTCGAGCGCGTCGCCGAGGACGACGCCCGCTTCCCCACCGACTGCGACCCTCCAGCGCTCGCGCACCTCGGGGGTAAAGCCGATCCCGCTGGCGAAACCGGCGCGATGGGCGTCACAACGGATCCAGAACATCGGTGAGGTCGCCTTGTCGGCGCCCTCCCAGGTGGTGAGCAGCAGATGATCCTTGTAGCGGGCGGCACCGGCGGGAGCGAACCGCAGATCACGGTGTAGCGGCGACACCGAACTGCGGGGCACGACCGTAAGGTCGGCATCAAGTCGATCCGCAACGTCGGCGATCAAGGCGGTGCCGGGCTTGGTGATTCCGGCCCTCAACAGTTGCTTGTTTGTGGCGTACTCGTCGGCATTCATGCCAGGAAGCCGATCGAGCAGCGCCAACGCGGCCGGATCGAATCCGGTGAAACTCATGCTGTGACTCCTTCGGCGCAGTGCGCCAAACGTTCGATGAACATCGTCCAGCCCAGTTGATGTTGGGCGGCCATCTCTGGGGTCAGGCCGTCGTGACGCACGCTGATCCGGGTCGACGAGCCGAGCGCCTCCATTTCGAGCGTGACCACACTGGAACCGACCGGGACCGGGAAGCCACCGTGCTCCCAGCCGTAGGTGAACACAAGCCGCCGCATCGGCACGATCTCGCGAACTTGCCCGGCGACGACCCACCCGTTGTCGTGCACCCAGCGGATCGTGCCGCCAGGTGTCAGGTCGACGGTCGCCTCGACCGACATCCACTGGTTCAGGCCAGCCGCCGAGTTGACGAGCGACCAGACCACGTCGACCGGGGCCTCGATCACTCGGTCAAACTCGACGATATTCACGACGCCACACTCCGATCGTGAGCCACACCCTCGGCGACAGCGGCCAATCGATCGATGGCTGAGGACCAGTACTCGTCGAAGAACGCCCGCAGGTCGGTCAACGCTGCGTCGTCGGCCTGGTAAAGCCGGCGTCGGCCGTCGACTGTAACGGTCACAAGACCGGCGTCGCGCAGCACAGCGAGGTGCTGACTGGTTGCTGGCTGCGAGGCACCGAGCTGCCGTGCCAACGCGCCGACGGGAAGCGCGTCTTTGTGAACGAGTTTCAGTAGGGCGCGCCGGGTCGGGTTGGCCAGTGCCTTGAAGCCGTCGTTGTCGCGCACGTCACGCACGTCCCATATATAAGCACATTCGCATATGAATACCAAGGCGTTCCCACCGAGCAACTGCTCGAGCACTCATTGCAACCTCTGAGGGCTGCCAGAATGACAGGCCCAATCTCAATCGTCTTCTCGCTACCGGCGTGGCTACGGTTTCGACTCGTGCCGACGCTCACCAGCATGCTCGCCTTCGGTATCGCCTCGGTCGTGCTGCTCGCGATCCCCGGTCCGGCGGTCACGTACATCGTGAACCGCAGCGTTGCCGACGGTCGCACCGTCGCCCTGGCGTCGGTCGCCGGGCTCGAGCTCGGCAACTTCATGCACGTGATCGCCGCCACGGTCGGCTTGTCTGCGGTGCTGGCGACGTCGGCAACGGCGTTCAGCGTGGTGAAATGGGTCGGCGCCGGCTATCTGATCGCGGTCGGCGTCAAGATCCTCATGACACGACCCGAACACCTGTCAGGCAGCACCACGCACGCCACCTACCGGCGAGCGTTCACACAGGGCGTCGTCGTTAACACGCTCAACCCCAAGGTCGCCCTGTTCTTCTTGTCGTTCCTACCCCAGTTCATCGACCCCGATCGCGGCCCGACCTGGACACAGGCGCTGGTACTCGGCTCGATGTTCACCCTGCTCGGAGCGATCACCGACTGCACGTGGGCGATGACCGCCAGCGCTGTCCGGAGCGTGCTGTTGCGTGGGCGGGCAATGCCGTTCATCCGCCGGTACGTCTCGGGCTCGACCCTCGTGGCTCTCGGCCTTGTGGCCGCCAGAGCGCAACGCTCAACCAGCTGAACCGAGAGCTGCTCTGACTTCGACGATCGCGTCGCGCAGGGTGGCCACGATGTGGTCGACCTCGTCGCGGTCGATCACGAGTGGTGGCGACATCACGTTGAGGTGCACCATCGGCCGAACGATCAGGCCGCGCGGCTCGCAGGCGTTGGCGACAAGCTTGCCGACGTCGAGTTCCTCGGGGTAGTTGCGTTTGGTCTGCTTGTCCTCGACGAACACCACGCACGCCATCAGGTGCGAGCCGCGCACCTCTCCCACCATCGGGAGGTCGGTCAGCGTGCGCAACTGCTGCTGGAAGTACGGGCCGATCTGCCTAACGTGGTCAAGCAGACCCTCGCGCTCGATGATCTCAATGTTCTTGAGCGCCGCCGCGCACGAGACCGGATGACCGGAGTAGGTGTAGCCGACGGCGAAATAGCGGTCGTGACCGGGTTCGGCGATCACGTCGTAGATCTTGTCGCTGACGATGGTGGCACCCAGCGGCAGGTACCCCGACGTGAGTCCCTTGGCGCTGGTGATGATGTCGGGCGTGATGCCGAACACCGATTCGGAGGCGAACCACTCCCCGAGCCGGCCGAACCCGGTGACCACCTCGTCGCTGACGTACACGATGTCGTTGGCGCAGCAGATCTGCCACAACCGCTGGAGGTAGTCGGCGGGCGGCATGATCACACCACCAGACCCCATGATCGGCTCGGCGAAGAAGGCACCGACCCGATCAGCACCCAGCTCGGCGACCTTGGCCTGGAACTCGGCGACTAGGTCGTCGGCGAACTCCTGCTCGGTTCGGCCGTCGCCGTACCGGTAAAAATTGGGCGACGAGAGGTGATGGATCGTGTCGTCGATGTAGTTGAAACCGGGCACACGGTCGCCGGGCTTGCCCCCGATCGAGACGGCCGCATAGGTCGTGCCGTGATAGGCGTCGACGCGACTGATCACGTGGCGTTTCTCGGGCGTTCCCCTGGCGAATTGGTAGAACTGGATCATCCGGTAGGCGACATCGACGGCGGTCGACCCACCGCTCGACAGGAACACGTGGTTCAGATCGCCCGGCGCCAGCGAGGCGAGCTTCTCGCACAGCAGGCCGGCGGGCAGATTGGTCATATCTGTAAACGGATTGGAGTAGGCCAACTGGCGCACCTGCTCGGCGATCGCGTTCGCCATCTCGTCGCGACCGAGCCCGATGTTGGTGCACCACATACCGCCGACGGCGTCGATGTAGCTGCGCCCCTCGCTGTCGACGAGTCGAGCGCCGGCACCACGCTCGATCGGCAATACGTCATCGACCAGATAGGTGTCGAACACCTGATACGGGTGGATGAAGTGCTTTCGATCGCGCTCGACGATGTCGGCAGTGGAACCCGCGTCTCGGTGCATCGCCCCATCGTGCCACGCCGACACCGTTACCGCAGGTGCCCTGCCTGCGCTGCCAAAGGCGCCTGGCACCTGCGGCAAGGGTGCCGATGTAGCGTCGAGGGATGGGGCAAGAGGAGCACGGGGACCCGATCGAGCTGATTGCCGACGGGCGCCCCGTCAGCATTACCAATCCCGACAAGGTGTTGTTCCCCAAGCTCGGGCTGACCAAACTCGACCTCGCCAACTATTACCTGTCGGTCGGTTCGGCGCTGATGCCGTGGATCCGTGACCGGCCAGTACTGCTCGAGCGTTACCCGAACGGTGTCGGCAACAAATCGTTCTGGCAGAAACGGGTCCCCGACTCGGCGCCCGACTGGCTGGTCACGACCACCGTCCAGACGATCAATGGCACCCCATCACGGGCGCTCGTGATAGCCGACCTCGCGCACGTGTTGTGGGCCGCCAACATGGGCGTTCTAGGGCTGCACGTGTGGCAGTACCGGGCCGACAAGCCTCAGTGGGCAGACGAGCTGCGGATCGACCTCGACCCCTCCCAGGGTCAGAGCTTCGACCACGTCCGCGAGGCGGCGATGTGCGTGCGGCTGTACTTCGCCGATCGAGGCATCCGTTCGTATGTGAAGACCACGGGCAGCAAGGGCCTCCACATCTACGTACGGGTGGTAGATGGGTATGACTCGTTCGCTGTGCGGGGCGCGTCGGTGGCGGTCGCCCGTGACCTGGCCCGGCAGCATCCAGATCTGATCACCGACCAGTGGTGGAAGGAACTGCGTGAGGGCAAGGTGTTCGTCGACTTCAATCAGAACGCGCCGCACAAGAACGTGTTCGGGGCGTGGGGGGTTCGGCCACGGGTCGGCGCCCAAGTGTCGACCCCGATCGAGTGGGACGAGTTGATAAATGTGATGCCTGACGAACTGACGCTGCTCACGGTGCCCGGTCGCCTCGCCGAGCGCGGCGATCCGTGGGCCGACATGGAGGACGCTCCTCAAGACATCGCTCCACTGATCGAGCAGTTCGCCGAGGACATCGCCGACGGCATTCCCGATTCGCCGTGGCCACCTGTGTACCCGAAGATGCCGAACGAGGCGCCGCGGGTGCAACCGAGCCGGGCCCGAAAGCCGAAGTGACCGGCCGAAGGCTTTCGTGCCACCGCCCGGCGGAGTAGGTTCGTACCGACAGGTTCGGACTGACCCCGTTGGTACTGCCGAAGGAATTCGAGACGACGGAGGCAACAGATGCAACTCACTATCAGTGCCGCGATCACAGCCCGGTGGGGCCATCGCGTCGACGGGTTGATCCACACGCACGCGTGGACGGTCGAGGCAACGGTCGAGGGGCCGGCGGATGCACCGATGGTGTTCCCTGCCGACGACCTTGAACGGTTGCTCGTCGACACCGTCCGCCCGTGGGAGGGCCACTACCTCACACACGAGAATACGGACGCGTGGAAGGGTTACGAGCCGATCGTCTGGGATGCCGAGCCGACGGTCGAGGAGATCACCCGGCGGCTCTGGCTGGAGCTCGACAGGCAGGTCCCGAACCTGGTATCGATCGCGCTCGTCGAAAGCAACGAGTTCGATCGCTGTCGTACCGTGCGACTGGTTGCCTGAGCACCGCAGGCGCCCAACGAACACCTAAGAACGGGCGTCACCGACTTTCTTGCAACACTTCTCGCCGCTCGTGCGCCGTAGGGGGTGATGGAGGGAATGCGTAGCACCAAAACCGTGGCGGTCCGACAGGGGCCCGCCGCCACGCTCGAGGTGCTGTAGCGCGCCGAGTACACCGGCATGGTGCGACTCGCATTCACGCTCATCGGGAACAACGCCGAAGCCGAAGAAATCGTCCAGGACTCGTTCGTGGAGATCTCCCAGCGCTTCGACGAGTTGGACCAGTCCGGCGCCTACCTGCGCACCGTCGTGGTGAGCAGGTGCCGGTCGACGCTGCGGAGACGACGCGTCATGCAACTTCACGCACCGACGCGACCACCCGATCTGACTCCGGAGGTCGAGTCGCTGTGGGGCGTGCTGGACCAACTTCCCGAGCATCAACGCATCGTCGTGGTACTCAAGTACTACTGCGGATACAGGGCCTCGGAGATCGCCAAGATCATCGACCAACCCGCCGCCACCGTGCGCTCGCACCTGCGACGTGCACTCGGCGCGATGCGCAAGGAGTTTTCGTCATGAGTCGCTTCGAGCAAGCCATCGAAGTCGGCCTGCGACAGATCGCCGACCGAGCAACTCCATCTCCCGATGCCTGGGACTCGATCCTGACCCGGATCGCCGACCAGGAACCATTTCACGAGACGGAGATCATCATGCTCACTGACAACACCACCCGAACCAAGCGCTGGCCCCTGTACGCAGCGGCAGCAGCCGTTGCCGCTCTCCTGGTCGGCGGCATCGCACTGCTCGTCCGTGACGACGGCCCAGAGGCGCCCGCCATCCCACCGTCACCGACGACACCGGAGGTGCTCCCTGCCCCCGGACCCGAGGCGGAAACAGGAACACTGCCAGCGGTCGGCTCGCAGGTCGCACCCGGCACCTACACCAGCGACGCCAGCGGCGTTCCGGTCACGCTCGACCTCGGTGAAGGCTCCACCGCACCGTGGACCGTGGTCTCGAACGACGTCAACGGCATCCAGCTGATATCCGACGACACCGGCCGCGAGTTCATGGCGATCGGACGAATCGGTTCGTGGATGTCCTTCGACGAAGCCCGTGACGAACAGACACGCGGTACCGCCAGCATCGCCCCCGACAACGTCGACGGTTGGATCGAGGCGAACGGCATCATCGACGTCGACAGCGGCGACGTCGAGGTCGGAGGTCGTCCTGCCAAGTACCGGATGGTCCGACTCGACACAACCCCCGGAGCGACCGCCGACTGGTGCCCGCTCGGAGCGACCGCCGACTGGTGCCCGCTCGGAGAGCAGCCCTGCCTCTGGGCTGCCGCCGGTTCGGCCGACACAGTCGCTGCGGACGCCACCCCGATTCCATTCTCCCGTGATCGCCAGCATGCCATCTGGCTGGTCGACATGGGCGAGTTCGAGCCGCTGATCATCCTCGGAATCCCAAACCTGGCCGACGAGGACGCATGGTTCGAAGACGTCGTACAGCCGATTGTCGACAGCATTCAGCTCGGCGAACCGGCGCCCGCCGTCGAGGGTGGCACGGCGCGGGTCCCGCTGCGGATGACGGTTGACAGCGCCTGGAGCGGCACCCGAGTCGACGGCGACCCGGATGCGGACGGTGTCACACCGATCTCCGGCCAGCTCGACTTCACCGGTGGAATGACCGGTGAGGCGATGCTCACCGGCGAACGGCGAATCATCCCGCCGGACGGCGACGTCGAAGGCACCGCCGACTACCTGTTCACAGGGAGCATCGACGGCGTCGGCACAGGAACGTTCTCCATCTCCGACGAGTGGTCGAAGATCAACGGGAACTTCAGTTTCACCGGTGATCCCATTCAGATCACCAACGGAACCGACGACTTCGAAGGGATGACCGGCACCGTCGAGATCGTGATCGAGACATCGACCTCCGATGGTCCCACGGAGACCGTCACGGGCACGATGACGATCACCATCACCCTGCCCCACTCAGGCTGACCATCCATCCACTTGCACGGCCGCCGCCGGGATCCGTTTGGTCCCGGCGGCAGCGCGTCGACGCTGACCACGTCACATGTTGACTTCGAAGGTTTCGCCGACCTCGACCGTGCCTGCGCTGAGGGTCACTACGGGGCAGCCCTTGGCGATCTCGCAGGCGGCTGCCATGTCGGGCGCTTCGACCAGGCCGAAGCCGCCGACCGGGTTGGCGCCTCCGCCATCGGTGACCGAGTCGGCGCCGACGGTCATGATCGCCCCGACGGGAGCGCCCATGTTGGTGAATGCACCGGCGTTGGCACCCATCCATTCGCCCCAGGCGGCCATGTGCTCAGCCTGCTCTTGCTCGGACTCGGGCATTCCGCCACCGTGGTAGCTGAAGAGGTATTTGGGCATGGCATGTCTCCTGTGTGATTGGGTGGTTGTTCGATGAAAGCCGGGGTCGCTCAGGTCGCGCGACCGGTGAACGCCATCAACTTGCTGACGGCGTCGTCATTGGCCGGCTCGGCGATTTCTGCGAAACCCTTGCCCTCGCCGCGGTTCTCGGGTCGGATGATCTGTTGGGCGACGCCGGTGACGAAGGCGGTCAGAGCTGCGGGTGCCGAGAACGACTGGTCGGTGGCTCGGGCGAAGTCCCATGCGTGGATGAAGAACTCGAGGCTCAGGATCCCAGCCGGCACGGTGGCCGGCGCCTGGCCGCCGAAGAAGGGCAACTCGCCCTCGGTGCCGTGAGCGCGCCATGCTGCGAGTGCCCCTTCGGCCGCGTGGGCAATGTAGTCCTCCGCCGTTGTGGCCTGGATCTTCTCGGGGATCTCTGCGCCGACCATCCCGCCGAGCGCGCGCAAGCTGCCCATCAGGTGCTCGACTAGTTGGTGCACCGTGAAATCGGCGCACGGGGTCGGCAACTCACGATGCTCGGAGGTGAAGGGCAACATCACATGGCGGCACAGCGCCCAGCTGGCCTCAGCCGCCGACAAATGATCGGGTTCGTCGCCCCCAGAGGCCCACGGGTCAAGACCCGCATCGCCGGCGCTGACAGCGTTGCCGAGTCGATCCATGTAGTGCGTCCAGCCCGCACAGTGGCTGACCGCCTGATCAGAAGACAGACCGTGGTGGGTGAGTCGGACGAGCGTCTTGTCGCCGGCCGGCTCGATGTCGACCACGATCGTCGATGCGCCCGGCGGGAGGTCGTCGGAATCGACCCAACCCCATGTGAAGATGATCCGCTTGCCGGGATCGATCTCGGTGAACGTGCCGCTGGCGATGTGTCCCGGTGCCAAGGTCATCCTGTAGTCGCCGCCGACCCGTAGATCGACGGCGGCGCTGACGGCCTGCCACCGGCGCAGCCGCTCGGGTTCAGTGAACAGGGCGAACGCTTCCTCAGGTGTGGCGTCGATGATGCGCTCGAATGAAACCGCGTCGGTGTGGGCTGTGTCGGTCATTGCTTCGATTCCTTGATTGTCAGGGGTTCTGGAGCTGCCAGAGGATCTGGCTGCTTGTTGGCTCTCGCCGCCGACTCGAGGTCGTCTAGCTCATTGATGAGAAACACTTCGATCGCGGCCCGGGCACGACTCAACCCATCAGGGTTGATGCGATACAGGCGCTCGCGGCCGGATCGACGCTGAGTGACGACGCCGGAGTCCTTGAGCACCTTGAGGTGCTGCGAGACCGCTGGTCGACTGATGTCGATCGTCTCTGCGATCACGCCGACCGCTGCCTCGCCGAGCTCGGAGAGACGAGCCAGGATCTCGCGCCGCCGAGGTTCGGAGACAGCGTCGAGCGGGTGCATAGAGACACGTTAGTGGTGACTTACCGATTAGTCAACTTGTTCACCCTCTCGCACATCGGCGCCGAGGTGTCGATCTGGGCCACCGCCTGACATCCTGTCTACTGTGACGATCTCGTTCGACGACTTCGCCGACCTGGTTCGGTCGCGGCGTACACACATGCTGGTAGACCGTCGGCGGCCGGTGCCGACCGAGCTGGTCGAGCAGCTGTGCGAGCTCGGTACGTGGGCACCGAACCACAAAAGAACCTGGCCGTGGAAGTTCGCCTCGTTCACCGGCGAAGGCCGATTGCGGTTGGGCGAGGCCTTCGTCGACGACATGAACGAGCGCGATGTCGGCGATCAAGGCAAGCGGCTCAAGACACTCACCAAGTACACCCGTGCGCCACTTACTCTGGTGGTTGGGTGCGCCGCCCATCAGAGCGCCACGTTCCACGACGAGAACCGCGACGCGGTCTCGGCCGCGATCCAGAACATCCTGCTGGGCGCCACGGCGGCCGGGTTGGCCTCTTTCTGGTCGACGGCACCGCTGATCGATTCGCAGCGTGTGCTCGAACTGTGTGGCTTCGAACCGAGCGACCGCATTCTGGCGACCATCTATCTCGGCTGGCCGAGCGCGTCGGTCGCTGCCCCGCAACGTCCGGGCCCGGCGGTCCGCCACGTCGAGGGCTGACCCCAGCTCACGACGCTGTCGGTCACCAACGCAGCAGGGCAGCGACGGGACCTTCCTCAGAGGGCGGCGCTGAGACGACCCGCACCTCGGCTTGCGTGAGCAGCGCACTACGCACGGCGACATCGACCAGCCGGCCGCGCACCAAATCGTCGCGGCTCTGATGGAGCGAGGCGGTCGGGTCGAGGGTCGAGCCGCACCAGGCATCGAGTTCGTCGGACCCGTCGTCGTGAACGATCAGCGCCTGTACACGCCCTTCTCCAAGGGCTCGCAACACGTCGCTCGTATTCGTGGTGGCAGTGCGATGCGGTCGGCGGTCGGCGACCGAGCTCACGAGCACGTCCGAGTCCTGCTGCACGAGTTCAGCGATTGCGCGATCAGCTGCCGCCCAGACCGCTTCGGATTCACCCTCTTGCAGAATGACCACGAGCGGTTTGAGATCGGCGGGCAGGTGGTCGTACAGGAAGCCGACGGCGCGGACATCGCCGGAGACACACACGAGGCGTGCCCCGACCCGGCGCACAAGATCGCTGAGCGCGTCGGCAACCTCATTGGCGTTGCTCTCCCACCGGTTTTCGGCACGCTGTTGATATCGCCGTTGTGACCAACCGCCTTGCTGCCCACGATGAATGTGCGTCAGCTCGCCCTCGACGATCACATAGTCCTCGATCGACCCTGCCGACACGGCGGCCAGGTCGGCGCCGGTGCGATCGACGAAGGCGACCACGTGTGGCAGCGCCGCCTGGCGAGACGCGAGCAACGGCGTGACGGTCGGGATCGCGGCCAGCCGGGTCGTGTTCTTGTTGGGGTCGTCGCTGAGCAACTCGACTAGCGGCTCGTCATCGGCGGTGATAAGGGCAGCGATGCCGCCGGTTTGGTGACCGTGGTCGACTCTGGCGACCAACCCGTCGAACCGTGCCAGCAGCTTGTGCGAGGCGCCTGCGGCTTCCAGATCGCGCCTGGCGTTCTTCCATCTGATCTCGAGCCGGTGCGCAGCGTCCGACACCGAACTCGGCGTGCGAACCACCACCGACGCGAACGGACCCTGAAGGCGGTACAAATCGGACAGCATCGTCATACCGTGACTCTGCCCCATTCGGCCGGCCGGCGCCAAGCGCAGACGATCATCGGTCACGGTTGGTACAACCCAAACACGTCTCGCAGGGCGTCGCTCACCTCTCCGAGTGTTGCTCCGGCGCGAAGTGCTTCCTTCATCGGGTACAGCAGATTGTCGGTACCGCGGGCGGAAATTCGGATGGCCTCGAGCCGTGCGGCCACTTCCGCTGCATCCCGATCTGCCTTGTACGCGGCCAAGCGGGTCTGCTGGGCGGCTTCGAGTGTGGGATCGACCGGGAACACACTCGGTTCGGGCTCGTCGTCGATCTGAAACTTGTTGAGACCGACGATCACACGCTGGCCGTCGTCGATCGACCTCGTGTAGTCGTAGGCGGCTTGCTCGATCTCGTCCATCTGATAGCCGGCCTCGATCGCCGACACGGCGCCGCCCATCTCATCGATCTTCTCGATGTACTCCCACGCCAGGCGCTCGACCTCATCGGTCATCGACTCGACCATGTAAGAACCGGCGAGCGGATCGGGGGTGTCGGTGACGCCTGCCTCGTACCCGATGATCTGCTGGGTTCGCAGGGCCAGGCGAGCAGCTTCCTCGGTCGGCAACGACAGCGCTTCGTCGAAGCCGTTGGTGTGCAGAGACTGGGTGCCGCCCATCACGGCGGCGAGCGCCTGAAGGGCGACCCGAACGACATTGTTGACGGGCTGTTGGGCGGTCAACGTGGAGCCACCCGTCTGTGTGTGGAACCGCAGCATCGTCGACTTGGGGTGCTTGGCGCCGAACCGTTCGGTCATGATCTTGTGCCACATGCGCCGGCTGGCGCGGAACTTGGCGACCTCTTCGAAGAAGTTGTTGTGACCGTTCCAGAAGAAGCTGAGACGCGGGCCAATGTCATCGACGTCGAGACCGGCATCGATCGCTGCTTGCACATAGGCGATCGCGTTGGCGAGCGTGAATGCGATCTCTTGGGTTGCCGTCGAACCGGCTTCGCGGATGTGGTAGCCGGAGATCGAGATCGTGTTCCAGCGCGGTACGTGCTTCGAGCAGTACCCGAAGATGTCGGTGATGATCCTCATCGACGGGCGCGGCGGGTAGATGTAGGTACCGCGGGCGATGTACTCCTTGAGCAGGTCGTTCTGGATCGTGCCGGAGAGCTTCGACGGATCGATGCCCTGCTCCTCGGCAACCAACTCGTACATCAGCAGCAGGATCGCGGCCGTCGAGTTGATCGTCATCGACGTAGTGACCTCGTCGAGCGGCAGCCCGGCGAGGAGCGCCCGCATGTCGTCGAGCGAGTCGATCGCCACACCGACCTTGCCGACCTCGCCCTCGGCACGGGGGTGATCGGAGTCGTAGCCCATCTGGGTCGGCAGGTCGAAGGCGCACGACAGCCCGGTCTGGCCGGCGTTCAACAAGAAGTGGAAGCGCTGATTGGTGGCGGCGGCATCACCAAAGCCCGAGTACTGGCGCATCGTCCAGTGCCGACCCCGATACATCGAGGGATAGATGCCACGCGTGAACGGCGGGCCCCCAGGTACACCGAGCTGCTCGTCGGCATTCCAATCCTCAAGATCATCTGCCGTGTAGAGCGATTTGATCTCGATGCCTGAATCGGTGGTCCGCGCGTCGTCAGCCATGCGGTCAGCGTAGAGGGCGAGGCCTCACGCCGCGGCAGCGATGACGGCGACCTCGAGCTTCCATGCTGACTGGACTAGGGCCGGAACGGTGACCAGTGTCGAGGACGTCTTGCGACCGCCCATGAACTGGTCGCGGGCCGCCATGATCGGACCCAGCGGTTCGCCAACTACGGCGTAGGTCGTCACACTTACGATGTCGGCAGGGCGCATGCCTGCCTGCGCCAGCATCGCCCCGATACTTGCCCACACAACCTCGGCCTGCTCGCCGATATCGTCAGGAACGGTGCCATCAGGGCGCGTCGGCACGACCCCCGAGGTGTGCAGCCATCGCGAGGCCCCCTCGGTCAGCACGGCGTGGGCATAGTTGGCGGCGGGCGGGGCGATCGACTTCGGATTGATCTCACGGTTCACCCAATGATTCTCTCACGACGGACACCGAGTGGGCCGTAGGCGTCCTGCAGCCACCGAGCTGTCAGTGCAGCTCCAGAAATATATTTCGAGATTTCTTTCGTGCCCTCAGATCGGTCCAGCCACGGCTCTCTCGACCTTGATGAGCGCCCGGGTAGGGCGATACCCGTGCGAGATTCCTGCTGCCCGGGCGCGCCCTGTGAGCGGTTCTCCGGCACCCCTGACAGCAACCGCCGATCGACGTGCAAACGGTCGCGTCATACCAGGTCACAGGCTTGTGCTCGAACATTTGTTTGGTACAATGGTGGCATGTTCAACGATCTCCTCGAAGGACTGATGGAGCTGCCCGACCTGGCGCTCGACAGTCGGATTCGCGAGATCGAACTCGAACGTCGCCGGCTCGACACCGAGTTGGCGATGGCAGTCAAGATCGCCGACCGTCGTCAGCTCGGTACCGTCGACGGTCACCGCACGATCAACTCGTACCTGCGGGCAACGCTCAACTGTTCCAGTACCGAGGCGAGCCGCCTCCGTTCCCAGGCACGCGCCGTCGACGAGATCGACGGGCTCGGCGAGGCATGGCTCGCCGGCCGCATCGGCGACTCACAGGTCGCTCGCCTCGCCGTAGTGAACGGCAACCGACGGGTACGCGACCGGTTACGCGAGTTCGCCCCGATCCTGCTCGACCAGGCCGAGCAGCTGCCGTACAGCGAGTGGGTCCAGTGCGTCGATCGGTTCGTGGCCCTGGCCGACGTCGATGGGGCGCACGATGCACGCGACGACGCGATCGAACACCGCGACACCCACGTGAACGACGTTGGCGGCATGGTCGACATCACAGCCCACGGCGGCGACGCGCTCACCACGGCCGAACTGATCGCGATCCATCAACGGTTCACCGAAGCCGAGTACCAGGCCGACATCGAGGCCCGCCGTACCGAGTTCGGTGACGCCGCCGAGCAGCACCCACTCGCGCGCACCGCCGGCCAGCGACGCTTCGACGCCCTCGTCACAATCTTCCGCCGGGCCGCCAGTGCGCAACGCCTCGGCACCACCGCCGACCCGCTCGTCAACGTGGTGATCGACGCCGAGACATGGGCCCAGGTGTTGGCCGCATCGGGGCTCGCTCCCACCACCTCGCTCAATGGCCGACCGATCGACCCGTTCACCGGTCTCGCCCGGCCATCCGACCTACTCGAAGAACTCGTCGGGTCACCAAAGTCGCTGAACGACCGCCGTTGCGAAACGACCAGCGGGGTCACATTGCATCCCCACGACGTGCTGCGAGCAGCGCTCGCCGGACACATACGCCGGGTAGTCGTCGATGCGGCCGGGGTCGCGATCGACATGGGTCGCCGCCGCCGACTGTTCGAAGGCCCAGCTCGCGAAGCAGCCAGACTGCTGATACTGCGATGCGAACACCCCGGCTGCGAACTCCCCGCCGACCTGTGCAACATCGACCACGCCGAAGAATGGACCAACGGCGGACAAACCGACCAACACAACTCAAGGATCCGCTGCAGCACCCACAACATCGACAAAACCAAACACCGATGGCGATCGCGACGGGCCACCAACGGCCGCACCTACACCATCCGACCAGACGGCACGATCATGCTCCCAGTCGGGGCTCGACCACCCACATTCCCAACCGAGAACAACCCCGAAGACGTAGACCAACTAACAAAGCTCGCAAGACAACGAGCCACCGCCCTACAAGCAGCATGAACAAGCCCAGCACGACCTGCGCTCCAAGAACAGCCCTGCTGGTGCTGCCAACAAGTGAGATCACGCTGGCGTGTACCAGCATGATCTCGACAGCGACGTCGGAGCCGCTCGGAATGGAGCTTCCGCAGCGGTGCCGAGTCGACGCGAAGTCGATTCGAGACCACCGGGTGCACTCGAATCGACTCCCCGTCGACTCAGAACCACCAGCGACGAGGACTTGCCCGCCACATACTCACCGTCGGCGTCGGCCTTCTCGCCGAGCCAGCGCATCAGCTTCGTAGGCGGACCCTGCGTCTCGTCGTCGGACGAACCACCCGGCAGCAACCATCCATATCGCCGAGCTCGGTCAGAGTGGCGACCCATCCGGCATCGGCACGACTCACCACAACATTGCCGACGTGTCAGCCGCCCAGAATCGAGGGGGCCGGCTTCGGTGCAGCTCCACGACTTGGGCCGAGCAACGGGTCGGCGGCATCGAGTGAACGAGCGACGACGAACGAACCGAGCACGCCGATCAGCATCAACGCTGCTCCGGTTGCGAAGACCGCCTTCGGCCCATACTGCTCGTACATGAAGCCCGACCACAGGGCCATCGTGCCGGCCGTGATCTGCAGCGTGGCCCCCTGCAGCCCCTGAGCCGAGGCGGCCAGATCTTTCGGCGCGGCGACCGCCACCCCCACCTGTGCTCCTGGAAACACGATCGCGTCCCCGAAACCCTGCAGTACGGCGACGGCGGTCAACAAGAACAGGCTGTCGATGAAGCCGTAGGCGAAGAACAACGGCGTCACGAACAACACCCCGGCGCGAACGATCCGCAGCGGCCCAAAGCGCTGCGCCCAACTGCCACTCAACGGAGCGATGAACAACATCGGCAGCATGATCAGCGACATCGTGACGCCGATCAGCCAGGTCGGGGCACCACGATCTGTGAGCATCACCGCCCACACCGCTTCGAACACTCCGATCATCGCGAACCACCCGAAGGTACACATGAGAATCGCCCGGATACCAGGTAGGGCCAACAGCGCTCGCACCACCCGCCGTTCCTCGGTGACACCACCGGGGTCGTCGGGAAGGCGCGCAATCCGCGGTACGAACGCTGCCGTGATCACTGCCAGCACCACGAATGGGGCCCGATAACCGTAGAACTCGGCCAGGACCCCGGCCAGCAACGGACCGATCAGGAACCCGCCGATGTCGAACGCACCCAGGGCGCCGACGTTGGCGCCCACGTTGTCGGGATCGGACACGATCACCAGCCGTCGAACGCTGGGCACCAGCGATCCGATCCCGAGCCCCAACAACATTCGGATCGCGATGAACTGCCACAACTCCGTGGCGAGCGCCATCAGTACCAATGAGGCCGAGATCGATATCAAACCGAATCGCAACATCGTCTGGGAGTGGCCCCGGTCGGCGAATCGCGCCAGACCGATCTGGGCAACGAACGCCGAGAAGAACCCCATCGCCACGGCGACACCAAGGCCGGTTTCGCTGAAGCCCAACTCGTCGCGCAACTCGCCCAGCAGCGCGAAGATCCCGCCCATCGCCATCATGGCCACACAGATCAGGAGGTAGTACGGAATCAGCCGGCGATTCACATCGTGACGCTACTGCCACAGATCATCAACGCCGCCACCACGGTTCGCCGCCACCTCGACATCGACCAGTGCGACGCTTGGCAGTAGCGTCTCGCCGATGGCGATCACCGAGCACGAGACCCGAATGATCGATGGCGTGCCGCTCACACCAACCACCGGCTCGAGCCAATCTGAGCTCATCGCCCAAGAGGTCGTGTGAACGATGTCTTTTCCGTCGGGCTGATTCGTAGTAGGTGTATCAGAGGGGTGCTGACAACGCAGATCGCGTTGACACCAAAGGAGGATGGCATGTCGAAGGTTTCGATGTCGGGCACGATCGTGTGCCAAGACGGCATGGGCGACGAAATGGAGAAGGTCTTGGCGGAGATGGTCGATGCAGCCCGTGAGGAACCCGGGATCGAGATCTACTCGTACCATCGCGGCGAGGGAAACGAGTTCTCATTCTTTGCACTGATGACCGACCAAGAGTCGATGCAGAAGCATGGCCAGTCGGCAGCGATGCAGGCGGCGATGCTGGCGTTCGGCCCATTGATGGCAGAGCCACCGAAGATGTCGATGGCTCGACCGATCGCCGCGATCGGCTTCGACGTCTGACACAACGAAGCGTCACGAACGGGCCGACCATCGACCCCCGTTGAACTCCGGGTTGGTGGTGTGACAGAGTTCGCCACCATGACCGGGTTTCGAGTCACCTACGCCACACTGTCCGCCGACGATGACGAGTTGCAGGCGTCGTACACCGCCGCCTCTGCTGCCGTTCGCGCCGAACTGGGCGCTCACCACCCACTTTGGATCGGAGAAGACGAACGGTTCGGTGAAACATTCACAACGGTGTCACCCGTCGATACATCGGTTCAGATCGGCCACTTCACGATCGCCGACGGCGACGATGTCGATGATGTGGTCGCGATCGCCAGGGCTGCCCAACCGGCGTGGGCGGCGACACCCTGGCAGGAGCGATGCGAGATTCTCGACCGCGCCGCCGACCTGATCTCGGAACGATCGGTATTCGACGCCGCGGCGCTGGCGTGGGAAAACGGCAAGAGTCGTCTGGAGGCGATCGGCGAGGTCGAAGAAACCGCCGACCTCATCCGCTATTACACGCACGCCATGCGAGAGCACAGTGGATTCGCGATACCGATGGAACGCTTCAGCGAGGCGGAAGTAACCAGTGACGTGATGCGGCCGTATGGAGTGTGGGCGGTGATCGGGCCGTTCAACTACCCGAATGCATTGATCGGCGGGCCCGCCGGCGCGGCGCTCGTGGCCGGCAACGCGGTCATCGCGAAGCCGTCGGAGATCGGTTCGTATTCGGGTCACCTCGTGTACCGCGCGCTGATCGATGCGGGCGTGCCGCCAGGCGTCGTCAACCTCGTCACAGGGGGTGGCGAGGTGGGTTCCGCACTCGTTCATCACCCGGGCGTCGACGGGATCACGTTCACCGGTTCGAGCACCGTCGGTATGTCGATCATTCAGTCCTTCTCGAGTTCGCATCCGAAACCGGCGATCTGTGAGATGGGCGGCAAGAACCCCGTGATCGTGGCCGCCAGCGCCGACCTCGACCTCGCTGTCGAGGGCACCGCACGAAGCGCCTTCGGGTTCGGTGGACAAAAGTGCTCGGCCGCGTCACGGGTCTTCGTGCACGAATCGGTGGCGGACGAGTTCGTCGCCCGACTTGTTTCCAGGGCCGAGGCGATCCCGGCCACCAG
This sequence comes from uncultured Ilumatobacter sp., assembly GCA_937919625.1. Taxonomy (GTDB): domain Bacteria; phylum Actinomycetota; class Acidimicrobiia; order Acidimicrobiales; family Ilumatobacteraceae; genus Ilumatobacter. The sequence goes on from CALFRK010000175.1 coordinate 61,417, forward strand.
CCCACTCGACCCAGGTGGCTTCCTCTCCCCCGTCGTGAATCAGGCAGCCGTCGACCGATACGAGGCCGCCGTAGCTGACGCCCGGCACACCGGCGAGGTCCTCACCGGCGGCAGCCGGCTCACCGACGGCGAACACGCAGCCGGGTTCTTCGTGGCCCCAACGGTGGTGCGCGTCCCGCCGGATTCGACCATCATGATCAGTGAGCTGTTCGTGCCGCTGATCGCCGTCGAATCGGTCGGATCGCTAGACGAAGCATTGGAACGCGCCAATGCCATTCCATACGGCCTCACCGCCGGCCTGTTCGCCGAGGAGCAGGGTGAGATCGACCGTTTCTTGGAACAGATCGAGGCCGGTGTGGTGTACGTCAACCGCGCTGCAGGCGCTACGACCGGTGCATGGCCCGGCGTTCAACCATTCGGTGGCTGGAAGCGCAGCGGCACAGCGGGCAAGCTTGGCGGAGGGCCGAACTACCTCCAGCAGTACCTGCGCGAACAGTCACGCACCGTTGTCGTGCACGACTGACACGTGTCAGGTTGCTTCGAGGCGACCCGCCTCGAGCCGGAGCAGAAGGTCGGCCTGATCGAAGGCGACCGCGCGATGCGACACGGCGAGCACCGTCATGCCCGCCTCGGCCAGGTTATGCCACAGGCGTAGTTCGGTTTCGACGTCCAGTGCGCTCGACAGGTCGTCGAGCACGACGAGTTCGGGTTGGTGCACAACGGCGCGAGCCCCGGCAAGCCGCTGACGCTGACCGCCCGACAGCCTGAGACCCCGCGGGCCGATCATGGTCTCGACTCCCGCCGGCATCTCGGCGACGTCTGCATCCATGACGGCGAGCGCGATCGCCCGCTCCAGCTGACCCGCGTCGGCATCCCCGAATCCGATGTTGTCGGCGACAGAGTCGGAGATCAATTGTGGCACCTGGGGCAAGAACGCCGCGTTCGGCGGCACCAGGAAGGCCGCCCGGTCCTCGATCAGCGTGCCGTTCCAAAACACGTCACCGCTGACTTCGGCCTGCCACGCCAGCCCCAGCAGCGCCCGCAGCAATGTGCTCTTTCCGGCGCCGACTGGGCCGGTAATGATCACGAGGTCACCGCGACCGATCGAAAAGGAGATGTCGCTGATGCCGGCCCCCGACTCGTAATGGGCCGACAACCCGACCACATCGAGTCGATCGATCACCACTCGCTCAGGGCGCACGATCGGTGGGCGAACCCGAGTCTGGTCGATACCGATTGGAAGCGACCGATCGATCACCGTGTTGGCGGTGTCGGTATCGGCGACGAGGCCACTCATCCGATCGAACGCGACACCAGCCTGCTTGTGACGGGCGAGGGCGCGTCCGACCATCCGTGGAAGGAAGCTCAACCATCCGAGGTACGCCACGAACAGAGCCAATTCACCGACATCGAACTGACCAGAGGCCAGCGCGCCGGCGCCAACGACGAGCACCAGCCCGAGACCGACGTCGGCCGCGCCGCGGCTGAAGGCGTCGACCCCCTCCTCCAGGACCCGATCGCGGACCGCCGTCACGCGACGTCGATCGACCAACGTTCGAAGCTGGGCCAGTAGTGGCTCGGCGGCGTCGTTCACCTTTACGGTCGTGGCCGCCGCCATCACATCACCGACCAGGCCGGTCACAGCCCCGGTCGCCTGGCGGTCAGCCGAGCGGTACAGCTTGATCCGAGAGTCGAGCGCTTTCGTCGCGACGGCGACGATCACCAGCGGGGCGATCAGTACCATCGCCGCCGCCAGATTGGTGGCGCTCAACACAAAGGCCGCCAGCAGTGTGAACACCAGCCCGGCCGAGACGTCAACCAAACCATCGACGAACTTGGCAACATCTTCGGCGTCATCGCGGAAATGTGTGACCGCCTCACCAGCCGAGCCGACCGGCTGGCCGGCCTCGGGTCCACCGCTGGCGACCTGAGCGGCAAGCAGGTTGGCGCGCAGGAAGGTCTGCATGTGGATCCACACCCGGGTCCACACCAGAGCACCCCAGTGGATCGACGCCATCCGCGCCGTTTCGAGCACGATCAGTGCGACCGCCCACCGGTACACCAGACCCGAATCATCGTTGGACAGGGCGTCAAAGGCGCGGCCGAGCGCCCAGCCGATACCGACCGGAATTGTGAAGAACAGAATGAACAGCACCCATCCCAACCAGAACGTCCTGGCCTCGTGCTGGCTGACCTTCCACGACAGCTTCCACACGTTCATCGCAGTAGCTCCGCCTCGGCAACGGCCGCCTCGTCGTCGCCCTCGAGCGATAGCGACAGCAGCCGATGGAACCTGCTCGTCGGGTCGGCCGCGAGCATGTCGCGCTCGCCCGACTCGACGATCCGGCCGTCGTTGAACACCACGATGTCGTCGACCTCGCGCAGGGTGGAGAGCCGATGGGCGATGATCAGTGTCGTGCGACCTGCCATCAGTTTGTGCACCGCCGATTCGAGGCGCGCCTCGGTCACCGGGTCGATCCGGGCCGTTGCCTCGTCGAGCACGACCAGGTCGGCGTTGCGCAACCAGACGCGGGCCATCGCCAACAGTTGCGCCTCACCGGCAGACAGCCCGGCACCGCCCGCCCCGAGCGTCCGGTCGATGCCGCCGTCGGCGAGCGCATCCAGTCCGACCGCCCGCAACGCCGCCACGACCGCATCGTCGGTCGGGTTCGGGTCGAACAGTGTGACGTTCTGGCGGATGGTCCCTCCGAACAGTTCGACCTCCTGGGGAACCATCGCAACCCGGTGCCGCAGTTCGGCCAGCGATATCTGATCGATCCGAACACCGCCTAGCAGGATCGTGCCGTTGGTGGCATCCACGAGCCGAAGCACGAGCCGCGAGAAGGTCGTCTTTCCGCTGCCCGTTCGTCCGACGATCCCGACCGATCGACCGGCACCGATCGACAAGGTGACGTCCGTCAGCACGGGCTGATCGTCGCCGTAGTCGAATCCGACATCTTCGAAGCGCACGTCGAGCGCCCCGCCGCCGGGCGACCTGGTGCCATGATCCACGATCGACGGCTCGATCGCCAACAGCTCAGCCACGCGACGCATCGCACCGGATGCCTTCTGTACGGTCTCGAGTTCGTGCACGACGTCTTCCAAGGGGCGCTCGATCAGCAGCACGTACTGGAACAGCAGGAACGCCGTGCCGATCGTCATTGCTCCATGGGAGACCAACAAGGTGCTGGCGACCAGCGAGAGCACCGTGCCGGCGACCACCGCGCCTTGAACGCCCCACCACATGCCGAGAAACGCCGACTCGCGACGGATCGAGCTACCGAGTGTGTCGGCGCTGTCCTCAACAAATCGCCACATGGCGTGCGAGCCGGCACCGTTCGACCGAAGGTCTTCAGATGCGTTCAGTCGCTCTTCGATTCCGCCATAGAGGCGGGCAAACGCCCCCAACTCGTCGGATGACTCGGCGACGGCCCGATGGCGCAACAGCAATACGACTGCGATCGCGACGCCGACGTACACGAGCATGCCGAGCCCGACCCGCCAATCGATCACGACGACAACGACGATCATGCCGCCGATCAGCAAGCCGGCGCCGAGTGCCTTGGGCACGACCCTGCCGAGCAACTCCGACACCGACGTCACGTCGCCGTCGACGCGCTGAATCAGCTCGCCCGGGGTGTGACGACGATGAAACTCATGGTCGAGCCCCAGCACGTGACGGGTGATGTCGAGCCGCAACTGGTTGGTGGTGCGCCAGGCGCTGATCGTTGCCGACCTCGTCACGGCCACCGCCACCATCTGGCCCACGATCACGATCGCCAAGAAGGCGAACGCCAGATTTCGCAACTCCGGAACATCGGCGCCGGCCCCGGCCCGATCGACGATGCGCCGAACGAGGAGCGGGCCGGCCAGCACCAGCAACGAGTTGACGCACACCATGATCGCGAGCGCGACCCAACGCCGCAGGTCCGGTCGGATCAGGTTCGTGATAGTGCGTGAATGCCGCGGTTCTGGAATCGACACAACATCAATGTTCACAGGCCGAGCCGCATCGCGACGATTGGGATTCCTCGCACGGCCTGAAGATGTTGGAGCAGCTACCGTTCACCGCCGTGACGCTCCACGGACCGACCGCAGATATCGGCGACCTCTCGGAGCGGGTGCTGCGGCTGATCAACGATCGGCTAGCCAACACCGAACTTGGGCGCACGATCGCACCATCGGCGCTGTTGCCGATGCTCGACGGGGCGATCACAACTGGCGGACTCGGTGTCGAACGAGCATGGGAGACCTTCGAAACCGCCGTGGCGCCGCACACGCTGGCACTCGATGGCCCCCGATACCTCGCCTTCATACCGATGTCCCCGGCAGCTGCCGCGATCTGGATGGACGCGGTGGTGGGGGCGACGTCGTTCTCGGCCGAATCGTGGATGGAGGCGGCCGGTGCGGTCGCCGCCGAAAATCAGGCGCTCGACTATCTGCGCGAGCTAGCCGGCATGCCAACCGGGGCAGGCGGGGCGTTCTGCAGCGGGGGCTCGATCGGCAATCTCTCGGCGATCGCGGTCGGCCGCGATGTGGCTGGGGGCCGCCGGCTGGTTGCCGTTGCCGACACGGCACATGCATCGGTCGACAACTCATTGCGGCTGCTCGGGATGGAGGCGCTCGTCGTACCCACCGGCGGCGACGGCCGCTTTGCCGGCGAGGCGTTGTCGGCCGCACTCGATGCATCCGGACGGGCCACGGAACTGGCGGTCGTGGTGGCATCGGCCGGCTCGACCAACGCCGGGATTGTCGACGACCTGCGAGGGTTGGCAGATGTCGCCCATGCCCACCATGCGTGGCTCCACGTCGACGGCGCCTATGGCGGCGCCGCCCTGCTGCTCGATGAACGGCGGGCACTGTTCGACGGGCTCGGCGAGGCTGACTCGTACATCGTCGACCCGCACAAGTGGATGTTTTGCACGGCCGGCACGTGTGCCGTGCTCTACCGACAGCCCCATCTGGCCGCCCTGACCCACCGCCAGCACGGCCCGTACATCGAGGTGCTCCACGGTGCCGACCCGAGCGACGAGTGGAACCCGAGCGACTACGCCTTCCAGCTGACGCGCCGACCGTCGGGCCTCCCGTTCTGGTTCACCCTGCTGGTGCACGGCACAGATGCGCTGGCCGAGGCGGTGCGCGCGGCGATCACCACGACCTCGTACGCCGTGCAACAACTCGAGTCGACCCCCGGTATCGAAGTGGTGCTCCAGCCCCAACTCACCGTGGTCCTGTTTCGCAAGGCGGGCTGGAACCAAGCCCGGTGGCAGGCGTGGTCGAGAGATCTGCTCGATCGTGAAGTTGCCTTCGTGGCGCCCACCCGCTGGAAAGGCCAGACCATCGGCCGCCTGGTATTCCTGCATCCGCTCACCACGACCGACATCGTCGACGAGGTGATCGCCACCCTGCGCTGATCCAGCAGCTCTCAGACGGCTGGGGCAAGCCGCCGTTGGCGCTCGTCGCGGATCGCAGCAGGGATCAGGATCGCCGACGACAACATCATCAGGACGACACCCACGACGGCGATCCAACCGAGCGAAATCTGTTCGATCACGATGTAGGCGAACAGCGGTGCGCTGATCGCACGCAGGCCCGTGAAGAACGTGTGCAGGCCCATGTAGTCGGCTACGCGTCCGGGCGGCGCAAACTTCGTTACCCACAGCATCCACATCAGGTCACCGCCGGCGAACGCCAGACCTAGCGTGATCGACCCCAGCCATAACCCAACCATGCTGGTGCTCGAGAAGAACGCCACAACGTAGACGATAAACAGCGTGTTCAGGAAGATCCGGATCGTGAACACCGACATCCGATCGAATACCGCCCCAAAGAACGTCGTGGTCAGCAAGCGCATCACCGATGGCACCGCCACGGTGAGCATCGTGATCATCGCCGCGCTCGCCTCGATGCCGTACTTCGGCTGCGCCAGGTACTCGATTCTCAGTGGCAGCAGCATCAGGTTGCCGAAACCCATCAACATCCACGCCGACAGGATGACTCGCAGCCGTCGATCCTCGCGCAACAACTCGAACCGCGGCCGTGGATGCGCTCGTTGCCCGTCGACGACTCCAAGCGGTTCGCTGGGGAACAGACGGTTGAGCACGCTCAGCACCGACGCGGAGACGGCGGCGACCAGCGCCAACACCCACCAACGGTCGAGGTGCTCGACTAGCCACGCGCCCATCAGAATCGACAGAGGCGCCGACACGGCAACCTTCAGCGAAAGCCCACGACCGACCCGCTTGCCACGATCGAGAGGTGAAAAGTTGCGTTCATACGTCGCGGTGAGCAGCGGCACGTTCATGCTCAGCGCCGCCAACCCAATGATCACCCCGACGACGTACAACACCAGCGACCCGGTTGCGGCGAGCCCAAAACCAACGGCCCCGGCTCCGATCACGATCGAGGCGATCGACATCGATGGTCGGAGCGAGCGCCTGGCAACCGCCGTCAGCACGGTCGACCCCAGCAGCCCGATACCGCTCGCGGCGGCGATCAAACCCTTCGCCAAACCGGGCGCATCGAAGTGCTTGATCGCGATCGTCAGCAGCACCGAGGTCTCGAGCGGCAAGATCACGCCGAGCGGCACCGACCGGGCGAGATCGACCACCTGTGTTCTTCGAACGATCGCCGGATCGTCGCTGGCCAGTTGCACGTCGCACAGTGTGCCCGGCGGTGGCCTCTGTCAGCGGGACGGTTCGATCGTCATCGGAGATAGCGCTCGAACCAGTCGAGCACGCGTTGCATTCGATCGATCCGGCGGTCGGGGCGACCGGCAGCGGCGTAGACGTGCGACTCGTCGGGGTACAGCACGTACTCGACCGTGCGGCGGAGGTGGCGCAGGGCGATGAAGAATTGTTCGTTGTCCTGGGGCGGGCAACGCAGGTCACTCTCGGCCTGCAGCATCAGCAGCGGTGTGCGGACATCGACGACATGGCGCAACGGCGATTGCCGCCACAGCTTCTCGATGCCCTCGGGTGAGAACGGATCACCGAGCAACGAAGCACGGTCGTACTCGGGGCCGCTGTCGGAGTTGGCCCATACCGCAACTTGATTGGTGACCCCGTTCTCGGACACGGCGGCGGCAAACCGATCGGACGTGGCGATCAGCCAGTTGACCATGAAACCGCCGTAGCTCAACCCGAGCGCACCGAGCCGATCGGGATCGGCGAGACCCATGCCGATCACATGATCGAGAGCGGCGTGCACGTCGTCGGCATCGACGCCGCCCCAATCACCGAGCTGCGGTCGGATCCAGTCCTGCCCGTAGCCCGCTGACCCGCGGACGTTCGGGAGGACGACCCGATAACCGGCGCCGGCCAGCATGATCACCTCGACGTGCGGTGCAGGCGCCCAGCAGCCGAGCGGTCCACCGTGCACGTCGACGATCGTGGGCAGCGGGCCATCACTCGCATCGCACGGCGATGCGATCCAGGTCTCGATCGGCCCACCGGGACCCGGCACCTCGATCCTCTCCATTCTCGGTTGGGTGAACCGTCGTTGCCACGCCGAGCCGAACGTGGTGTGGGTCCGGTGCCGGCGCTGCGGCGGTGGCACACCGAGGTCTACCGACATCACCTCCATTGCCCGGCCACCGAGTGTGCCTAGCGTGACGACCCGACCTGCTGCGACGCCGAGGGAGTGCGTGGTGGCGTCGGCCCACGGACCGGACTCGGTTCGGTCGATCGACTGTGGCGACTCGACCACGTCGCCCGTCCTTCGGTCGATCACCCATCGTTCGGGGAGGCAGCGGCCGCGGTCGGTCAGCGACGCCACAATCGTGGAATCGTCGACCCAGGTCGGCCCGTAGCGACCGGCGACCATCCACCCATTGAGATCGGTGTCGGCCCAGTTGCCGATCGGCCGATCCAGCTCAGGTGCCAGTGTGACCGGCGAACGCGAGCCATTGGCCGGACCCAACAACAACCCCGGGCTGAGATCGTCGAGCGGTTCGGGCACGAGCAGGCCGACTGCCGCCAACCAGCGCCCGCCGGGCGAGAACGCCGGACGGTTGGCTCCCCCGGCAGCGTCGAGCAACAAGCGTGGCTGCGAACGTTTCGAGCGCGGCCCGGCATCGACGTCGATCGCCCAGATCTTGGAGTACGGATGCAGGTCGGGGTCGGGACCGCGGTCCGAGACGAACGCAACCGTTCGCCCGTTCGGATGCCAGGTGATCCCGCTGACGCCCCAGTCTCCCTGCGTCACCTGGCGCGGCTTCGCGCCCGGCTCCAGCTCCAGCACGAAAAGGTGGGACCAATGGTCGCGGTGGCCGATCTCATCGCAGCGCCAATCGGATCGGGCAATCCGGCGGGCGACCGGAGTCGGCGTCTTCGACGAATGCCAAGCCGCCGATCCGATCGGTGGACGATCACCGACGATGAACCGCGCAGGGTCGACATCGGCGGTGAACGCGATCGACCGGCCGTCGGGCGACCACACCAACTCACCGATCCCGCCGAACCCCGGCAACGACCCGACCGGAGCGATCGTGCGCAACTTGCCCCCCGCCAGACTCACCGTGCAGATCCGGTTCGGCACATCGTCATCATCGGGATCCGACCGCAGGAACGCCACGCGCGAACCATCTGGCGAGACTCTCGGCGACGTGTCGCGAACCCGGCCGTCAGTCAGCCGACCGGGAGCGCGGTTGCCCTCGAGATCGACGACATAGAGGTGGCTCTCGTACCGATCGCGGCGGATCGTGCGGCGACCGATCACCACCGACGCGCCGTCACAGGCCACGTCGAGTTCCTCGACGACCGCAATCCGACGTATGTCGGCGGGTTGCATCGGGCGACGATCCACGAGCCGGACTGTAGGCCCCGCCAGGACGGTCAGAGAAGCCTGACAAATCGTTCAGCCCTGCAACTTGCATTTCGATCCACGAAGGTCCAGAATCACGCCACAATCCACGGCGCGCAGGCGCCCCGTTCATCTTCGGAGGAACTCGATGTTGAGGCGTCTGTTTGGTGCCGGCGTGATCGCCGGTGTCGTTCTGGTCGGCGTGTCCGCCCCTTCCGCAGTCGCTCAGGACGACCCCGTCACGATGACGATCGGTCTGATGCAGGACATGTCGTCGCCGAACGTGACGGTCGGCTACCTCGTCCCCGAGTTCGAGGTGTGGAACCTGCAGTACGCCACGCTCACCAGCAAGGCGGCCGATGACTTCTCGACGATCCCCGGGCTCGCAGAGTCGTGGGTCGAGTCGAACGGTGGCCTCACCTACGCGTACACGTTGCGCGAGGGTCTCCTGTGGTCGGACGGAACGCCGTTGACCGCCGACGACATCGCCTACACGATCAATCGCTCACGCGATGAGGAGTGGTACAACCACTTCTCCACAGTCGAAAACCTCGATGCCGTCGTCATCGATGACCGCACGGTCGAGATCACCAGCTCGGTCCCCGATCCCAAGCTTCCGACGATGGACGTCTACATCGTGCCCAAGCACATCTACGAGCCGATCTCGTTCGACGATCTCGAGTCGTACGAGGCGCTCGATGGTGTCTCCTCCGGCCCGTATTCGCTGACCGAGTGGCGGTCGGGCCAGGACTGGACGATGGTCAAGAACCCGCTCTACTTCGGCCGAGACAACGGCATCGATCGGCTCGTGTTTCGGGTCTTCTCCAACGCCGACGCGATGGTCGCCGCCCTGCAGCGCGGCGAGATCGACGCTGCCCACAACTTCAACGCCAGCTCGGTCGAGCAGCTCGAGAACGACTCGAACATCACCGTCGTCGCCGGTTTGCAGGGCGGCTTCACCGAACTCGCGTTGAACGGCATGGCGGGCGGCATCGGCGACGGAAATCCGGCACTCCAGAACATCGACGTGCGCCACGCGATCTTCCACGCGATCGACCGCAATGTGCTGTTCGACCGGGTGGCGCTCGGCCTCGGCAGCATCGGAACGACCTTGTCGCCGTCCGCCGACCCGACCTGGATCCCCGACCTCGGCGACGGGGCCTTCGCGTACGATCCCGCCCGCAGTGCTGAACTGCTCGAAGGTGCCGGCTACATCGACTCCGACGGCGACGGCATCCGCGAAACACCCGATGGTGAGCCATTCGTTTTGCGCTACATCATCCGTTCCGAATCGACCGATGCGGCCCCGATCGCTGAGTTCATCACGGGCTGGTTGGAGGCCGTGGGGATCGGCACCGAGACCACCGTCATGGACGACACCCAGCTCTACGACGTCAGCGTGGCCGGCGAGTACGACATGTTTGCCTGGGGCTGGACCCCGTACGTCGACCCCGATCCGATGCTGTCGTACTTCACCTGTGACCAGGTCACGTACGACGCCGATGAGGCGGGCTACAACGACGCCAACTGGTGTGACCCGGCCTACGACGAGCTGTACCTGCAACAAAAGGTCGAGCTCGATCCGGTCAAGCGCCGCGAGATCGTGGCCGAGATGCTGCGATTCTTCAACACCAACTCGACCTATCTAGTGCTGCTTCAGGACCCCGATCTGCAGGCCTACCGCACCGATCGATTCGAGGGGTGGTTGCAGCAGCCGGCCGAAACCGGGCCGGTGCTGTTCACCAACTCGTCGCCGACCTACGAAAGCCTCACGGTGATCGGCACCGAGCCGACGCTCATCTCCGAGGACACCACCGAAGGCACGACTGCTGCCGGTGACGACACCGCCACCGGCGACACCGCTGCTCCCGGTGATACAGCCGCCACCGGCGACACCGCCGCCCCCGGCGACGCCGTGATCGCTCCCGCCCCGGACGGAACTGATGGTTCCGGCGACGCCGATGACGGAGGCTCGAACACCGGCCTGATCGTCGGCATCATCGCCGCCGTCCTGGTGCTCGGCGGCGGCGGGTTCTTCCTGGCCAAGCGCCGCGGTTCCGTCGACGACCGCGAGTAATGCCCGATGAGGGCGAGGTTCGTGGCCGGCAAGGTGTTCGGCGCATTCGGCACGCTCGTGTTCGTCCTCGTCTTCAACTTCTTCCTGTTCCGGGTCGTCAACGACGACCCGACAGGAAAGCTGTTCCGCGGCCGCAACCTCAGCCAGGATCAGCTCGACCGGCGGCGCCGTGAGTTCAATCTGGATGGCTCGAAGTTCGAGCAGTTCATCGCCTACCTGAAACAGACGATGCGGGGCAATCTCGGCGACTCGTTTCTGAGTCGGCGCCCCGTCACCACCGAAATCCGAGAGGCGCTGTGGCCGACGATCGCCCTCGTCGGCACCTCGACAATCCTGTCGATGCTGATCGGCATCATGCTCGGCATCGCCGCCGGTTGGCGCCGCCGCAGTGGTACCGACGTGGCCGCCACGTCGTTCTCGATGTTCACCTATTCGGTGCCCGACTTCTGGCTCGGCATGGTGCTGCTGGCGTTCTTCGCAGTGAAGTGGCCGTGGTTCCCGACCGGCGGCTTTGAGGACGCCGGCAGCACCGCCACCGGCTTCAGTGCGCTGCTGGATCAAGCCCACCACATGGCCTTGCCCTGCATCACTCTGACGCTGGCCTACATCGGCGAGTACATGATCGTGATGCGATCGTCACTACTCGACACGGTCAACGAAGACTTCTTGCAGTTGGCGCGCGCCAAGGGTCTCCGCGACGTCGTGGTGCGGCGCCGACACGCCGTTCCGAACGCCCTGTTGCCGGTGGTCAGTCTGTCAGCGCTCAACTTCGGGTACGTGCTGTCCGGTGCGATCGCCGTCGAGGCGATCTACTCGTGGCCAGGGATCGGGCAAGCGACATTGGAGGCCATCCGTGGCCCTGACTTCCCGATGCTGCAGGGACTGTTCCTGCTGCTCAGCGGTTCGATGATCCTGGCCAACCTCGCCGTCGACCTGCTGTACAGTCTGCTCGATCCTCGGGTGCGTGGGCGATGAGTGACGTCGTGAAGACCCAGACAACCACATTCTCGCCACGCTCCTTTCGGTGGCAACGAAGGCGCGCCGCCACCGTCGACTTCTGGTCGCGATTTCGCGGTGACCGACTCGCACTGTTCGGTCTGGCGGTGCTGCTGACCTTCATCGTGATGGCGATCGGGGCGCCATGGATTTCGCCCAAGGAGGGACTCAGCGCTGTCGATTCGATCGACAACCCGACCTGGGCGACCCCTCGTTTCGACTACCCGTTCGGTACCGACAATCTCGGCCGCTCGGTTGCTGCCCAGTTCGTGTGGGGCTCGCGAGTGAGCTTGTGGGTCGGCTTGTCGGCGACGGTGCTGACGATCGCGATCGGTTCCGCCGTCGGCGTGACCGCCGGATTCTTCGGTCGCTGGACCGACGCCACACTGATGCGCCTGACCGACTGGTTCCTCGTGATCCCGTTCCTGCCGTTGGCGATTGTGCTGGCCTCGGTACTCGATCGGTCGCTGCGCAACGTTGTGCTGGTGATTGCCATCACGTCGTGGCCGGGAACCGCTCGATTGGTGAGAGCCCAGGTGTTGACCGTCAAACAGAGGCTGTTCGTGGACCGTGCCCGCGCCCTGGGTGCCAGCCGGTTCCATGTGATCCGGCGTCACATCCTGCCCAATGTGGCACCTTTGATCCTTGCCAATGTCACGCTCGCCGTGCCGATCTCGATCCTCACCGAGACCACCCTTGCTTTCCTCGGCCTCGGTGACCCAAAGCGACCGTCGTGGGGCAAGACACTCGAGGAGGCGTTCAACGCCGGTGCCATCAGCCGCAATGCCTGGTGGTACTACCTGCCCGCCGGCGCCGGCATCGTTATCGTCGTGTTGGCGTTCACCTTGGTGGGGCGGGCGGTCGAGGAGATCCTCGACCCGCGACTTCGGGAGGGCGGACTGTGAGCCTGCTCGAGCTGCGCGATCTTCACATCACCTACCGGTCGGAGCGCGGCGACGTGCCTGCCGTGCGCGGCGTGAGCCTCACGATCGATCCGGGCGAGACCGTCGGGTTGGCCGGAGAATCAGGTTGCGGCAAATCGACGATAGCCGGCGCCGTGTTGCGGCTGCTCCCGAAACAGACGCTGATCGGCGGCCAGGTTCTGCTCGACGGCGAGGACGTCTACCAGATGAAGCCGGGCCAATTGCGAGCCGCCCGCTGGACATCGGCGGCGATCGTTTTCCAGGGTGCGTTGCACGCCCTCAACCCGGTGCAGCGGGTCGGCAAGCAGATCGCCGAGGCGATCCTGCTGCACTCGTCGCACAGCAAACAGGTAGCGACACAACGCGTCGGCGATCTGCTCGAGCGGGTCGGTTTGCCGCCGCATCGAGCCAGGGCATATCCACATCAACTGTCCGGCGGCCAACGCCAGCGGGTCTTGATCGCACTCGCCTTGGCCTGCGAGCCGAAGCTGTTGATCGCCGACGAACCGACGACCGCACTCGACGTGATGGTGCAGGCCCAGGTACTCGAGTTGCTCGCCGAACTCCAGCGCGATCGTGGTCTCGGGTTGCTGTTCATCACGCACGATCTCTCCGTCCTCACATCGACCTGCGAACGGCTGGCCGTGATGTACGCCGGGCGGATCGTCGAGGACGGGCCAAGCCACGACGTGTTCGGCACACCCGAGCACCCCTACTCAGCGGCGCTCGCCAGGGCATTCCCGACGATCGGAGACCCGGCCTCGCGCATGAATCCGACCGGATTGGCTGGCGATCCTCCCAATCCGGCAAACCTGCCGAGCGGCTGCCCGTTCCATCCGAGATGTGACAAGGCGATCGAAGCCTGCTCGGCGACCGATGTCGAGCTCAGGCAGGTCGGGGTCGCCCGACGGGCGGCCTGTATCCACATTCCGGTCGAAGGCGGTATCGACCGTGGGTGACGGGCTGTTGGAAATGCGTGATGTATCGGTCACGTTCTCGAGCCGCCGCGGAACAGTGCGCGCCGTCGACGGCGTCTCGCTCGACGTCCGAGCAGGTGAAGTCCTCGCACTTGTGGGCGAATCGGGTTGCGGCAAAACGACACTGATCAGAGCCATCCTCGGACTCGAACCGCTCACCGACGGTTCGATCCTGGTCGAGGGCAAACCCGTCAATCAGCGCCAGCGCACGCTGCGAGACCTGCGGCGTCGTGTGCAGATGGTCTTTCAAGACCCGACCGGGGCGCTCAACCCGCGCCACTCGATCTATGACGCTGTTGCCGAGGGAATCCGGATCCACGGTGTCGCGGGCAACGAACCCGACCTGGTCGCCGGCGCCCTCTCTCGAGCCGGGTTGCGCCCACCCGAGAACTACATGCCGCGCTTCCCGCACGAGGTGTCGGGTGGCCAACGCCAACGGGTTCTGATCGCCGGTGCGATCGCCCTCGAACCACAGCTGTTGCTCGCCGACGAACCCGTCGCCTCACTCGACGCCTCGATCCGCGGTGAGATCCTGGCGCTTCTCCGCGACCTCGTCGACCAGCACGGCCTGGGGATCATCGCCGTCACACACGACCTCGGGTTGGCCTGGAACATCGCTGACCGGATCGCCGTGATGTACCTCGGTCGAATCGTCGAAGTGGGTGAAGCCGAAGAGGTGCTCGCAAACCCGCAACATCCGTACACCAAGGCATTGCTCTCGGTCGTGCCGGAGATGGAACGCTTGGAACAGCAGATCCTCACCGGTGAGACGCCCGACCCGAGCCGCATCCCGGCAGGTTGCAGATTCCACCCCCGTTGTCCGCTCGTCGCCTCCGGCGAGGCAGAGCGGCTCGGCGTTCTCGGCAAGTGCACCGGCGTCGACGTCGAGCTCGTCCAACGCGGCGCTGGTCACTGGTCAGCCTGTCACGCCGTACCCTGAGCGGAGTCGTTCGAGGACGCAACACGTCCAGGTCGCCTGTCGATCGAGGTCGACCACCTGTGACGGGCGAGCTCCGTCCCGTCTTCGTAGGCGACGACGTCGAGTTCGACCTCGAACACGTCGGCATCGGACGTGATCGTCAACGTCGATGCCGTTCGCACCGTCGCCTCAGGCCAGCTGATCTCGAAGCTGGACGAGCCGCGCGCCCAGGCCAGAGACGGATCGACCGTCGACACGCCCAACTCTCCTCGGTAGTCGTCGGTGACCACGGCGCCGTGGTTGCCTTCGTACGTGCCGCCGTAGCGGGTGGCAACCCGCGTCTCGCGCCCTAGCACGTCGTGCTCGATCCGCCACTCGACCCCCTCTGCTTCGTCATCAGACGGCCCAGCACCCGGCACGAAGGCGTGAGCAGTTTCCGGCAGCCCGTCGACGATCGGCACTGAGAGCACCAGCGTCGAGCGATCGACCTCGAGCGTCAGCGGGCCAGGGGGCGGCCAGCAGTTCGGCCAATCGGTGCCCGCTATCGCCAGCCGCAAGGTGTGACCTGGCTGAAGTGTCCAGGTGGTCGCCTCGAGGCCGATCTCCGCTTCGATCCACGCACCGGGCGTGAGCGGTTGGGGCGATCGCCCGACCTCGCCGTGTTCGTCTGCCGGCCAACAACCGAGATGTGTCAAATCGATCATGCCGCGCGTGATCAGCGCCGAGGTGCCGTCCGGAAACACGTCGCACAGCTTGACGCTGACGTGCCCATACTCCCGGTCGGAACGCACCCGCAGCGCGACCCGCCCGTTCCCCAACAACTCGGCCTGTTGCTCGATCGGCCAGTCGCAGAGAATCGAACGGGTGTTGTCGTAGCGCTGATCGAGCGGCTGGCCCCACGGCAGCCCACCACCACATGAGTTCCACGCCGCGACTCCCACGTCACCATGGACGTCGAGCGCCGCCACATCATCACGAGTGGGGTGGAACTCGACGATTCGAAGACCGTCCGGCGGCCAGTTGTCGATGTCGCGCCACACGCCAGGATGGAACGCCAGATCGGGCTGGGGCGCGATCGGCTGACGCACGAACACCTGCCCTTTGGCGGCGCCCGACCCTGGCCCATCGCGGAGATGCTCGTCGAAGAAGGCGAGGATCTCGACATCGTCGTCGACATTCGGGCCGGGGCGAGCGCGCTCGGGTGACTTGTGCACCCAGGGCCCGGCCAGCAGCCGCCATGGCAAGCCGTTGCGCTCGTACTGTTCGATCACCCGGAACGTGTTGTTGCGGTAGCCGTCGGCCCAGCCGGCGATCAGCATCGTCGGGCATGTCATGCGCTCATAGCCGGCGCCGTCGGGTCCGAACCGGATCGAGCCGCGCCGCCACGTCGGCGCGTCCAGTGGATGCTCGAGCCACTCGAGCAGCCACGCCGGCGTGTCATCGATGCGACGTTGCCACGCGTCGCGCCACGACGCCCCGAACACCGCCGGTGTCGGTGGCAGCGCATTCATGGCAATCATGTAGAGCGGATAATCGATCAGGTCGAGCGCCCGCAGCACTCCCCCGCAATAGTGCACGTCGTCCGTGTATCGATCGTCGGTGGCGTAGGTGGCGACGATCGCACCAAGTTCTGGCACGCCCTCGACAGCCATCTGCAATGAGTTGAAGCCCGAATACGACGTGCCGAACATGCCGACCCGACGCGACGACCACGGTTGCGAGGCCAACCATTCGATCGTGGTTCGCAGGTCAGAGCGCTCGATCTCTGGATACTCATCGGTGGCGATCCCACCCGACGACCCAGTGCCGCGCAAGTCGAGTCGGAGCACCGCGAACCGCTCGGCGGCGAACCGCTCATAGGTCGGCCGATACGACTCGGTGATGTCGTCCTTACGGTACGGCAACGCCTCGAGCAGTGCAGCGAACGGCCCAGCACCAGGCGGCAGGTACAGCGTCGCCGCCAGCCGCTCACCATCGGCCATCTCGATCGCTATGTCATGAACGAGCTCGGCAGCCACCGGGTAACAGTACTTCGGGCATCCCACAAGGGCGCGAGCGGACGCAGCCGGATATTGTCTGGGACGTGACGACGGCAATTGTTTCGTGAGCAAGCACCTCGTACCCACGCTGCCGCGCGAGGTCTATCTGTCCGATGAGGTCTGGCGCGACGAGCGCACCAGCATCTGGCACGATCAGTGGGTTCTGGTCGGACGCGACAGTGATCTTCCCGACGTGGGCAGCCACCTCGTCGTCGATATCGCCGGTGAATCGATCGTCGTCGTTCGTGATGACGATCAACGGCTGCGCGGCTACTACAACGTCTGCCGCCACCGAGGCGCCGAGCTCGTCGACTCCACCGGACCGTCGTGTGGATCATTCGGTGTGGTCATCCAATGTCCCTATCACGCCTGGACGTACGGACTCGACGGCCAACTCCGGCGCGCTCCGTTCCTCGATCCAGCCGACACGCCAAACATCGGCCTGCACGAGGCCGCCGTCGACACCTGGGGTGGGTTTGTGTTCGTCAGCCTCTCCACCGCCCCCACGTCACTCGACGATCAGATCGGTGCGGCCGTCGACCGAGTCCAGCGCTACCCACTCGCCGAACTGCGGCGCGGGCTGACCTTCACCTACGAGGTGGCGGCGAATTGGAAGGTGATCGCCGAGAACTACAACGAGTGCTACCACTGCGGGCCGGTGCACCCGACGCTCTGCGAACTCGTACCGGCGTTTCGGCGCGGCGGCTCCGGGCTCGAGTGGTCCGACGGCATCCCGCACCGACCGGGCGCGTGGACGTTCACCGTCACCGGCACCACCGCCCGAGCACCGTTCCCCGGCCTCGACGACACCGAGCGGGTTCGGCACAAGGGCGAGCTGATCTACCCCAACCTGATGCTCAGCCTCTCGGCCGACCACGTCGCATCCTTCCGCCTCGCCCCGACCGGGCCGTCGGACACGACCGTCGTGTGCGATCTGCTGTTCCATCCCGACGAGCTGGCAAACCCATCGTTCGATCCCCACGACGCCGGCGATCTGTGGGACACGGTCAACCGCGAGGACTGGGCGATCTGCGAGAGCGTTCAGCGCGGCATGTCATCGCGGGCGTGGAACGGCGGTTGGTTCGCACCGATGGAAGACGACACCGTCGACATCACCCAGTGGTACCGCGCCGCGATGGGGAAACCGACGTGACGGCGTGTGAAGTCGCAGTGATCGGGCTCGGTGGGCTCGGGTCGGCCACCGCCTACTGGCTGGCCCGCAGCAACGTCAATGTGATCGGGTTCGAGCAGTTCGAGCTCGGGCATGTTCGCGGCGCTTCCCACGACCATTCACGGATCATCAGGCGGTCCTACCACACGCCCGGATACGTCGAGCTGACGGCAGGTGCGTACGAGGCGTGGGAGTTGGTCGAGCACGATGCCGACGAGGTGTTGATCACCCGCACGGGCGGCGTCGATCTGTTTCCCGCAAACGCAGTCATCGATCCTGCGCCGTACCGATCCAGCCTCGATGCAGTCGGTGTGCCACACGAGTGGATCGATGCCACCGAGATCCGTCGACGCTGGCCGGCGTTCGACCGTGGCAGTGTGGTCAACGCGGATGTGATGGGCATCTACTCGGCGGACACGGGCATCGTGCCGGCCGGGAGCGGCACGGCGACGCTCCAACGACTGGCCGTCGAGCACGGCGCCGATCTGCGCCCCAACTCGCCGGTTCGATCGGTGCTGCCCAGGGGCGACGAGGTCGACGTGATCACCGACGCCGGCACGATCCGGTGCGGGGCCGTCGTGATCTGTGCCGATGCCTGGACCAACCGACTGATCGAACCACTCGGACACCGAGTCAGCATGGCCGTCAACCGCGAGCAGGTCAGCTACTTCCCAACCGCCGATCTCGACGACCTGCAACCGGGTCGCTTCCCCGTCTGGATCTGGATGCACGACCCCAGCTACTACGGATTCCCCGTGTACGGACCACCTTCGGTCGCCGACTGCACCAAAGCGTCAGAAGACTGCGGGGGCTCGGAGGTCGATCCCGACACCCGCACGTTCGAGCCCGATCCGACCATGGAACATCGATTGAGCAAGTTCCTGGGTAGCCTGCTCGGCGACCGGTTCGGGCCGCCCCACTCGACCACCTGCCTGTACACGGTCACCGCCGACCGCGACTTCGTGGTCGACCGGCTGCCCGACCATCCCAACATCTGTGTCGGGCTCGGCGCCGCTCACGGTTTCAAATTCGCCGCTTGGTTCGGTCGTACCCTCGCCGGGCTGGCGACCGGCGCCGAACCGGGGCCTGAACTGACGCCGTTCGCGATCGATCGGCCCAGCCTTTTACGCCCGGTCAACCGCTCCGACTGGCTCGTTTGATCGCCGCTCGGTCTACCCGACCGGCAGTACCGCCCGCACGGCATCGACCAGGCGGTCGATCATCTCGCGCAGCTCGTCTGGAGAGACGCACAGCGGCGGTCCGAGCAGCACCGCATCACCGACATTGCCGTCGACCGCTGATCCGCAGGGGTACACCGTGAGACATCGATCGAATGCTGCCTCGACGATTCGTTCGGCGACGCGATCTGTGCGATCGAATGGCACTTTAGATCCGCGATCCGACACGAATTCGACTGCCATCAGCAGCCCTTTGCCCCGGATGTCTCCGACATTTGGATGATCGCTAAACGCATCGCCCAGCCAGGCGCGACCACGCTGGCCGAGATCGCGCGACACGTCGAGTAAACCCTCGCGTTCGATCACACCGATCGTGGCTTCGGCGACGGCCGCTCCGACGGGATGATGCGACCAGGTGAAGCCGTGAAGGAAGTTGCGCGCCTCGGTCACCGCGTCGTACACGTGTCCGGCGGCGATGCACAGTCCAAGCGGCCAGTATCCGCTCGACGCGCCCTTACCGGCGGTGATCATGTCTGGCCGGATGCCCCAATGATCGGCGGCGAACCAGGTTCCGGTGCGCCCGAACCCGGTCATCACCTCGTCGAGAATCAACAGCACTCCGCGCCGCTTACAGACCTCGGCGACCGCCGGCCAGTAGTCGTCGGGTGGCACGACTGCACCGAGCGTTGCGCCGCTGATCGGCTCGGCGAGGAAGGCGGCAACTCGTTCTGCACCCGTGTCACAGATGATCCGGTCGAGTTCGGCGGCGTGCTCGACCCCGGTCCGTTGGTCGCGATATGGATTCACCATCGGCACCCGAACCGTCTGCCCCAGCCAGGGTTCGTAGCCGGCCCGCAACGTCGACCGATCGGAAGCGTCGAGCACCCCGCGACTGTTGCCGTGGTAGGCGCCTTCGCGCGCCAACACGATATGTCGACCTGTGTCGCCGCGAGCCAGGTGATACGAGCGCGCCAGCTTGAGGGCAGTTTCGTTGGCCTCGCTGCCGCCGCTGACGGGGAAGACACGGGCATCGTCAACGGGCGCGATCGTGGCGATCCGGCGTGCCAGACGGGCGACCGAGTTGGTGGCGAACTGGGTCGCGTGCACATAGGCCACGGCCGTCGCCTGGGCCGCCATAGCAGACACGATCTCATCGCGGCCGTGACCGACCGAGCAGGCGATCGCCCCGCCGGCACCATCGAGAAACTGGCGTCCATCGGCGGTGTTGATCGTGCATCCTCGCGCTGTCACCGCGATCGGCCTGTCGAGCGTTCTGTGAAATACGTGGTCAGACATCTCCGGCACGTGCACAGTGTCGCATCTCGACGACCGCCCTGTGGTGACGTTCACATCGGAAAGCGGCGACGGATCCAATCGGCATACATCGGGTCGACGACACGCCAGCGTTGACCGACCCTGGTGATCTCACCGAAGTTGACCAGACGGTCTCGGCTCGACTGCCCAGCTCCCGCGCTGAGATCGACGAACGACGCCGCGCTGCCGAACAGCGGTTCACGATTTGCGATCAGCCGCAGCACCTTTTGATCGCTGGCCGAACTGCGCGAGAACATCGACTCGTGGGCCGGCTCGGTCTGAGCACGAGCGTCGGGCAACGCCTCGACCCACAGATCGTCGTGATGCCGCTCGCCTGGCGCGGCGTGTCGCCAAGCCGCGTCAGCGAGCTGCATCGTGCGTTGCGGATGACCTTCGGCGAACTGGTAAACGTGGGCAGCGACCGAACCTGGGTCGCGATCGGTCTCGCCGAATCCGCGCTCGATCATGTCGGTGACGGCCGAACCCGACAGTGGCCCGATCTCGACCAGATCGGCCTGACCGTAGAACGGTCGCTCGACGTCGCTGAACATCGCCCGCATCAGCGATGTGTGAGACCCGGCGAACACGATCCCGATCTCCTGCACGTGCCCCTGCAGCTTGGTGCGCAACAGGCCGGCCGCGCCGTCTACCCGATCGATCCCCGGAAACTCATCGACGATCAACAACGTCGGGTTGCGGCGGCCCATCGCCACCAACGTGTCGAGCAGCACATGAACGACGGCGACCGGGTCGGGCTGGTCGGCCGATCGACGGGCGAACGACAGCTTGACAAGGCCGAGATTGATCTCTGCCGAGGCAGCCAGGTGTCGGAGCTGCGCAACGCCCGGCCCGGCCGCCGAGGCGAGGGCGTCGTCGAGGCGAACCGCAATGTCAGCCATCGACGAGACTTCGTAAAGGTCGACCGACACGACCGTGGCACCGCCGCTCTCAGCCTGCTCGGCGACGCGCCCGAGTGCGCTCGTCTTGCCGAACCGGCGCGGGCCCAGCAATGCCGTGACCCGGCGGGTCGAGACACGTTCGACTAGGTCGGCAATCAGATCGTCGCGACCACTGACCTGATCCGGTTCGAGCGGGCCATGGAACGGGAACGGCGACACATCCACCCTGAAAACCTACCACATTTCATAGGCCAGAGATACCAAAATCCATAGGTCCAGCGATAGTCGTAGACCCGCACCCGCTAGCATCGTCGCCGATGAGGTCCCGCGCCAACCGCACCCTCGCGACGGCGCCCCCTGAGGCCTTGTTTCTCCTATCCGCCATCTCCCAATACATCGGGGCGGCGATCGCTGTATCGGTGTTCGATGAAGTCGAGCCCCAAACCGTCGCCTGGTTTCGTACGATCGGAGCGGCGATCGCATTGCTGGCTGTGTCCCCAGGGTTTCATCGCGGCTGGACACGCAAAGACCTCATCGGTGCCGCATTCTTCGGCATTGCCACCGTGTCGATGAACGTGTTCTTCTACCTGGCGATCGACCGCGTCGACCTCGGCAAGAGCGTGGCGATCGAGTTCATCGGACCGATCGTCGTCGCCGCAGTCACAACGCGCAGCGTGCGCAACGGCGCCGCATTGGTACTCGCCGTAGCCGGGGTAGTCACGCTCGGAGGTGTCGAGATCGGCAACAACGCGCTCGGCGTCTTCTTCATCCTGATCTCATCCGCGTTGTGGGCCGCCTACATCGTCGCCGGCTCGAAGGTTGCCAATGTGCGCTCGGGTGTTGCCGGTCTTGGTGTCGGGTTGGCGATCGGCGCGGTGTTTCTCACTCCGATCGGCGCGCCGGGCAGCGGACCAGTGTGGGTCTCGCCAACCCTGTTGTTGCTGTGCTGTGCGACCGGTGTGTTCTCAAACGCGATCGGCTACGGCATCGATCAGTATGTGATGCGCCGCATTCCGATTAGACGCTTCAGCGTGCTGTTGGCGACCCTGCCCATAACAGCCGTGTTCGTCGGCTGGCTGGCCCTCGGTCAGCAACCAGGGGCACTCGACCTGGCCGGCATCACCCTCGTGTTGACCGGAGTCGGCATCCAAGAACGCGACGAATTGATTGGCCTCCCCGAACCCGGCTGAGTTGGCAGTTGTGCCTGACACAACGTGGCGCGATCAGTGGGCGAGGCCGGGGGCGCAGAGACCTTGGAGGTCTTGAATGATGATGCGGTCGCGGTTTTCGTAGGTGACTTCGTTGGTCGGGTCGGGGCGCAGGTTGAACACCCGGAACTCCATCTCGGTCGTGTCGACGCTGAGGATCCGTCCGATCAGTGGTTCGCCGAGGCCGAGGATCACCTTGATCGTCTCGAGCGCCTGAATCGACCCGATGATGCCCGGCAGTACGCCCAACACGCCGGCCTCGGCGCAGCTCGGCGCGAGCTCGGGAGGCGGCGGCTCTGGCACCATGTCGCGGTAGGTCGGCCCCTCGATCGGATGAAACACCGACACCATCCCTTCGAACCGGAAAATCGAGCCGTGGACGACGGGGATGCCGAGTTTGACGCTGGCGTCGTTGAGTAGGTAGCGGCTGGGAAAGTTGTCGGCGCCGTCGACGACCACGTCGTAGCCGCCCATGATGTCGATGATGTTCGACGCGTCGAGCCGTGTGTCGTAGGTGACAACGTCGACATCCGGGTTGAGCATCGAGAGCGTCTTCTTGGCCGAGTCGACCTTGCGGTCGCCGATTCGATCGATGTTGTGCAGGATCTGGCGCTGCAGGTTGGAGGCATCGACATCGTCCATGTCGACGATACCGATCGTGCCAACGCCGGCCGCTGCGAGATACATGGCGGCGGGCGAACCGAGACCACCGGCGCCGAGCATCAACACCTTGGCCTCCAACAGACGCTTCTGGCCCTCGATGCCCACTTCGGGCAACAGCAGGTGACGCTTGTAGCGGTTCATCTGCTCGGGCGAGAGCGACGCCGGCTGCTTCCAATCGCGGCCTTCGTCCTTCCACCGGCCGAAGCCACCCTCCATCGACTCGACCGTTTGATAACCGAGCTCGTTCATCGTTCTGGCGGCAAACACCGAACGCACGCCACCGGCGCAGTACACGACCACGGGCGCCGTCTTGTCGATGATTCGTGCCTCGATCTGCGACTCGAGGTGACCGCGTGGGATATGAATCGCGCCGGCGAGGGCACCTTCTTGATATTCGTCGGGCTCGCGGACATCGAGCACGATGTGCCCGGCTGCGATGTGTTCTGCAGCGGTCTCGGTGGAGATCTCTAGAACCTCCGCCTTGGCGGCAGTCAGAAGGTCACGAAAGGTTGCCATAGCGGCTAAAACCTACCAATCCAGTCGGGTATTCCCGCACAGCCGCCTCAAGCCCGCCATGGATTCGACCGATGGAGACGCATGCCAGAATTGGGGGTGAGTGGCCAAGAGCTGCTCGCACAGCAACGGGGAGTGTGGAACAGCCTCATCCAGTTGGTGCGCGCAATCGCCGGGCTCGGGGCCTCCTACCTCGTCGCACGGCGGATCACCGACATCATGTTAGATCTCCGCCCGGTCGACGTAAACCGGCTCGCCATCGAGGTCGCCGTGTATCTTCTCGTCGCCAGTGTCGCCCTCACGATCTCGAACATCATCCCGATCAGACGTGACTTGGCTCGGATCGCGCGTGTCGTCGACAACGATGAACGCACGCTGCGCGAGCAGAGCCGCACACAACGTTTCCACCGTGACGTGCACAGTGCCTTCGAGATGGCCGAACACGACGCCGAGCTGTATGCCGTCGCCGCCGGTGCCTTGTCGAGGGTGGGCGGAGTTCGCGCAGAGATCCTCGTCGCAGACGCCAGCCGGGCACACGTTCACCGATCTGCCGTGGCGATGGGCCGCGACGCTCCCGGCTGCGGGGTGACTACTCCCGGCAGCTGTCCTGCGGTCCGCGGCGGACAGACGCTGTGGTTCGACGAGCCAAACGGATTCGCGGCCTGTCCTCGCCTCCGCGAACGCCAGCTACCGGACGGCGCTGCGGCGACATGCGTACCGATCACCATCCTCGGCACTCCAACCGCGGTCCTCCATGCGGTGTACGACGAGCAGCGCGACAGGCAGGAGCTCCACGAGAGCGTCACCCAGCTCGAGAGCATCGGACTCAGCTTCGGTACGCGGCTCGGCATGCTCAGGGCGATGGCGCAGTCGCAGCTGCAGGCAGACACCGACCCACTGACGGGGCTACTGAATCGGCGGGCGATGGAGAACAAGATCCGACAGCTGCGCTCGGACGGCGTGCCGTTCGCGTTGGCGATGGCCGACCTCGATCACTTCAAGCACTTGAACGACACATACGGCCACGACACCGGCGACCGCGCCCTGCGACTGTTCGCCCGCGTGATGAGCAACGCCGTTCGCGATTCGGACCTCGTTTCCCGACATGGCGGCGAGGAGTTCGTGATCGTGCTGCCGGGCGCCGATGTCACCGCTGCCGCTCCAGTGCTGCACCGTGTTCGATCGTCTCTCGAGGAATCGATTGGTGCTGCCCAGGTGCCACCCTTCACGGTGAGCATCGGTTTGGTCGACTCGACGTGGAGTAACGATTTGCTCTCGCTACTCCGTTCGGCCGACCGGGCCTTGGGCGAAAGCCAAGGATCAGGGTCGCGATCGCGTCATCATCGACCACGCCAGGGAATCGGCAGACGAACAACCGAAGTCGATTCCGGCCGCGTTGCCGTCGCCAGTTGCCGGAACATCATTCCGCTGAACCAAGCATCACGGGTCAGACTCGAACACGTCGCGTTGACTTCAGCAACTCATCTCGCGGATGATGCTCGTCACATGCCGCCAAGTAGCGGTGGCAACACATCTGTGATCGTGACTGTGAGTACATGATCCGCGTAGTGATCGATCAGAGATAGTTGCATTTTCTCGCCGGCCGTTTCCCCTCGATCATCCACGCAGCCCACACTGTCGACACCGGCTTCCCTCTCCGAATTCGATCAACAAACGGAGATCAAGTTGGACGTCATCTCACTCATCCCCTCGCCTGCCATGATCCGCCCCTGGGTCGATCCGATCGTCGACGAGCGTGGCCACGACCCGCGCAGCGTCTATGTCGAGCGATATTGGTTAGGCGTCATCGGGCCGACAGCGACATGGATCATGAGACGCTTCGCTGATCGGTTCGACACCGACCCATCTGGCTTCAGGCTCGACCTCGAACACACTGCCTCAACGATGGGTCTGTCGTTCTCGAAAGGCCACAACTCGCCGTTCGGCAAGGCCTTGCACCGCTGCGTGATGTTTGGCCTGGCTCAACCGCTCAGCGACGGATTTGCCGTTCGACGACGGATACCATCCGTCGCCCAACGTCACCTCAAGCGCCTCCCGGCCGACCTGCAATCGACCCACGAAGAGTGGGCGCGACGAACGGTGCGCCTTACACAAACCGACATCCGACCAGCGAGCTGAGAGTTACAGAAAGCCGCCTGGCGCCAGTCCGCTACGCGTTGGGGGTGAAGTTGGTGGCGAGGTCGATCAGCAGGCGGGCACCGAAGCCGGTCGCTCCCTTCGACTTCCAGCCCGTGTCACTGTCGACATTCATGGTGCCGGCGATATCGAGGTGCGCCCACGGCACATCACCAACGAACTCGGACAGGAAGATCGCCGCCGTCGTGGCACCGGCGTACGGACCTCCGACGTTCTTCATGTCGGCGACCAACGAGTCGAGCAACTTGCGGTAGCGGTCCTTGGCGAGCGGCAGTTGCCACACCTGTTCGTCGGTCGCATCGGCCGATGCCCTGACCCGGCCGATCAGGGCATCGTCGGATCCGATCACCGCCGCGAAGTCGCTGCCCAGGGCGGCCATTGCCGCCCCCGTGAGAGTGGCGATGTCGATGATCGCATCGGGCTTGGTCTCGGCGGCCAGCGACAGACCATCGGCCAGGATCAGGCGACCCTCTGCATCGGTGTTGTGGATCTCGACCGTCTTTCCGTTACGAATTGTCAACACGTCGCCAAGTTTCATCGCCGAGCCCGACGGCATGTTGTCGGTGCACATCAGCCACGCCGTGACCTGGTTGCGACAGCCGAGCGCCTTGAGCGACGTCATCGTGGCAAGCACGGCGGCGGCACCCGACATGTCCATCTTCATCAGGGCGTGCATCGGATTGCTGGGCTTAAGGCTGATCCCACCCGAGTCGTACATGACGCCCTTGCCGACCAGCGCCACATGCGCCTTGGGGTTGCGCGGTACGTAGCTGAGCTTGATCATGCGTGGCGGCTCGGTCGAGCCGGCATTAACCCCGAGCAGACCTCCGCAACCGAGCACGGCGAGTTGGTCTTTGTCGAACACCTCGATCGCCAGCCCCGATTCGGCGGCGAGCTCGACGGCCTTGGCGGCGATTCCCTTGGCGGTGAGGTGGCTGGGTGGCGTGTTGGCGAGTTGGCGAGCCAGATTGGCTGCACGCGCCGTGACCACACCGTGTGCAGCCCCCTTGGTGGCGGCGCTGTCGTGCTTGGCGACCACCACCAGGCTGACCGAGTCGAGCGAGGTGTCATTCGAACTGTCGGTCTTGAGGCCAACATAGTGATAACGGGCGAGCAAGATGCCCTCTGTCACGGCCTGAGCGGCGGTCGCCGCATCAACCGAAGTGCCGTCGGCCAGATTGGTCGCCAGATTGCTGCGCTTGTTCGCAGCCCTGGCGAAGGCAGCCGCAGCGTCGCGCAGCTGGTTGGCGGTGGCCCCGTCACCAACACCGACCGCTACGAACATCGGACCCTCGCGGCTCGGCACGGCCAAGGTCTGCCCGACGGCGCCGGTGAAACCATGCGCATTCAGCACCGAGCGATTGAGACCCAGCTGACGCGGAACCGCCCCCGACATTCCCACGGCAAGCCCAACGGCATCGGCGCCGCGCGGCACAGATCGAACGACGGACACGGGCGTAACGATGTTGGTCATCCGTACAGTCTGGCCGACGTGAGCAACCCATCACACACCGATCGATCTCGGCGTTCGAGCGCGACCACATCCAGTCCTCTAGTGATGGCCTACAGGTTCGATGCTATGGTCTTAAATCGCCTGTGTCCTGCAGGCCGTGCCCAAGGGACAAACCGAAGCTGCCCAGGCGCTTGGCCTGTCTCCCGGCGCCATGCAGCGTCTGATCGTGCTGCCCCAGGCTCTGCGGGCCGTCATCCCCGCCATGGTCGGCCAGTTCATCGCCCTGTTCAAAGACACCAGCCTGCTCGTCATCGTCGGGATCCTCGAGTTTCTCGATGTCGCCTCGATCGCCAATAACCAGGTCGAGTTCCTCGGCAGGGGGCTCGCCAGCGTGACCTATGTCTTCGTGGCGATCGGCTACTGGGCATTTGCGTACACGATGTCGAAAGAAAGCCGACGCCTCGAGGCCAAGCTCGGGATCGGAACCCGATGAGCATCCAGATCGACACCAGCACAATTCCAGCAATCTCCACGAGGAGCACCCCGCAATGAGCAACGTATCGGTGAACAGCGACGCCACCCAGATTCTGGGCGGGTCGGGTGAGGTGATGATCGAGCTGAAAGGTGTCGATAAGTTCTTCGGCGACTTTCAAGCGCTCAACAACATCAACATGAAGGTCGGCAAACAAGAGGTCGTCGTCGTGATCGGCCCCTCCGGATCCGGCAAATCAACGCTGATTCGGTGCATCAACCGACTCGAACGACACAACCGCGGTTCGATCGTGGTCGACGGTGTCGAATTGAGCGACGACGTGCGCAACATCCAAGAGATCCGTCGCGAGACCGGCATGGTGTTCCAGTCGTTCAACCTTTTTCCGCATCTCACCGTGCTCGAAAACATCACGCTCGCCCCGCGCAATGTGCGTAACATGCCCAAAGCGGAGGCCGAGACGGCAGCAATGGAACTGCTCGAACGGGTCAAGATCCCCCAGCAGGCGCGCAAGTTCCCCGGCCAGCTATCGGGCGGACAGCAGCAGCGGGTCGCCATCGCCCGAGCATTGGCGATGCGGCCGAAGGTCGTGTTGTTCGACGAGCCGACGTCCGCGCTCGATCCCGAGATGGTCAAAGAGGTGCTCGACACCATGCAAGATCTCGCCACCGAGGGCATGACGATGATCGTCGTGACCCACGAGATGGGATTCGCCCGCGAAGTGGCCGACCGGGTCGTCTTCATGGCCGACGGCACGATCGTCGAGGTCGGCCCCCCCGAGCACTTCTTCACCAATCCTCAAGAAGATCGCACGCAGCTGTTCCTCAGCCAGATTCTCTGAGCACCACGGCAGGGTCCGAACAAGGTGCCGCCCACGGCACCTCCTCGACGCGTATGGTGCAGAACCGCGAACCGATCCGACAGCGCCGACATACAGGGGTGCCCCAGCTGGCGCAGACCCACCCCTGGCCACCCACACGAACCACCGCGAGGAACCATGAACGACTCCCCAACCGACGAGATCACGGCCGCAGGCGGTCCCGGCTTTCCACGCTGGTTGAAGTGGGGTCTGCTCGGGGCATTGGCCGTGTTGATCGTCGGCTACGGAGCGATCTTCCTGTACGCCAAGGTGCTCAACGACAGCCCCGACGAGCTCGATCAGAACGACCTCGATGCGGCACTCTCGATCGATAGCGGTTCGGTCGACAGCGGTTCGGTCGACAGCGGTTCGGTCGATACTTCGGAGGATCCGGCTTCGGTTGATGAACCTGCCACCGATGCTTCTGTCGGAGAGACTCCCGCTGTCGAACCGCCGCCAGATGGCGGATCGGCCTGGGTGGTCACCGATGCCTCCGAACTGGGGTACCGGATCAAGGAAGTGCTGTTCGGGGTCAATGCCGAGGCCGTCGGCCGCACTAATCAGATCACCGGTTCGCTGATCATCGAAGCAACGGCGGTGACCAAAGCCGAGTTCGTGGTAGATGTCGCTTCGATCTCGAGCGACGAGAGCAAGCGCGACGGCCAGTTTCGGGGCCGGATCATGTCGACCGACGAGTTCCCCGAGGCGATCTTTGTGCTGACCGAACCGATCGAACTCGGTACCGACCCCGCAGATGGTGTCGATGTTTCGACCAGCGCAACCGGCGAACTGACGCTGCGGGGCGTCACCAACCCCGTCACTTTCGAGCTCACCGCTCAGCTCACGAACGGCAAGATAGGTGTGCTTGGCAGCATCCCCGTCGTGTTTCATGATTACAGCATCGCCAACCCGTCGTTCGGTGGGGTCACCACCGAAGACAACGGATTGCTCGAGTTCGTGCTGGTGTTCGAACCGGCCTGATCAAAGCGGGACCGCTACCGGCCAATTTCAGAGTGGCTGGATGCGAGTTCGACACCGCCCGCGACGGCTGTGCCGACCGATCACGCCAGCAGGTCGTGTACCCGTTGTTTGGGGCGGCCGATGATGGCCTTGTCGGCAGTGACCAGCAACGGGCGCTGCATGATCATCTTGTTGCGAATGATCACGTCGACAATCTGATCGACGGTCTCGACATCAGCGTCGGTCAGCGCGAGCTTTTTGAACAAGCTGTCGCGCCGAACGAGATCGGTGGGCGGGTCCTCGAGCTTGGCGATGATCTCCCGCAACGTGGCCTCGTCGGGTGGGTCTTTGCGATAGATCACGACGGCGGCATCGGCACCCAGTTGCTCGGCAATGCTCACGGCATTGCTGGACGAGTTTCAATTGGGGTTGTGGTAGATCGTCACGTTGGCCATCCCGCCAAGTTACCGAATGCGACACCCCCCGCGTAGGGTCGTTGGCGCCGACTTCCCCTCGCTCACGTCACCCTCCGGTGGCACTCCCAGCAAGGGGTTTCTATGCACCTCGTACCCGTTCACGGACGGCTCCCGCGCGCCGGTATCGACCCGATCAACAACGCCGATACCGCGTTCATCACGATCTCGATGGCGGTCCACCGGCCGCTGCGCCACGAAACGATCGTCGCCCTGCTCGACGACGCACGGTGTGGTCTCGGCGTCGTGGTGGTCAGCGGAACCCACAACTGCGACGCTGTGATCGAAGTGATCGAATGCCTGCTCGACCCAAATACACACGGGGGGCGCGTGGGGGCGCTGATCGTGGCCAGCGTGCGTCCCGATCGCCCCAAGCTCGACGAGGGCGATGTCGACCGTTGGCTCGAAATGAGCGACATCACCGAGCAAGCCAACATCGAGCTACTCGAATGGTTCGTGATCGCCAATCACGTCAGCTGTCCGCGCGATCTGCTTGGCGAGCCTCCCCGTTGGTGAAGGCCCGCCGGTCGGCCGGCGACAACCGCAACCCAGCCAACTTCAATCGTCGGATCAGTTCCCGACTCTCGACCGCCCTCGCTCCGGCGGCGACCAACCCGTCGCGGTATTCCTCTGGGATGTCGTAGTGGTCGCCGTGGAAACCGCGCCGGGGTATCTCGTTGGCCGCCGCGAACTCATGCAGCTCCGCCAGCGACCTGTCGCTCACGAGATGGCACCACAGGCGGTCTCGGTGCCGCCAACGCGCCTCGTCAATAAGAATTGTCACAGCGCTGAGACTGGCACACTGGAGCGGTGGCCGACGACGATCTCGAACTGCGCATCGCCTGGCAACGACACCTCGGCCGTACCCCGGCGTCGATGGACTGGTTCGACTCGGTGGTGGCGAGGTATCGCCAACCCGGTCGCCACTACCACAGCGTCCGGCACATTCGTTGGGTGGTTCGACACGTAACTGGCTTGGCCCCAGTTACCCACGATCTGGGCGCGGTGATCGCCGCCGCCTTCTTTCACGATGTCGTGTACGACCCGACCCACACCGACAACGAGACCGCCAGTGCCCAACTCGCTGAACGTGCGCTGACCGAGCTCGGCTGGAAGCCACAGCGTTGTCGGCGCGTGGCAGAGTTGATCCTGGCAACGATCGATCACGACATCGCCGCCGACGGTTGCGACCCTGACACCCAGGTGCTGCTGGCGGCCGACCTCGCCGTGCTGGCCGCCGAGCCTGCTCGATACAGCGACTATGTGAGAGCCGTGCGTCGCGAATACGCACACGTCAGCGATGGGGACTGGAGCGTCGGACGTTCGGCGGTACTGCGCAGCCTGCTCGGCCGCCGGCACCTGTTTGCCCCTGCACTCGATCTGAACGCCTGGGAACAGCGGGCACGAGCCAATCTCTCGGCCGAACTGGCAACGCTCGGTGATTGAACGCCTGGTAGTAACGCTCAGTCGCCGCGTACTACGCGGACAACACGCCGATTGCGGACCCGGATCGGGATCGCCCGCGGCGAACGAGCAGCGATGGCCGTCAGCGCGACCACTGAGGCCGTGAGGGCGAACCACGTCAGCAACATGTGTTGGAGTGTACGCACATTTGTTCGGTCTGACGAGCGTGGCCGAAATCCGTTCGTATCCGCGCCGGTGCTCGGCACGGGTTGGCCGACGTATGGGCGGCGTCAGGCCCACTAATGCTGAGATGATCACCCGGTCTGTTGGTCAGCCAATTCGAGCCACTTCTCTTCGATTGTCGCCAGGTCGGCTTGGGCCACGGCCAACTCTGCACCGAGCGTGGCCAGCTTGGTGTGATCGGAGGTTGCCAGCAACTGCTCGTGAAGTCGATCGACCTGGCGTTGCAGCTTTGCCATTGCCTGCTCAGCGTCACGAAGCTGGCGACCGATCGTGTACTGGCTTGTTGATCGAGCCTGGCCTCGGCGGGCCTGATCTGCCAGCTTGGCCGGCGACACCTTGGTGCTGCCGGCCGTGGTTGGGGTCGGCTTGGCTCGCTCGGCCAACCAGCCCTGAACGCCGCCTGCGACGCGCCGGATCGAGCCACCGGCGTCGATCGCCAGC
Source organism: uncultured Ilumatobacter sp. (assembly GCA_937919625.1). Lineage (GTDB taxonomy): Bacteria > Actinomycetota > Acidimicrobiia > Acidimicrobiales > Ilumatobacteraceae > Ilumatobacter. The sequence continues at coordinate 93,576 of CALFRK010000175.1, forward strand.
ACATGATCGACCGTGCGATCGAGAAATGTTCGGTCGTGACTGGCCACCACCAAAGCCCCCGGCCACTCGTCGAGGAAACCTTCCAGCGCCCGCAGCGTGTCGAGGTCGAGATCGTTGGTCGGTTCGTCGAGAACCAACAGGTTGGGCTTGGTCGCCAGCACCATCACCAGCTGCAAGCGTCGTCGTTCGCCACCCGAGAGCATCTTGACTGGTGCGTACTGGGCTGTCGAGTCGAACCAGAACCGCTCGAGCAGCAGGCGGTCTTCCCAGTCGGGTTGCCGCAGCGGACCGGCCACGATCTCGCGCACGATCGACTCGGAGTCGAGCAACGATGTCTGTTGGTCGGAGTAGCCCGTGACAACGGTCGATCCGAGCTTCACTTCGCCACTCGCCGGACCGCGGCGCCCGGCGATGATGTCGAGCAACGTCGACTTGCCAGAACCGTTGGGGCCCACGATCCCCAGCCGCGCCCCCGGCTCGATCAACAGGCTGATGTTGCTGAATACAACGTTCGGCCCGTACGCCTGCGACACGTCGATCAGCTCGATCACCTGGTTGCCGAGCCGGGTCGAACCGGCGTCGAGCAGGAGATCGTTGCCTCGTACGCCGACCGCCTCCGGGCCCCCATCGACGATCTCGTTGGCCGAGCGCAGTCGCGCCTTTGGCTTGGTAGATCGTGCGGGTGCACCGCGCTGCAGCCACTCGAGCTCGCGCCTGGCGAGGATCTTGCGGGTCGCCTCTTCGCTGGCGGCCTGCTCGTGGCGGGCAGCGCGACCATCGAGATACGCGGCGTAGGCGCTCGCGCCGGTGACAGCACGGTGGATGAATCCTTTACCACTTTCGATCTCTACGATCCGGCCCTCGCCCCTGGCTGTGGTCAAACGATCCATCAGGTGTCGGTCGTGAGTGATCACCACCAGCGCCGCCTTGGTGGCAGCCAGCCTTTGCTCCAACCACTCGATCGCCTCGAGGTCGAGATGGTTGGTCGGTTCATCAAGCACGATCATGTCGAACTCGCCAACGAGCGCCCGAGCCAGCGCCACACGCTTGGCCTGGCCGCCCGACAGTTGATCCGTGCCGCGGTCGAACAGAGGCTGCACACCTAGCGACGTCGCCACGGCAGCAACCTCCCACGAGTCACCGAGATACTCGGCGACAGTGCCGGGTGGCAGCTGCGGATCCTGGTCGAGGATCGCGATTCGGGCGCCACGACCAAACCGAACAGTGCCGTTGTCGGGCGACTGGGTGCCGGCCAGCAGCCGCATCAGCGTCGATTTTCCCGACCCGTTGACCCCCACGATGGCGACACGGTCGCCGGTCGACACCGTGACCGACAGGTCGTCGAACAGCACCTTGTCGGGCTGAGCGATACCTACTCGGGCGAGGTCGACGCAGATCACGTCGCCACGATACGGCGGACACCGAAAACCGTCGTCGCCACCCAAAGGGCCTGCCACCGCCCGACCACCCAGAAGGGCGGCGGCAGGCCGGAGCAAGGATCAATCGATCAGCGGATCACCGCCACCGGAGCATGGCTGTGAGACGCAACCTCGGCGCTGGTCGAACCGAGCAGAAGGCCCTTGAATCCACCTCGGCCTCTCGAGCCGACGACCACGAGGTCGGCATCACGCGACGCCTCGATCAGCGCAAATCCGGAGGTGCCTCGCACCGCTTCCCCTGTCACCTTTACATGATCGGGAGCAGACCCGGCACTCTCGAGCACACGATCGACGACCGCCTGGGCGGCAGTGTCCATCGTGTCGAGTTCGGCGGCGACCGTTGCAAACATCCCAACCGCCAAAGCAGGAAGGAACCAGGCGTGCACGACACGAATCTGTTCGACGCCGGGCAACGTGTATGCCCATCTGACGGCGCGGGTCGATTCGTTCTCGTCTCCGCTGTCGTCGTCGAGATCGTGGTCGTCGACGCCGACGACGACTCGCCTGGGAACGTCGCCGTGATCGCCACGAACGACGACCACAGGGCGCTTGGTGTGGTGCAAGACATAGTTGGCCGTAGAACCGATCATCATCGACACACGGCTGTCTCCGCGGTGACCGACGATGATCATCGCTGCGTCGTGCTCGTCGGCCTCGGTGACCAATCCGCGGCCGGTATGGCCGTGATGGGTGATCGGTTCGAGACGATCATCGTCGACGCGCTCAACTAGCTCGGTGAGGCCCTGCAACGACAGCCGTTCGATTTCGCCGGGGTCGATCGAGACGACCATGTCATAGCCGGTTACCAATGGCACTTCCCAGGCGTGTACGACGACAATGCGGTCATCGGGTCGGGCGATGTTGCGTGCCCAGTCGAGTGCCGAGCTGCTTTCTGGGCTGGCATCAACGCCCACCACAAACGTGTTTCGACTTGCATCCATGGGGACCTCCTTCTCTGTGCCTATAACGCGATGGTGCGCCCGGTGAACCGGGCGCACCAGGGCCGAACGGCCCAGTGGGGAGGTTGAAAGGGGGTCTGAAAGCAGCCGGCGCTTCCGCTCAGCCGCGGCCGGGACGCTCGCCGTTGACGCGGGCGGTGACCATTTCGGCAATCCGTTCATTCATGGTTGCGGCCTCGTCGTCGGTCAACCGGCCGTCTTCGACCATCAGGTCGACGTGCCCTTCGGCTTCGGCGACCAGCGCCTCGATCACGGTCTGCGGATCGACATCGTTGGCCTCGGCGATGTCGACAATCGAGTTACCCGCACGGAACTCGTCGTGCAGTGTCTCGACGTCGATCCCGAGCAGGTCGGCGATGACTTCACCATCACGGGCCGGTCCGCTGTGCTGGCGGCCAGGGTGTTGGCGCTGACGCTGCGGGCGATTCTCCATCAACGTTGCCGTGACGGCATCAGCCTGGTCGGCGTCGATCGTGGCATCGTCGACGAGTGGCTGTAGCAATTCACGCAATCTCTCGCCCGGCTCTGGCCGCGCGACATCGGCGCCATCAGTGCCGTCGGTGGCATCGTCTTGCAGCGCCACAACGGGCGCTGCAACCAAACTCGTGTCAGCGGTGGCGGCGCTCGTGAACGAGGGGACAGCCATCAGTAGCCCGATCGCCCCGCCGCCCAGCAACCCGGCAGTGACGCCGATCGCCGTGTTTCGGCGAGTCCGATCGCGGGTCTGTTCCTGGGGGGACTCGTTTCTCATGTCGTTTCCTTTCGAGGGGTTGTTCCTGACATACACCACGATGAGGGTTTTGATTGAGAAGCGAACCGGAACAGGTTGAGAGTTGGGTAAGAGATCGTCGGTCTTCGACCGGGTGTCAGCGGCGCAAAGCTGGGTTAGTCGGTGTCGACGGTTAGGCGAAACCCCACCGTGGCGCCGCCATCGCGGCGGTTCGCGGCCCACGCCTGCCCACCGTGACGCTGGGCGACCTCACGAACGATCGACAGACCGAGCCCGGAACCAGCCATCGTGCGGGCCGCGTCCGAGCGGTAGAACCGGTCGAAGATGCGCGACAGGTCGGCGTCAGGGATGCCGACCCCTCGATCGGACACCGTGACGGCGCCGGCGTTGACGGCAACTTCGATCGGCCCACCAGTCTCGTCGAACTTGCGGGCATTGTCGAGCAGGCACGAGACCGCCCGTTGCACGCTCGAGCGTTGCGCCACGACCATCGAACTCGTCGCCTCGATCTGGATCGGACGTCCGGTACGGCGTTCGTAGCGAGCCGCAACGTCGTTCACCACGGCAGCCAGATCGAATGGTTCGGCTACCTCTTCGGATGACTCGCCGCTGGCTACGGAGATGATCTCGTTGACGAGTTCGGTCAACTCTTCAGTCTCGGCGTGGAGGTCTTCGATGATCTCGTCGCGGTCGCTGTCACTCAAGTTCGGAAAGCGTTTCAACGTATCGAGGTTGGTGCGCAGGCTGGTCAGTGGGGTACGCAGCTCGTGCCCAGCGTCCTGCACGAGCCGGTTCTGTTCCTGCTTCGAGCGCGCCAAGGCACCCAGCATTCGGTCGAAGGCAATGCTCAGCCGACCCACCTCGTCACTGCCTGCCGAGGCGCCGCCCGCCTCGAACGTTTGCACATCGAGGCGACCGGTCGTTTCGACGTGCTCGGCGGCGTTGGTCAATCTGCGCAACGAGGCGGTGACCCGTCCGGCGATCCAGAGCCCGACCACAATCGCTGCTGCACCAACCAAGACCACCAACAGCAGGGTGCGAACGCGCAAGCTCTGCAGCAGGCGGTCGGTCTCGTCGAGCGACCGACCGACTTGCACGGCACCGCGAGGCAGACCGATCGTGCGAACTCGATAGTCGCCGACCGAGGTTTCGACCGTCGAGAACACGCTACGGCGGTTGCTGCCGACGACGGCCAGTTCGCGGTCGGTCAGAGCGACCGGCTCTGGAAACGTTGACTGTCGGACAGTGCCGTCAACAAGAATGATCTGGGCGACCAGACCCGGCAAGGGGCCCTGGTCGGGCAACCGAGTATCCATACCGAACCGGCGCTCGTTGATACGACCGTCGATCTCGAGCAGTGATCGATCGACCTCGGCGTAGAGGCGGGCGCGGGTCGACCCGTAACTGATGGCTCCGACCGCGACCGTTGTCAGCGACACCATCAATGCCATCGCCAGGGCGATCTTCCATCGTATGCTCAAGACCGTTCCACCCTGGCTACGTAACCGACGCCGCGCACCGTGTGGAGCAGGCGGGTCCCCCCATCCTGTTCCGTCTTGCGACGCAGATAGCCGATGTAGACCGCCAGGTTCTTCGAGTCGGGGCCGAAGTCGTAGTGCCAGATCCGCTCGTAGATCGTGGTGTGGTCGAGAACGATCCCTGAGTTGCGTACCATCAGTTCGAGCAGGTCGAACTCGGTCTTGCTGAGATCGAGTTGGTGGTCGCCCCGAACGGCCCGCCGACCTGACGGATCGAGTTGCAGATCATCGAGAGTCAGCAGTTCTCCCGATCCACCATTTGCCCCAGTCTGTCCGTGCCCCTGGTGTTGGGTGCGTCGCAGCAGGGCCCGCATCCGGGCGAACAGCTCATCGAGGTCGAATGGTTTGGCTAGATAGTCGTCTGCACCGGCGTCGAGCCCGGCGACCCGGTCACCTGTCTCAGTGCGTGCGGTCAGCATCAAAACCGGAACCTGGTTGTGTTCCGAACGCAAGACGCGGCAGACAGTAAGGCCATCGACGTGGGGCATCGAGACGTCGAGCAGCACCAGATCCGGAGAGTTGTCTCGCAATCCGTCGAGCGCCTGCGCACCGTTCGTGACAGCGATCACGTCGTATCCCTCGAGTGTCAGAGCGCGCACGAGCGACTCGCGAACCGCCCGATCGTCCTCTGCCAACAACACCTGCACCTCATGAGTACACCAGAAGAAGGTGAGTGTTGGGTGAGAATGGTGAGATGCGCACATACATGCTTGTCGCCATAGGAGGTGCTGTGGGCGCGTCTATGCGTTGGGGGCTCGGCGAATCGGTCAACCGATCACCGGGGGCCTTTCCCTACGCAACGTTGCTCATCAACGTCGTCGGCTGCGCGCTGATCGGGCTTGCGGCGCGGATGCTGGTGCGCGGTTCCGACCGTTGGCAGATCGGAGTCACGGGGCTGCTGGGCGGCCTGACCACCTACTCGACATTCGCCGTCGAAACCAGAGAGTTACTCGACGCCGGCCACGGCGGCCAGGCGCTGCTGTATGTCGCCGTGTCGATCGTGGCCGGATTGGCAGCCACCGAGCTTGCCCGCGGGGATTGGCGACAGACATGACGGCGGCCCTGTTCGTGATCGCCGCCGGCCTCGGAGCGGTCACACGTTTGCGGATCAATCAATACGGGTGGACATGGATCAGCACGCTGTCCGCCAACGTGATCGGATCATTCGCCCTCGGCTACCTGCTCGCCAGCGACCCGTCTGACACGATCCGCACAGTGATCGGCACCGGTTACCTCGGGTCGTTGACGACGTTCAGCATGTTCTCCCTCGAGGCCACAGAGGGTTCGCCGAGGCGCCGAATCACGATCATCTCGGCGACGCTGGTACTCGGGTTGCTGGCCGCCACGGCCGGCCATGCAATCGGCTGAGATCGACATATCAGAACTGTGCTCGGCCGAGCCGCTAGCACGCTGATCGACTGGTCACGTGTCTTGCGTGATGGTGATCGCATACTCGGGACAGTTGTCGACAGCGAGCCGCGCCTTGCCCTCGAGGTCGGCTGCGACAGAGCCCTCGCCGATGACGACGGCTGTGCCGTAGTCGTCGACGTCGAACAGTTCGGGCGCCAAGGCATAACACCGGTTGTGGCCCTGACACAGATCCGGATTCAACTCGACTCGCATGGTTCGAGCGTAGACAGTTGGCCAACCGCGGTATGCATCTGGAGGTGAGGCCGGGGTGGGAGGCAATCGTCGCGAGCGAGGTATTGGCGGTTGACTCCACACCGTCACGGACAACGTGGTTATTTCACGTAAAGTGATACTCCCGGCATGATGAGTGAGATTTGTAACAAACATGAGCGAATGAGCGTCCACCAACAAAATGCGAAGGGTTACCTTTACATGTAGGGCCTTTGGCGCCGGGTTGAACAGGGGGCCCACCCTCAATATCCAACGGCGAAAACGAGAGCATGAACCGATCACACGACGAAACCAGCGAAGCGCTTCTGCAAGCCGCCCACCGGCTGCTCGCCGAGACCGGCCCTGACTCCCTTACCGTCAGGCGAATCGCCACCGAAGCGGGCATGAGCACGATGAATGTGTACTCGCGTTTCGGCGGCAAAGACGGCGTGATCGACGAACTGTACGCCGACGGATACCGGCGCCTCGACGAAATACTCGAGACCGTTCCCGTCACCGACGACATCCCCGGAGATCTGGCGCTGGTCGCGAAGGCGTATCGCAACTTCGCCCTCGAGAACCCGACCTACTACGGCATCATGTTCCGCTCGACCGTGCACGGCTTTCACCCGTCGCCGGGTTCGACCGCACTCGGCCTCGGCGGCCTCGCGTCGTTTGTCGAGCGCGTTCAAGTCGGCCAGAACAGCGGCACCATCACGGGTGGCACAACAAACGATCATCGCGAGGTCGCCGTCTGGCTGTGGGCGACTTGCCACGGGCTCGTCAGCCTCGAACTCGATGGTGTCGGCGACGAGGAAGTCGATTGGCCGATGGTGTTCGAAGCCGGAATTCGGCGTTCGATCAACGCCCTGCGCCCCGCGCAGCATCAAGTCAACATCCGCTGACCCCCAGCGCACACCGGTCGACGATCTTCGGCATTAGGGTGCCACCTCGATGAGCCCGGCGCTGTTCGCCAACAGTTTCACCGACCTGACCAACTGGTTGAGTGAGTTCTCCGCCAACTGGTGGTTTCTCGGCATCATCGCCGCGATCGCCTTGCTCGACTCTGTGATCCCGATCGTGCCGGGCGAGACGATGGTGATCATCGGTGGCGTCGCCGCTGGGCAGGGCAACCAAGGGCTGCTGCTGGTGATCGTCGCCGGCGCGGTCGGTGCCTTTCTCGGCGACAACATGGCCTACCTGATCGGTTACCGGATGAGCGACTTTATCCAGCGCCGCGCCGCCCTCCGGCCAAAATGGCAGACTCGCCTCGAATGGGCGGGCGAACAGATCCGCGTCCGCGGCGGGCTGTTGTTGATCACCGCCCGGTTCATCCCGGGAGGGCGCACCGCACTAACCGTCTCGTCGGGGATCACCCACCAGCCGCGTCGCTGGTTCATCGCCTGGGTCGCCGCCGCCACGATCATCTGGGCAACGTACGCGGCGCTGCTCGGCTACATCGGCGGCAAAGCGTTCGAGGACAATCACACCCTGGCGTTCCTCCTCGCCTTCGGCACAGCGCTCGGCATGACCTTGCTGATCGAGGTCGTTCGCCACTTGCGAGCCAAGTACCGCTGATCGGTTCGCTGCTGCCGGCGGGCGAGGGCCAGACTCAGCACATGAATGTGTTCGAGGCCGTCACCCGTCGCAAGTCAGTTCGTCAGTTCACCGCTGAACCCGTCAGCGACGACACACTTCGCCAACTGCTCGAACTGGCGGCGCGGGCACCCAGCGGAGGCAATCTGCAGCCGTGGCGAATTTATGTCGTCAACGGCGACAGTCTGAACCGATTCCGCGAGTTCATCGCTGACCGCCCGATCGAGGCCGGAGGGTACGACATCTATCCGCCAAACCTGTGGGAGCCGTATCGCACCAACCGGTTCGCGCTTGGTGAACAGATGTACGCCACGCTCGGGATCGGCCGCGAAGACAAGGTCGGCCGGTTCGAGCAGTTCGCCAGGAACGGCGATTTCTTCGGCGCCCCGGCAGCGCTGTTCTGCTTCATCGATCGAGGGATGGGGCCGCCGCAGTGGAGCGACCTCGGGATGTTCTTGCAGACGTTCATGCTGCTCGCCCAGGAGGCCGGACTCGGCACCTGCCCTCAGGAATACTGGTCGGTGCGTCACGGTGCCGTCAGCGAGTTTGTGGATGCGCCCGACAACGAGATGCTGTTCTGTGGCATGTCGATCGGCCATGCCGACGAGGGCGCTCCCGTGAACTCGCTGGTCAGTGAACGGATGCCGCTCGATCAGTGGGCCAAGTTCGTCTAAACCAGCACTGGCGACGGTCAGTACTTGATCAACTCCCTAAAACTACCGACACCCAAGATCTGCACCGACTCGGGGAGGCGTTCCCGCAGGCCCTTGTCTGATGTGACAACCCTGAGCTCGTCATCGTTCGGCACCGCACCGACCAGGTCGACGATGTGATCGTCAGCGGCATTGCGGCCGCGCCGGGGCGCCTCGACGATCGACAGATTGCCGCCGGCCAGCATCAGCGTCGATTGCGGCACCGGTGCGTCGAACACGACCGTCACATCATCGTCGTGGGTGCGGCACCATTCGGCGACCCGCTGGGCAAACCGGCAAGAGGCGGCAGCACGATCATTCCACCAGCCGTCGGGGCGCGACCCGTACACATTGTTGCCATCGATCAGCCAGCGCACTCGCTCAGAGTAGGTCGACTGGTACGTCGACCACTCGGGCACGCAGCCATTCACCGAGGCTCTTGGCCTGACCATCGATCCTGCTCGAGGCAGCGACACCTTCCTCGAGTAGGTCGTGGATGACAAAGTTGAGCGACCACAGGTTCGACAGGTCGTAACGATCGATCTTCAGATCGGTGGTCTCTGGCAACAGCTCCCGTAGGCGGGCGACCGTGAGCTGACCAGCGAGCCACTCGTAGGCTTCGGCGCTGCGGGCGAACACCCCGAGGTTGGCGTTGCCACCCTTGTCGCCAGATCGGGCGCCCACGACGCGGCCCAGCGCGACTCGCTCGGTGTGAGTCGTCGCGGGAACCGCAACCGCTCGCGATGGTTCACCGGTCTCGGCGCTGCCGTTGGCAGGCGCCGTCGAGTCGATGTGCACGGTGTTGCCTGCGACGTGGACGTAGCTCGGTACCAGATCAGCCGAAATGAGCGCCGGGCGGTAAACGCCAAACGAAGACGCCGCCGAAGGACCACCGGACAGACCGTAGAAGCCGGGGATACTGGCTAGAGCGGTCTCGATGAAGGCGTTCGAGAACGCCCGGCCGACCTTGCGCTCGTCGGGATCCTTGACCGTGACCCTCCACTGCGCAGTGGCCGCCTCGTTCGATTCGGGGTCGGCCTGATCGGTGCGGATCACCCGGGATGTCACCGAGCCAAAGTCGTCGGGACCATACGGGCAGGCCCGCCAGAAGGCGGCCTCGACGACCTGCGCCTTGGCCTCGATGTCGAGCCCCGTGAGTGCAACGGCGATGTCGTTGCGATACCCGCCCAGCTCGTTCATGGCGACCTTGAGCGTTGGCGGCGGCGGCTCGCCGATCGTGCCCGAGATCTGCACCCGGTCGGGGGCGATCTGCTCGAGCCGAAGCGTGTCGAACCTGGCCGTTACATCGGGACCGAGATAGCGCGGCCCAGCGATCTCGTAGAGCAGCTGCGAGGTGACCGTGCCGATCGAGACCTGGCCACCGGTGCCATCGTGCTTACCGATCACCACCGAACCGTCGGCGGCAACCTCGGCCCAGGGGAAGCCGAGTCGTTCCATTCCCGGCACCTCGGTGAAGAACGAGTAATTGCCGCCGGTTGCTTGGGCACTGCACTCGATCACGTGGCCGGCGACCACCGCACCCGCCAGCTGGTTCCAGTCGTCGCGTTGCCAACCGTGGTGCCAGGCAGCGGGGCCGCAGGTAACCGCGGCGTCGGTGACCCGGCCGGTAATCACGATGTCGGCTCCGCGCTGGAGGGCGTCGACGATGCCCCAACAACCGAGGTAGGCGTTGGCGGTCAGGTAGCGTTCGAGGTCGCCCAGGTCGCCGCCCGTGGTAAACGGCCGCAAGGCATTGCCGGCTGCCAGTTCCCCGATTCGAGGCATCAGGTCGTCACCGTCGACATAGGCGATCGTCGGTGATAGGCCTAGCCGGTCGGCAACTTCTTGCACGGCGTCGGCACAGCCGGCGGGGTCGAGGCCACCGGCATTCGACACAACCTTGATGCCGCGGTCGAGGCAGGTGCCCATCACATCGTCCATTTGCTTCACGAACGTAGAGGCGAACCCGCGGCCTGGCTGCTTGGCGCGAATCCTGCTGAGGATCAGCATCGTCAGCTCTGCCAACCAGTCGCCGGTAAGCACGTCGATCGGGCCCCCCTCGACCATCTCGCGTGCGCCCGACAATCGGTCGCCGAAGAAGCCCGAGCAGTTGGCGATCCGGATCGGGTCAGCCATCAGCACCGCTTCCTTCTGGGGCGGCCAGCTCCACGAGCAAATCGCCGGTGTCGACGCGGTCGCCGACCGAGAAGTTAACGGCAGCGACAAGATGGTCGCCGTGGGCCGTGATCTTGTGCTCCATCTTCATCGCCTCGACGACCATCAGCAGTTGCCCGTCGACGACGGATTGCCCAGCTTCGACATGGACAGCGATCACGGTGCCGGGCAAAGGGGAGATCGGCCCGCTGCCGACCTCGTCGGCGTCGTGGTCGACGAATTGCGGCGGCCACAACCACTCGAGCGACCCGGCCGGGCTGGCGGTGACAACCAGGTCGCCGTTGATACGCGTCGCGATACGATGCCGGACGCCGTCGACTTCGACGACGTGACCCGAGTCATCAACGGCGAGCAGCCGAACGACACACCTGCGCCGGTCGTCGGGAAGCAGTGCACCCGACTCGTCGGCCTGCGGGGGCGCGCCGACCAGCACGTCAGCGGTTCGATCGTGGCCGTTTTCGGCGCGCCGAAACACGTACTCGGCGTACCAGGGGACGCCACGATGCGTTCCGGGGGTGAATCCTCGATCGGCATCCGGCTCTCGCTCGCCGTCGCAGATCAGCGACCGACGTTGGCCCCGCGTCCGCAGGTTTCGCCAGCCCGATGGAGCGAACCCGAACGCCCCGTCGCTGGCACGGTTGACACGCTCGATCTCAAAGACGGCGGCCAAGAAGTGGGCGAGTCGATCGTCGCCAGTCGGCCCAGGGGCAGCCAGCACACCAGGATGCTCGTCGAGGTAAACCGTCGGTGTGTTGCCTGCCCGAAAGTCGGGCTCGTTCATGATCGCAGCGAGCGTGTTGGCGTTGGTGCGGACACCGGTGACGCGCGCCGCACGCAGCGCACGCGCAATCTGCAGGGCGGCGACACCGCGGTCGGCGTGGTGGGCGATCACCTTGGCGAGCAGTGAGTCGTAGTCGGACGACACCTCGCTGCCAGCCCGGAAACCAGTGTCGACCCGGACGTCGCCGGCAATCTCGAACTCGGTCACCGTGCCAGTCGACGGTAGCCAACCGGCGGCCGGGTCTTCGGCGACGAGACGGACCTCGATGGCGTGGCCCGTGAAGGTGATGTCGTTCTGCGTGAACGGCAGTGCATGTCCACTGGCGACACCGATCTGCATCTCGACCAGGTCGATGCCGGTGATCGCCTCGGTGACAGGATGCTCGACCTGGAGCCGCGTGTTAACCTCGAGGAAGGTGATCGTTCCGTTTTCACCGACCATAAACTCGACAGTTCCTGCGCCCAGGTACCCGACATGACGGGCCAGTGCCAATGCTCCAGCGTGCAGGCGGGTGCGCACCTCGTGACTGATACCCGGCGAAGGCGCCTCCTCGACGACCTTCTGGTTGCGACGCTGGATCGAGCACTCGCGATCGCCGAGATGAACGACGTTGCCGTGGGCGTCGCCGAGGATCTGCACCTCGACATGACGGCCACGTTTGATGTAGGGCTCGATGAAGACGGTGCCATCACCGAACGCCGAAGCGGCCTCGCGGGTGGCGGCCTGGATGGCGTCGGCGAGTTCAGCCGGATCGTGCACGATTCGCATGCCGCGCCCTCCACCACCAGCGGCGGCCTTCACCAACACAGGCATCGTGAGACCGTCGGGAACCTCCCCGGGGGCCACCTCGACGATTTCGGTCGTCGGCACCCCGGCCTCGGCTGCGGCCCGCTTGGCGGCGACCTTGTCGCCGAGCAGGCGGATCTGGTCGGGGGTCGGGCCGACCCAGATAAGTCCGGCGTCGATCACGGCTTGGGCGAACTCGGCGTTCTCGGCCAGGAATCCGTAGCCGGGGTGGATCGCCGTGGAACCCGAGTCGAGAGCGGCCTGGATGATGGCGTCGCGGCGCAGGTACGACTCGGCAGGAGTTGATCCCCCGAGCGCGACCGCGATGTCGACCAAATCGACATGGAGGGCGTTGCGATCTGGCTCGGAGTACACCCCGACAGTCGAGATCCCCATCCGGTGAGCGGTGCGGGCAATCCGGCAGGCGATCTCGCCGCGGTTGGCGATCAACAGGCGCATCAGTGCCTCCAGATCCCGTATTCACGGGTGCCGAGCACCACATTGCTGTGGGCGGCCGACAAGGCCATGGCGAGCACGTGACGCGTGTCGTTGGGGTGGATGATGCCGTCGTCCCATACCCGCCCGGTCGAGTACAGCGCTGTCGATTCGTTTTCGATCTGGTTCTCGAGCGCTTGCTTCGCTGTGTTGAGAAGATCTTCGTCGATCTCGATGCCACGACCAGCGGCGGCGTTGCGAGCGACGATGTCCATCACCCCGGCCAACTGGCGGGGACCCATCACAGCAATCTTGTGGTTGGGCCACGAGAAGATGAACCGCGGGTCGTACGCCTTGCCGGCCATGCCGTAATTGCCGGCTCCGTACGAGGCGCCGACCATCAGGCAGAAATGCGGCACCTCACTGTTGGACACGGCGTTGATCAGTTTGGCGCCGTTGCGGATGATGCCACCCTGCTCGGCCTTCGAGCCGACCATGAACCCGGTGATGTTGTGCATGAAGACCAGAGGTGTGTCGGTCACATTGCACATCTGGATGAACTGGGCGCCCTTCTTGGCCTCCTCGGAGAAGAGGATTCCGTTGTTGCCCAAAACGCCGATCGGAAAGCCGTGGATAGATCCCCAGCCGCACACGAGCTTGTCGCCGTAGAGCGGCTTGAACTCCTCGAAGCGGCTGCCGTCGAGCACGCGGGCGTAGATCTCACGGATGTCGAACGGGATCCGCACGTCGGCCGAGGCACACCCGATCAGGTCGTTCGTGTCGTGCACGGGCTCGTCGGCGGGTTCGGTCGGGCCGGGGCCGAGCTTTTTCCAACGCAGGTGCTTGACGATGTCGCGGATCATCCGCAGGGCGTCCATCTCGTCGACGGCGAGATAGTCGCTGAGGCCGCTGGTGCGGCTGTGCATCTCTGCGCCGCCGAGCGTCTCCTCGTCGACGACCTCGTCGATCGCCATCTTCACGAGTGGCGGCCCACCCAGGTAGGCGGTGCCGCGCTCTTTCACGAAGATCGTGTAGTCGCTCATGCCAGGCGTGTAGGCGCCGCCGGCGGTGTTGGGCCCGAACACGGCGGTGATAGTGGGGATCCCGAGCTTGGAGGCCTGGGTCTGGTTGCGGAAGCTCTCGCCGCCACGGATGAAGATGTCGGCCTGGTGCGGCAGGTCGGCGCCGGCCGACTCGTTGAGGTTGATCCACGGCAAACGGTTCTGACGGATGATCTCGTGGAACCGCATGCCCTTGTCGACCGACCGCGGGTTCATCGATCCGCCCCGATACGTCATGTCGGAGGCTCCGATCGCACACTCGACGCCTTCGATGATGCCGATCCCGACGACCGAGCCGGCGCCGATCGGAAACTCGGTGCCCCAACCGGCGAGGGCGCTCAGTTCGAGGAACGGGGTGTCGGGGTCGACGAGTTGCTCGATCCGTTCTCGTGGCAGCATCTTGCCGCGCTTGCGATGCCGGTCGACGTAACGCTGCCCGCCGATCGACGGCACCGAGGCCATGAGGGTCTCGACCTCGGCCCACAGCGCTTCCATCGCGGCAAGGTTCTCTCGATACTCGTCACTGCGCGTGTCGAGCTTGGATTTCAGCACCTTCATCGTTCTGCTGGCCCCACGGTCGGCAACCTACGACGCGGTACCGATCAGCGTCAAATGGTACCGCCATGGGTGGCCAACCTCGCCGCGCGAACCCGCCCTCAGAGTCCTCCACCGACGGCGCCGAGGAAACCCCCGGTCGCTCTGCGGGCCCGCCGATTTCACGTCAGTTCGAATCGGCAGCGCGGTCCGCCGCCCGGGGCAAACGCGACGTCTCCCAATTCGAACTGACGTGAAACGAGAGGGTGCCCGGCGGGTCGCGTCACGCCACATCGCCGGATGGGGCCGACACCACCGATCCGGTTTGCAACGTCCCACGGCGCTCGGCTCGATCTGACGCTTGCAGATCCTGACGGGTTCCTGGATCTTCGTATATCGGGGCGTCGTGGTACCGTTTCAGGCGAAGCGGTACCGCACCACCGTCGGAGGGTAGATGGACGTCAACGAAGTTCTCGACGATCTCGTCGCCGAGCAACAGGCGCTCGACACGATCATTGCCGACCTCAGCGAGGACCAGTGGGCGTTGGCGACGCCCAGCCCGCGTTGGACCGTGACCGATCAGATCGGCCACCTCACGTTCTTCGACACCACGGCCGCCTTGGCGATCAACGACGCCAACGCCTTCGCGGAACACAGCGTCGAGCTGACCAGTCACTTCGCCGACGAACTGGCCGTTGACGAGTTCACGCTCGGCGGATTCCGCCAGCTCTCGCCCTCCGATCAGCTGGCGGGTTGGCGAGCGCATCGCGACCAGCTCGAGGCAGCAGGGCGGACGCTTGCCAACGACACGCGGGTCGAGTGGTACGGGCCGTCGATGGGTTCGAAGTCGTTCCTGACCGCCCGCCTGATGGAGGTCTGGGCGCATGGCCAGGACATCTGCGACACGGTCGGTGTCACCCGCCAGTCCAGCGACCGCATCCGCCACATCGTCCAGCTCGGGGTGATCACCCGCGGCTGGAGCTACATCGTGCGTGGTGAGCAGGCCCCCGACGGCGATGTGCGGGTCATGCTGACTGCACCGTCCGGCGACGTGTGGACTTGGGGGCCCGATGACGCCGTTGCCAATGTCACAGGGTCGGCGCAGGATTTCTGCCTCGTTGTTACACAACGACGCCACGTCGACGACACCAATCTCACGGTCACGGGCGAGATCGCCCGCGACTGGATGACCAAGGCTCAGGCCTTCGCAGGCGGCGCCACCGAGGGCCCCGCCGCCCGATCGCATCTCCTGATTCAGGCCCAGGGAGACAACTGATGGATTTCGACATGCCAACTGAAGGCGACCCGCGTCGTCTCGTCGTGCGCGAGTGGCTCGCCGCACATCCCGACCCGACCAACGCCGAGTTGCACACGGCCGGGTACATCGTGCCGCACTGGCCTGAGCCGTACGGACTCAACGCCGACCCGATGCAGCAGCTGATCATCGACGAGGAACTGAAAGCCGCCGGCCTCTCCAGAACGGCCGTCGCCACCAACGCGATCGGTGTCGGGTGGGCGGCGCCCACGATCTTCCTGGCAGGCACCGAGTGGCAGAAAGAGCGCTTTCTCGAGCCGATCTTCCGCGGCGAAGAGGTGTGGTGTCAGCTGTTCAGCGAACCAGACTCGGGCTCCGACCTGGCCAGTCTTGGCACCCGCGCCGTCCGCGACGGTGACGAGTTCATCATCAACGGTTCGAAGATCTGGTCGAGCGGCGCCCATCATTCACAGTTCGGCATCCTGATCGCCCGCACCGACCCCGAGGTGTCGAAGCACAAAGGCATCTCGTACTTCATCGTGCCGATGGATCTGCCCGGTATCACGCTCAGTCCGATCGTCGACATGACCACGGCGCACTCGTTCAACGAGACATTCTTCGACGATGTACGTTTGCCCGCCAAATATCTGGTCGGCCAGGAGGGCGAGGGTTGGCGTCTGGCCAAGGTCACGCTCGCCAACGAGCGGGTCTCGCTGTCGTCGGCCGGCTCGATGTGGGGCACGGGCCCCTCGGCCAGCCATCTGCTCGACCTGGTGCGCGCCCAGGGCGGCGCCAGCAACCCGATCGACCGGCAACTGTTTGCCCAACTCCACATCGAGTCCGAGGTGCTGCGTTTGGGTCGGCTCCGCACGCTGAGCGCCCGCCTGAAGGGCAGGACGCCCGGCGTCGAGGCCTCGATCCAGAAGATCATGGGCGACGAGCACGGCCAGCACGTGCTGGCACTCGCCAAGCACGTCGCCGGCGCCGACGGCATGATCGCCGGCTCGGGACCGGTCGGATCACTGTCGGCAGGCGCCCAGAGCGGAGCGACCGAAGTCAACTTCCCGCGCGGCGGCGGCCACTACCCCACCGTCGACCCGATCTGGCACTACGGCTATCTGTTCTCGCCGGCCCTGACCGTCGGTGGTGGCACATTCGCTGTGCAGCGCAACATCATCGCCGAACAGGTGCTCGGTCTGCCCCGCGACATCAATGTTGAATCAGGCATGACCTGGGCGGAAACCCG
>CALFRK010000176.1 GCA_937919625.1 uncultured Ilumatobacter sp.
GTGATGGCCGGGGTGGCAGCGGCGATCGCGCCTGGCTTCTTGCCGCTGGCGATCGGGGTGCTGGTGTTTGCATTTTCGCTGGCGATCGGTTCGCTGCGCCGCAGCCAGCCGGTCGAGCGGGCGATCGTGGCCGGCGGGGCGATGCTGGTGTTGTCGTTGGCCCGAGAGCTGCGCTGGTTCGGCGTCAACACCCTGGTCGCCGTGACGCTGGTGATCGGCGTCGCCGTGTTCGGGGTGTGGCGACGCTCCAACCGTCACCGTCGTCTCGTGTTGCAGGTGCTCGGTGGTGTCGCCGCCTTCACGGCGATCGCCTGCCTTGGATTGCTGATGGCGGCAACGTCGGCGCGGGGCGACCTGACCGAAGGCAACCGGGTCGCCCGTCAGGGTCTGCAAGAGTTGAAGTCGGGCGACTTCCAGCTCGCCCGCCAGTCGTTCGTTCGAGCCGCCGATGCGTTCGAGCGGGCCGACAACGACATGTCCGCGGTGTGGGCCCAGCCGTCGCGGTTGGTACCCGTTGCCAACCAGCATCGCAAGGTTGGGGCGGATCTTTCGGCGACCGCCGCCGAAGCGACCCGCGCGATCGCCGAGCAACTGCGCTTCGTCGATCTCGATGCGTTGCGGATCGTCGACGGGG
Organism: uncultured Ilumatobacter sp.; assembly: GCA_937919625.1. Taxonomy (GTDB): domain Bacteria; phylum Actinomycetota; class Acidimicrobiia; order Acidimicrobiales; family Ilumatobacteraceae; genus Ilumatobacter. The sequence goes on from CALFRK010000176.1 coordinate 635, forward strand.
CGATCGACATCGAAGCTGTCAAAGCCCTGCAACCTCCGCTGGTCGCCGTTCAACAAGCCGTCAACGAACTCGACCAAGCCGTCGCTGCATCCAACAACGGGTGGCTGGTCGGCCCGGTCGAGCGCCGTGTGGTCGACCTGGCCGACGAGCTCGACGACCAGTTGTCGCTCGGCGAGAAATCGTTGGCTGCCCTCCGAGTTGCGCCGGCGATGCTGGGTGAGAACGGTCAACGCGTCTACTTCGTGATGTTCACCACCCCCGCCGAAGCAAGGGGCCAAGGCGGCTTCATGGGCAACTACGCCGAGTTGACCGTGACCAACGGGCAGATCGAGATGACCGCCTTCGGCCGCACGGGCGAGTTGAACAGCCAGGCCGCGTCGTCGTTGCTGACCCGGCCCACCGAATGGCTGCTTCGCTACGGCCCGTTCGGCTTCCAAAAGGGGCCAGACCAACTCGTTGGGCCGGTCGCCTGGTCCAACATCACGATGTCGCCGCACTTCCCCTCGACCGCCCAAGTCGTCGCCGACCTTTACCCCCAAAGCGGTGGGCGAGAAATCGACGGCGTGATCAATCTCGACGTGTTCGCTCTGCAGGGGCTGGTTGGTGTCGTTGGGCCGCTCGACATCGGTGGCATCGAGGGTTCGTTGACCGGCACGAACACCGCCCAGTTCCTCCTTGTCGATCAATACGAGATCGACCAGTCGACACGCATAGATCTACTCGAAGACGTCGCTCGTCAGGTTGTCACCAAGCTTCTCGCCGGGGCCGCCGACGATCCCCTTCAGCTCGGAAGGGCGCTTGCAACGCCCGCGCAACAACGGCGCCTGTACGTATGGAGCAGCGACGCCGCCGAGCAGGATCTGCTGGGCCGGATCGGCATCGACGGAGCCCTGTTCGGCTCTGATGCGTCGGCGACGAGAATGAGTGTGCGCGTGGTGAATGCCAGCGCCAACAAGATCGACACCTATTTTGAGCGCAGGGTGTGCGTTGCCCAAGGTCCCGATTCGGATCAGATCTCGGCGACCGTGCAGCTGATCAACCACGCCCCGGCGAGCGGACTACCACCAATCGTGATCGGCAACGCCGTCGAGTTGCCCGATGGCTTCAATCGCACTTACCTCACATGGCATTCGACCCTGCTGGTCGATTACGCCACGATCGATGGGCAACCGCTTGCCTTGCAGCCACAAATCGAACAGGGAGCGAACGCATATTCAACGTATGTCGACATCCCACCGAACGGACAGGTCGAGCTTCGGTTCGTTCTCCAGGGTGCGGGCGGGGTTACCAGCATTGCTGTTTCGCCGCAACCTCTTGTGATACCCGAGCTGTGGGCGACGACCCGTTCACCCAACCAGCAATGTGCCGCCGCCGACTTTGCTGCCTTTACGAAGCCAGGTGAGCTCGACCTCCTGGGTCAGAACTGAACGAACCCAGTACATGCGCAGGATGGGTGCCCGCGGGTACATGTACCAACACTTTTCAGTCAATCCGACTCGGCCAGGTCGCTGCTACTAGCTTTACCCTTCATGCGACACCTCATCGAAGCGTGTCGGCGACGATTGCCGCTGGTTCATTTCGCGGTCGACGCCGGCTTTTGGGTGGTCGCTCTGCCGGTCGCCGTCTGGCTGCGCTACGACTACAGCACCGAGCCAATCGGCATGGGCGTCTTGAGATTCGTCGGCATGGCCGTCGTGCTGCAGGCGGCGTTTGGATATTTCTTTGGTTTGTACCGGCGTCGGTGGCAGTACGGAACCTTCGACGAGGTAAAGATCGTTGCGCTGACGGCTGTCTCTGTGGGCGAAGCGTTGACGTTGGCTCTGATGTTCGACCACGCCATTCCACGGTCGGTGCCCGCATTGGCAACGGGTGCAAGCCTGCTCGGACACATCGCTGCCCGGTCGGCGTGGCGGCTCTACATCGAGAGTCGGCATCGGCCGCACGGCGAAAATCTTCAGCGGATCGTCGTTGTTGGAGCGGGCGAAGCCGCCGGCCAGATCGTGCGACTGCTCGTTGCAAACCCTGAGTCTCCGTATTTGCCCGTTGCCCTCGTAGACGACGACCCCAACAAGCGAAATCTTCGCCTCTCTGGCGTCGGCGTAGCGGGGACAACGCACAAGCTGCAACAGGTGGCTCAGCTATATCGGGCCGCGTCGATACTGATCGCGATTCCCAGCGCCGACAACGCCTTGATCCAGCGAGTCACAGCCACCGCGAGAGATATGGGTCTCCCGGTGATGATCCTTCCGCGGGCCGACCAACTGTTCGGCCCGATCAATATTGGCGACATCCGGCCGATCAGCGAGGTCGACCTTCTCGGCCGCGAACCAGCCGAGATCGACACCGCGGCCGTGGCGGGATACATCACCGGGCGGCGGGTGCTCGTAACCGGAGCGGGCGGTTCGATCGGCAGCGAGCTCTGTCGGCAGCTCACCTTGTTCGAGCCGTCACAGCTGTTGCTGCTCGATCGCGATGAGAACGGGCTCCATGCGACCCAGCTCTCGATCCACGGCCGGGCGTTGCTCGAAGACCGCGGCTTGATCCTTGCCGACATCCGCGACGCGGATCGCGTCGACGAGATCTTTGCCAACTACCACCCTGATGTCGTGTTCCACGCTGCCGCGCTCAAGCATTTGCCACTGCTCGAGATGCACCCCGACGAGGGTTGGAAGACGAATGTGCGTGGCACACAGAACCTGCTGGAGTCAGCGCAGCGACACGGAGTTGACCGGTTTGTCAACGTGAGCACCGACAAGGCGGCCAATCCGACGAGTGTGTTGGGGTGGACGAAGCGGATCACCGAACGGTTGACGGCCCACCAGACGACGCAGGGTGACATGGATTGTGTCTCGGTTCGATTCGGGAACGTACTCGGCTCGAACGGATCGGTGCTCAAGGCATTCGAGGCCCAGGTGGCGATGGGCAGCCCGATCACCGTCACCCATCCCGACATCACTCGCTACTTCATGACCATCAGCGAGGCCGCACGACTCACGATCTATGCCGGGGCGATCGGCAAGCCCGGCGAGGTGCTGATCCTCGACATGGGCGAACCGGTGAGAATTCTCGACGTCGCCCAACGCTTCGCCACCCAGCATGACCCGCCGCTCGAGATCGTGTTCACCGGCCTGCGGCACAATGAGAAGATGCACGAGGATCTG
>CALFRK010000177.1 GCA_937919625.1 uncultured Ilumatobacter sp.
CGCCGGAGAGGCGGACCTGGCTCGCGCCCGGTGGTTCGGAATCGCCGGAGAGGCGCCTGGCTCGCGCCCGGTGGTTCGGAATCGCCGGAGAGGCGGACCTGGCTCGCGCCCGGTGGTTCGGAATCGCCGGAGAGGCGGACCTGATGCAGAGCGCGTCAGTCGAGCGACAGGCAACCCGAGCCGTCGACCGGTGTGAGAAGTTCGTTCGTGATCGCCCACAATGTCGGCATCGTGTCGAGGTAGCCCTCGGCGACCAACTGTTGCAGGTCGTTCGGATCGATGCCGAGTTCGGCGGCGTAGGTGTCGGCACCGGAGAAGATCTCGGCCAGCTCGCGGGCGCACTGCTCGCCACCGATGGCTTCGATCTGCTCAGCGGTGAACTCGGCGAACAATTCGTCGGCGGTCTGTGGAGGTTCGGTCGACGTGACGATGTCGACGGTTTCCGGCGCGTCGGTTGCAACGGACCCACAGCCGGGGTCGACCGGCACGAGTCGTCCGTCGACGATGTCCCATAGATCTGACTCATCACGGAGGAATTCGCCAAGGAGCATGGCTTCGTCGGGCGCCGGCGCTCCGACGAGCAGTTCGTAGGTCTCCATCGCTGTTCGCAGGGTCGCGGCGTCTTGGCTACAGGCGAGTTCGCTCGCCTGTTGGATCGCCGTGATGCCGGGCTCGATCACGTTCTCTCGGATCACACCGCGTTCGCTGCCGTCGGCTCCGGCGCAGGCCGATACAAGCACGAGCCCAGCGGCCGCCAGTGCGACTCGGGTCAGTCGGCTTTGCAGCATTTACTCATGAAACGGTCGACGTCGACGATCACCCGGGTGACCTTGCCGGCGGCGGCCAGGCCGCCCGAATCGGACGCCGTGACAGTGAACGTAATGCGACGACCCTCGATCTTTTCGAGGTTGGCCTCGACGACGATCTCGGCTCCGATCGGTGTCGGCTGAAGGTGGTCGATCTGCACGCGCATGCCGACCGACGATTGACCCGGCTCGAGCACGCCGGTAAGCGCCTCGACCGTGGCCTGTTCGAACAGGGCGACGAGCCGTGGGGTGCCCAGCACCTCGATGTCGCCAGACCCGAGCGCCCGCGCGGTGTCGGCCTCGCCAACGATGAGTCTGGATTCGCCCTTGAGTCCGATCGCTACGTTCACCGCTCGTCACGCTAACGCCGCTGAGCCAATCAGCAACCTGGCGGAGCTTGGATGGTGACGTCAGCGCGGCGCCGATCGTGAGCGCTCGCCGGGCCGGAGCGGCTGCCCCTAGGCTGCAGCCCGTGATCGACCAGGACATCATCGAAAGAACGCTCGGCGTGGCACTGCGCACTGGCGCCGACTTCGCCGAGATCTATGCGGAGGACAAGCGCAACACATCCGTGGCGCTCGACGATGGCCGCATCGAACAGGTCACCTCTGGCCGCGATCGTGGTGCCGGTATTCGCGTCATCAAGGGTGACACCACAGGATTTGCTCACACCAGCGATCTCAGCGAGTCGGGCCTGGCCGAGGCGGCCTGCGCCGCGGCTGCAGCTGCCAGCCAGGGTGACGGACACACACGCACGATCGCACTCTCCCCGTCGGATTCCCGCACGGTCAACCAGATTCTGCGGTACCCCGACGAGATCGCCAAGGCCGACAAGGTCGCGTTGGTGCTTCGGATCAACGAAGCGGCCAGGGCGGCCGGCCGCGAAATCGTGCAGGTCTCCGCCGGTTATGGCGATAGCCGCAAGAAGGTCCTGATCGCCAACAGCGACGGGTTGTTCGCTGAGGACGACATCGTTCGGGTGCTGGCCCGCATCAGCGTGGTGGCCGACGGCGACACGGGCATGCAGACCGGCTTCCAGTCGATGGGTCAGACCGTGGGTTGGGAAGCGTTCGACTCGGTCGACATCGAGGCGCTGGCAAGGGATGCCTCCCGGCAGGCGATCGTAAAGCTGAAGGCTCGCCCGGCTCCGTCGGGCCCTGTGCCGGTCGTCATCAAGAACGGGTCGGGTGGCGTGCTGTTCCACGAGGCGTGTGGGCACGGGCTCGAGGCCGACCATGTGCAAAAGGGTGCCTCCGTGTATGCCGGCAAGATCGGCGAACTGGTCGCCTCGCCACTGGTCACACTCGTCGACGACGGCACGTTGCCGACCGAGTGGGGCACGATCGCGATCGACGACGAGGGTCACCCCACGCAGCGCAATGTGTTGATCGACAATGGTGTGCTGACCGACTACATGTGGGATCACCTGCGATCACGCAAGCAAGGTCGGGCCCCATCCGGCAACGGCCGTCGGCAGAGCTATATGCATCTCCCGATGGTCCGGATGACCAACACATTCGTGCTCGATGGCCCTCACGACCCCGACGAGATCGTCAGCTCGACCGAGCATGGAGTGTATGTCAGCCATCTCGGTGGTGGCAGCGTCAACACGGCCACCGGCGACTTCGTGTTCGGTATGAACGAGGCCTACCTGATCGAAAACGGCGAGATCACCGAGCCGCTGCGCGAGGGCAACCTGATCGGCAATGGCCCGCAGGTGCTGCTCGACATCGACATGCTTGGCAACGACTTCGCGATGGGTAACCCGGGCACGTGCGGTAAGGACGGCCAGGGCGTGCCGGTCGGCGATGGCCAACCGACGCTGCGGGTCAAGTCGCTCACCGTCGGAGGCACTGCATCATGAGTGATCTGCTCGACATAGCCGACCGGATCGTCGCCCAGGCCAAACCCGGTGAACAGCTCGAGGCGTTCGTGTCGCGAGGTGGCGACACCGAGGTACGCGTGTATCAGGGTGAGGTCGAGCACTTTGTCGCGGCGCAGGCCGAGGGCATCGGAATTCGCGTCATCGGCGAGGGGCGCACCGGATTCGCGTATGCCGGAACGCTCGATCAGGCAGCTGTGGCCGAGGTACTCGCGGAGGCCCGCGACAACGTGCAGTTCGGCACCGTCGACGAGTGGGCCGGACTCGCCGAGCCCGACGGTGTCGGTGTAACCGACCAGGAACTCTGGAACGATGAGCTCGCTGAGTATCCGACCGATCGCAAGATCGAGCTGGCGAAGCAACTCGAGCAGCTGACGCTCGGTATCGACTCGCGCGTTCGTGTCGACGATTCGAACTATGCCGATGGTTACGGCGAGGCGGCGGTGGCGACAACCACCGGAATCCGCCAGTGGGGCCGCGAAAACGGCTGTTACGTCAGTATCTCCACACTCGCCGACGACGGCGACGAGACACAGACCGGGTTTGGGTTCAGCGTCGGCCGGTCGCCAACGATGTTCGATCTCCAGAAGGCCGCCAAGGAAGCAGCCGATCGGGCGACCCGCCTGCTCGGTGCCACGAAGCCATCGTCGAAGCGCACGACCGTAGTATTCGACCCGTTCGTCACGGCGCAACTGCTCGGCATCATCTCGTCGACATTGAACGGCGAGGCCGTGGTCAAGGGTCGCAGCCTGTTCAAAGATCGACTCGGCGAAGAGGTTGCTCCGTCGTTTGTCAGCCTGATCGACGACCCGACCAATCCGCTCGCCTACACGGCAACCGATGTCGACGGCGAGGGCCTGGCCGCGCGTCGCAACTCGCTGATCGAAAATGGTGTGCTGCGCCAGTTCACCCACAACTCCTACTCGGCCCGTCGCGCCGGCACCGTCTCGACCGGCAACGCCGTGCGGGGAGGCTTTTCAGGCACCCCTGGGGTGGGCGCTCTGGCGCTTTCGCTCGTTCCTGGCAGGCGGTCGCAGGAAGAGCTGATCGCCGACATCGACGACGGTCTGCTCGTGCAGAGCGTGACCGGCATCCACTCGGGTGTCAACCCGATCAGCGGCGACTTTTCGACGGGGGCGGCCGGCCTGCTGATCTCCAATGGTCAGGTCGGTGCCCCGGTCCGTGAGTTCACGATCGCCTCGACCCTGCAGCGCATGCTGCTCGACATCGCTGAGGTCGGGGGCGACGTCGATTGGCTACCGATGCATGCGGCCGGCGTCAGCTTGGTGATTCACGACATCACCATGAGCGGCGCCTGACGAGCGGTCTAGCTACGCGGGCTGGTCGCGGCTGGGCTGCGCAGAGCGAGCCCGAGCCCTGTGGCCAGCGAAGAATCCAGTACGACTCGCGTGGGGCGGATCAGGCCGGACTCGTCGATCGTCGTGAAGCGCAGCCTCGACACGTCCCAGCCATGGCGGTGCGCTGTACGCAGGGCGAGTTCGGCTCGGCTGAGCGGCTCTGGGCCGCCCAGATGGAGGCGACCTACGAGGTCGGGTCGGTCGGCGAGTGCCACGAGGGCGGCGGCGACATCGTCGACGAGTACGGCCGATCGGATCTCGTCGGTGAAGAATGCCGTCGTCGACCGGCCGGAGATCACCTCCCGCACGGCGAGTTCATGTACCGACAACTGGTGTGAGCCGTACAAAAGCGAGGTACGCGCGATCATGGCGTTCGGCATCGTCGCCGCCACGACACGTTCGGCCTCGGCCTTGTGGCGGCCGTAGTTGTGGATCGGTGTCGGATCGTCGACCTCCCGATACGGCGCCATCCGGCCGCGGAACAAGGCATCGGTCGAAACGTGGACCAGCCGTACTTCGAAACGTTCGGCTGCCAATGCGATGTTGCGGGAGGCGTCGACGATCGAGGAGTGGTCGTCTTTGCGGTACGCGGTGTGGATGATCGCCGTTGGTTTCCAGTCGCCGATCAGTGAGTTCACCGACTCGGCGTTGCGTAGGTCGACCGCCTGCGACGATGGCGCGATCACCTCCCACGGTTGGCTGGCACGGCCATTGACGATGTGGCCACCGAGGAACCCCGATCCGCCCGTGACGACCATGCGTCGCGGACGGCGATATCGGCTTGGTTTCCGGGTCACCATAAACACGATCGTATGGCGGTACCGTCGGCGCCGATGTCGATCGTTCATGCCATCGTGCTCGGACTCGTGCAGGGATTTTCCGAATTCTTACCGATTTCGTCCAGCGGACACCTGCTCTTGACGAGATGGCTGTTCGGATGGGAGACAATCGGTGACGAGTCGGTCGAGAAGGCGTTCGACGTGGCGCTGCACTTGGGCACCCTGGTGGCGGTGGTCGCCTACTTTCGAACCGACCTTGTGAAGTACTTTCGCGAGGGTATTCGGCTGCTGTGGCACCGGGAGCGTCCGGTCGACACCGACGGACGGATCGCTTGGCTGCTCCTCCTGGCCACGGTTCCGGCGGCTTTGGTAGGTGCGCTACTCGAGAGCGAGATCGACAAACGGCTCGGCAAGCCGGCGATCATCGCTGTCTCGCTGATCGTGTTCGGCATGTTGCTCTGGTGGGCAGACCGGCAAACGGGCAGCCGCTCGGTGCAAAAGTTCGGCACACGCGATGCCCTGATCATCGGCGCTGCCCAGGCGCTGGCGCTCAACCCGGGCACATCGCGTTCGGGAATCACGATGACCGCCGCCCGGCAGATTGGTTTCGACCGAGATTCGGCTGCTCGACTCAGCTTCCTGATGAGCGTTCCTGTGATCGCCGGTGCCGTGGTGTTGAAGGTCGGCAAGCTGTTCCTCGACGGCTTTCCCGATGGCCTGCTGACGCCGATGATCGTTGGCGTCGTCACGAGTTTCCTATCTGGATGGGTTGCCGTATGGGGCACGTTGCGGCTGGTACGCACACACAGCTTCATGCCGTTCGTCGTGTACCGCGTCGGGCTCGGCGTCGTCGTGCTCGTAGTCATCTGGGCCGGATGGCGTTGACCGAACAAAAAGGAGCGCAGCGACGCATCCGCTGGGGTGCCGGACCCCTTTCCGTTCAGGGTTTGAGCAGCAGGGTGAGCGCGCCGGCGTCGGCCGCGGCGGGCAGGAGCGGGGCCTCGTTGGCCGGCACGGCCAGCACTGTCACATTATCGAACCCGCCGACGACGATCGCGTCGGCACTCACCACGAAGCCGTCGCTGGCGACCTGAACCCGATCACCCACCACAGCCCCGGATCGCGGCGACTCGATCACGGGAACCGCCAGCCAGCCGTCAGGTGTCATCGCCTGGGGCCCGCCGTCGGCGGCGACATCGACCTCGGTGACGATCTCGCCGACCCCAATCCGTTGACGGGCGACGACGCCGTCGGCCTGATCGATCGCTCCCTCGGGGACCGCCGCGATGGGCATGTCGCGCCGCTCGATCTGAAGCGTGTTGCCGACCTCGATCGGAGCGGTCGCCACCAGCACGCTGCGCGTGGCTCCCCACAGGTCTCGCTCGGCGTCGACCTGACTCAAGCGCCCGTTGACCGATGCTGCCACTGCCGTTGCGACGACGATGATCAGAACCCACTGGATCCACGGCCGGCGCGCCAACACGCGACGCGTCGACACGGTGATGGTTGTGATGATGGTTGTAACGGGCGACATCGAACCCTCCCTGAACATGACAGAACGAGGGGAAGTCGGCAACCTCAGGTTATCGACGGAACCGCTCGGGCGAGCATGTCGCCAAGGTGCGCCACGTTGTCGCGCATTACCTGCAGCACGGCCTGCATGGTGACGGGGGCGTGCCCATCGGCACCGGCGTCGTAGTCGGTGACCAGCGCAACGGTGGCGTAGGCGAGTCCGGCCTCGGCAGCCAGCACGGCCTCTGGGTAGCCGGTCATGTTGACCACCGACCAGCCCATCTGTCGGAACCAAGCGCTCTCTGCCCTGGTCGAGAATCGTGGACCGTTGATGATCACGATCGTGCCGCCGTCGTGGACGGTGACACCGCTGTCGCGGGCAGCCGACACGAGTACCCGGCGGAGGTCGGTGTCGTAGGGGTCGGCGAACGATTGATGGTGGACCGAACCTTCGCGACCGGGGGTGCCCTCGGGTGCGCCGACGTCATGAAACGTGTCGGGCCGCCCCCAGGTACGGTCGACGAGCTGGTCGACGACGACGAAGTCGCCAGGGTGCAGCTCGGGCTGCAACGACCCGCACGAGCACGGCCCGATCAGGGCCCGTACGCCGAGTGATGCCATCGCCCACACGTTGGCGCGGTAGGGCACTCGGTGGGCGGCGAACTCGTGGCGGCGTCCGTGACGAGGCAGAAAGGCGACTCGTCGCCCTGCCAGGTCGCCGACGGTGATCGGTGCAGCCGTCGCTCCGTACGGCGTGTGAAGCTGGATTTCGGTGGCGTCGGAAAGCAGTTCGTAGAAGCCGGACCCGCCCATGATCCCGATCTCGGCGCCAAGCTCGGATGCTCGGTCGCTGAGCGGGATCAGCATGTTAGTCGCTTGACGAGGAGTTGTTGGTCGACGGCTTGGCGGTGGTCGATGAACCACCCGATGAGCCTGATGAACCACCCGACGAGCCTGATGAACCACGCGATGAGCCTGATGAACCACCCGATGAGCCTGATGAACCACCCGATGAGCCTGATGAACCACGCGACGAGCCTGATGAACCACCCGACGAGTCGCTCGAGCTCGAACCGCCAGACGAGTCGCTCGAGCTCGAACTGCCCGAGGATTCGCCGGCGCTGCTTGATGAGCTCGACGAATCTTTCGACGAGCCCGAGCCACTCGAGTCGGACGAACCTGATGCGTTGGAGGCCGACTTCTTCGCCGAACGGCTGTCGGTCTTGTAGAACCCATCGCCCTTGAAGGTGACGCCGACCGGCAAGAAGACCTTCTTGACTGGCAGCGTGTCGCCGCTGTCGGGATGGACGGCCTCGGTCAGGGTGTCGTCGTTGAACGACTGCTGGACCTCGATCGTCTCGCCGGTATCGATGAACTTGTACACGTACGTTGGCATAACGCTTACGAAAGATATCGGGATCAGGGCCCGGCTTCGCGGTCGCGGGGCGCGAGTTCGCTCACGACGGGTTCGGACGGGTCGCGTCCACGCCGCCGGCCGGCGGTATCGTCGGGCATGTGCAGGTCCGAACCGCTGTTATTCCCGCCGCCGGTATGGGAACCAGGTTTCTCCCGGCGACCAAGGCGGTTCCGAAGGAGTTGATGCCGATCGGTGACACGCCGGCGATTCAGATCATCATCGACGAGGCGCTCGGCGCCGGTGTCGAACACATTGTGATCGTGAACAGCCGTAACAAGCCGGCGATCGAGCGCTACTTCGAGCGCGACGACGAACTCGTCGAAATGATTCGCGCCAAGGGCGACGATCGGCTAGCCGACCGACTTGCTGGGATCGGTCGTGATTGGCGCGTCACGTTCGCCTATCAGGACAAGCCACGCGGTCTCGGACACGCCGTCGGATGTGCACGCCAGGCGGTTGGCAACGAGCCGTTCGCCGTGATGCTTCCCGACGAGCTGCTGGGCGATTGCTCGCTGCTGGATCAGATGAATGTCGTGTCCGCTGACACGGGTGGTGGGGTGGTCGGCGTCACTCAGGTGCCCCGCGAGCTGGTCAGTTCGTATGGCGTCTTGGCCCCATCGGGGCCAGTCAGCGACGACGGGGTGATCGCGGTCGAAGATCTGGTCGAAAAGCCGCCCGCTGACGAGGCGCCGAGCAACTACATCCTGATTGGCCGGTACGTGCTGACCCCAGATGTGTTCGACGAAATCGAACGACTGACGCCCGGCCGCGGGGGAGAGCTGCAGCTGACCGATGCCTTGCGGGCACAGGTGGCCCGCGGCCCGTTCTCGGCGGTGGTGTCGCGCACCGACCGATATGACACCGGAAACCCGGTCGGGTTCCTCGACGCGGCGATCGCTTTCGCGCTTCGCAACCCTGAGATGTCTGATGGCACCAGGGCAGTGCTGGCCAACCGCGTCTCTGGTTGACTCGCCTACAGAACTCGGCGATAGCGGCCGTCGAGATCGAGTACTACACCGAACTCATCGACATCGAACTCGACCGTCGCGTCGCCAGCTGTCACACACCAGCGTCGTTCGCTGAGACGTTCGTAGACCTGGCCAGCAGGGACGACGCCCAGCGTCTCGACATCGATCTCGAGCACGGACAACTCGACGGCATCACCGATCTGCAGCGGCACTCGCCGAATCGGGAGCGTGTGGGTAAAGGGTGTGCAACCCAGCGCTACGTCGAACGAGCCGTCGAGGTCGGCGCGGTGGGCGCCATTGATTTCGCCCCAACGACCGCGGCCGTCGGTGCCCAGCCAGAGGTCGGCCTCGGCCTGATCGCGGAACAGGATGAACTGGCGCACCTGCCACATAGGCGAGAGCCGGATCACGTATTGAACGTTCTCGCGCTCGACGGATCCAGTGGCGGTCCAGGCCTCGTTCTCCCAGATCAACGAGAGCGCTTCGCTGTGCTGGCCGTTCCATGTGGTCCAGCGCGCTTCGTAGCCGTCGGCCGGGAATCCCCGCAACATCGCTGATGGCGCTGGCTGGTCGTCGTGCACCGGTCCAGTCTGCCGCCCGGTTGCTGCGACCGGTACCGTGCGATGTGTGACCCCGCTCGAAGATGCCCAGACGTTCGTGATCGGCAGCTGCCCGCCCCTGCTGCCGGTTGAAACTTTGCTCGACGAGGTCGTCGGCCTGGTGTTGGCGACCGATGTGGTGGCCACCGAACAAGTTCCGCCGTTCGACAATTCCGCCGTCGACGGGTATGCCGTGATTGCCGCCGACACACAAACCGTGCCGGTCGAGCTGCCCGTCGTCGCCGAGGTTGCGGCTGGGGCCGCCACCGATCATGTGATGCGGCCTGGCGAGGCGATCCGGATCATGACCGGCGCACCGTTGCCCGATGGCTGTGATGCGGTAGTGATGGTAGAGCAGACCGAGCGTTTGCCTGGCGGCCGGGTTCGGATCAATGCGGGTGTCGAGACCGGTGCTGCTGTTCGCAACGCGGGCGACGACGTGCAGCCCGGCGACCTGCTGTTCCGAGCGGGCACCGTGGTGACCCCGGTGATCGCTGGCGTCTTGGCCAGTATCAACGCCCGCATCCTCAACGCTCACCGTCAGATTCGTGTCGCCGTGCTGTCGACCGGCGACGAGTTGGTCGAAGACGACCGCCCGCTGCTACGCGGCCAAATCCGTGAGAGCAACCGCCGAACACTGGCCGGACTGCTGCGCGAGACAGGCTGCGACGTGGTCGACATGGGTACCGTGCGCGACGACGAGGCGGCGCTCGAGCTGGTTCTGCGCCGGGCAGCCGACCGTTGCGATGCGATCGTCACAAGTGGCGGCGTCAGCATGGGCGACTACGACGTCGTCAAGGCGGTGCTGGGTCGGATCGCCGACATGACCTGGATGCAGATCGCGATCAAGCCGGCCAAGCCGTTTGCGTTCGGCACGATCGACGGTGTCCCGATCTTCGGGCTGCCCGGCAATCCGGTCAGTTCGATCGTGAGTTTCGAAATGCTCGCCCGCCCGGCGTTGCGGCGCATGATGGGTCACCACAAGTTGTCGCGCCCGAGTCATGTGGCCCTCACCGACGACGACCTGACCCGTCGCCCAGACGGCAAGGTGCACCTGTTGAGGGTGCTCGCCAGTTTCGAGAACGATGGCCGTTGTCACGTGCGCTCGGCTCGCTCCCAGGGCAGCCATCAGCTGGCCGCCACGTCGCTTGCCAACGCGATCGCGATCGTGCCCGACGGCGACGGCCTACCGGCCGGTTCAGAGGTTGCCGTCGTGATGATGCAGGGCTGATAGCCGCTCCCGCAGGTGCCTTATTGTGCCGTAGGATGCAACGATGTCGCATCCGGGGGCCCGTGATCTGATCGACCCGTTCGATCGCGTCGTGCGCGACCTGCGGATCTCCGTCACCGATCGCTGCAATTTTCGTTGCACTTACTGCATGCCCGAGGAAGGGATGCAGTGGATGCCTCGCTCTGAGATCCTTACGTTCGAGGAGATCGAACGGTTGGCGCGGATCTGCGTCGAGCGGTACGGCTTCGACGGCATTCGTCTCACAGGCGGAGAGCCCACGATCAGGGCTCACATCACGCGGCTGGTGTCGAAGCTGGCGGCGCTCGGCGTCGACTTGGCGATGACCACCAACGGCGCCACACTGCGCAACCTCGCCCACGATCTGCGTGATGCCGGGTTGAGGCGCATCAACATCAGTCTCGACACACTCGATCGCGACAAATTCGCCCGGATGACCCGCCGCGATGAGTTGGCAAACGTGCTCGAGGGCATCGCCGTCGCCAAGCAGGCGGGGTTCGAACGGATCAAGATCAATGCCGTTGTCGAGCGCGGCACGAACGACGACGAGATCATCGACCTCGCCCGCTTCGGTCGCAACCAAGGCGTCGAAGTGCGCTTCATCGAGTTCATGCCGCTCGACGCCAGCGACGAATGGCAGCGCGCCAAGGTGGTTGGGCAAGACGAGATCGTCGCCGCCATCAACGCCGAGTGGCCAATCGCGGTCGTGCCGGCCACCGGTGCCGCCCCGGCCAACCTGTGGCAGTATCTCGACGGTCACGGCACGGTCGGCGTGATTCCCACGGTGACCAAGCCATTCTGCGGCGACTGCGATCGGGTGCGGCTCACCGCCGATGGCCAATTCCGCACCTGTCTGTTCGCCACCGACGAGTTCGACATGCGAGACGCTCTGCGCAACGGCGAGACCGACGATCAGATCGCCGGACGGATCGAGGCAGCCGTCGGTACAAAGTGGGCCGGTCACAAGATCAATCAGATCAACTTCATCCGCCCCAAGCGCTCGATGAGCCAGATCGGCGGCTGATTTGCGGCGCTGGGCTGTCCCCGCCGCTGTCGCCGTAGCGCTCGTTGTCGGCGGTGTCGCTACGGCAGCGTTGACCGCGCTGACCGAGCCGGCCACAGTCGGCACACACGCCGAACGGCTTCGCTCGCCCCAGCCATCGGTCGGGGGCTGCGAGGTTTTTCCCGCTGACAATCCTTGGAACGTGGTGGTCGCCGGCGCCCCGTTGCGATCCGACTCGGCAGCGATCATCGCCGCGATCCAGTCGAACGGTGGCACCAGCCTCCATCCGGATTTTGGTGAGAACCCAAATTACGGTATCCCCTTCGTCGTCGTCGCCGCATCACAGCTGAGGGTGCCCGTCGTCTACGACCCGTACGGCGATGAGAGCGACCCCGGCCCGTTTCCAATTCCGCTCGAAGCGCCAGTCGAGGGTGGAGCGGGTTCGTCGGGCGACCGTCACGTACTCGTGGTTCAGTCGGGTTCGTGTGAGCTGTTCGAGTTGTTCGATGCCGAGCGCAGCGGCCAGGGCTGGAGTGCGGCGAGCGGCGCAAGGTTCGATCTGTCGTCGAACGTACTGCGACCACTTGGTTGGACGAGCGCCGATGCCGCCGGGCTGCCGATTCTCCCGGGTCTCGTTCGCTTCGACGAGGTCGCTGCCGGCGAGATCCGCCACGCCATCAGAGTGACGTTCTCGCGGACGCAGCGCGGCTACGTCTTACCCGCCACTCACTTCGCATCGTCGAGCACCGATCCGACACTGCCGGCGATGGGAATCCGTCTGAGGTTGAAGGCGTCGTTCAACGTCGCCTCGCTTACCGGTCAGGCTCGCACGATCGCCGTCGCCATGCAGCGTTATGGGTTGATCGTCGCCGATAACGGATCTAACTGGTTTTTTCAGGGGGCTCCGAGTCTCGGTTGGGATGACGACGACCTGAATCAGCTGAGGTCGATCTCGGGTTTCGAGTTCGAAGTGGTCGACACCGGCCCGGTTGTGCACTGACACTCCTCGCCCCCGAGTCACGGTGAGCTGCCGTGCGGGCCGTCTGGGCACTAACGTCGCTGTCATCATGAGCGATCTCGAGTTCACCCATCTCGATCCGCTCGGCCATGCCCGCATGGTCGATGTCACCTTGAAAGAGCCGACCCATCGACGGGCGGTTGCACGCTGCAAGGTATTCATGAAGCCCGAGACCACGGCGGCGATCGCCAACCGTGAGGTCAACAAGGGCGATGTGCTCGCCGTCGCTCGGGTTGCTGGTATCCAGGCCGCCAAGCGCACTTCCGACATGATTCCGCTCTGTCATCCATTGCTGGTCGGAGCGGTGTCTGTCAACTTCGACATCGGTGACGACCATATTGCCGTCGAGGCATTCGTTGACACGGTCGAGCGGACCGGTGTCGAGATGGAGGCGTTGCACGCCTGTTCGATTGCGGCGTTGACGATCTATGACATGTGCAAGTCGGCCGATCGTGGCATGACGATCGGCGAGTTGGCGTTGTGGGAGAAGACGGGCGGACGTTCGGGCACATACCGCCGCCCCGAAGAGTCATGAACCGAACCTTGTGCACATTTTCGACACTCATCGTGGCCGACCTGTGACGAATGCCACGCTCAATGTTGCCGACTGTGTTACGAATGTCGTAGAATCGTAATGTAATGTCGTCCCATCGACCGCTTGGTCGAGGGTCGATGTCGACTCGTGACCTAGCCACCGAACGAAGGATCTACAACATGGGCGAACTCGTTTTGCTGGTCGTGGCAGCTGCTTGGGCAGCCGTGCTGATCCCACCGCTGCTGCGCTCCCGCATCGAGAACCGACCCAATTCGTCGGTCACCGACTTCCGTCGTCAACTCAACAAGCTGCAAGGTGGCGTGCCGCATCGTGCCGGTAGTTCGATGCGCGGAATGGCTCGCCCGCTGGCCCAGTCGCCGTTGCAGCGCCCTGCTGCCGGTGGTCGCCCGGGTCTGCAGCCGGCTCAGATGCGTCGCAGCGGTTCGGGTCGTGTGCATGGTGGCCAGCCGACCAGCCATGTCGCCGCTGGTACCCAGGTTCGTGAATCTGCCCAGCGCGGCCGCACGCATGGCGATCCCACGGGTGGCCAGCCCCGGCTCCAACAGCAAAACCATCACCGTCAGGCGCACATTGCCCACCACAATGTTTCTGCCGCCGACCAGCTCCGTAGGCGCCGCACGAATGTGCTCTTCATGCTCGTCGTGACCGCTGGCGCGACCCTGTTTCTGGCGGCTACGACACAAGAACCAGCGTTGTTGTATCTGTTCGCTCTCGCCTTCCTAGCGTTGTGCGGTTACGCCTATCTTCTGTCGCAGGTTCGCCTGCGCGAAACCAGTTCGTGGGGCAACGACTGGATCAACAGCTAACGAGGTCGTGTCACCACCCCGTGCCGGTACACTCCTGACCGGTTTACGGGGCTGTAGCTCAGTTGGCAGAGCGCGTCGTTCGCAATGACGAGGTCAGGGGTTCGATTCCCCTCAGCTCCACTTCTCCGTCTTTCGGCGATCGTGACCCTGGAAACGCATCGAACCCGACGGCCGCTGGTGTGGTCGTGTGGCCGGTCCGATGGCAAGCCAATCAGTATCTGATAATCTGATTGTATGTCTGAAGTGACTGCCACCGACGCCGCCCGTCGGTTCGCCGACCTGCTCGATTCCGTCGAGCACGACGGCCAGCGTTACACGATCATCCGGCACGGCAAAGCGGTCGCTCAGATCGAACCCGTCTCGCGCGGTCGAGGCGTCGACACCAAATCGTTGCTGCGCCGACACCGGCCAGACTCACGCTGGGCCGACGATCTCGGCGAGGTTCGGAACCTCTTACAGATCGAGCACCGCACGTGAGCCTTCTGCTGCTCGACACCACGTTCCTGATCGACGCCGAACGCGGTGCGAGCGCACTCGACATGGTCATCGACGACGACGACGATGTCGCCATCGCGGCGATCACGGTCGCCGAGCTCAGCGTCGGAGTCCAACTCGCGTCGGCGCGTCAGAAGGGGCGCCGGCAGGCCTACGTTGACGACGTCATCGCATCCATACCGATCCTGTCCTACGACCACATCGTTGCGATCGAACACGCCGACCTGCTGGTGTCGGTGCGGCGTTCGGGGCAGCCGCGAGGCGCCCACGACCTGATCATCGCTGCCACGGCGCGTGCCTTCGGACGAACCGTCGTGAGCGCAGATCGACACGCATTCGACGATCTCCCCGGCATCATGGCGATCGATCACCGCCTGGCATGAGTCGAACGACCGTCGATTCCGGCAAGCGATTGCTACCGCGATTGCTACCGCGACGTGAAGTAGCCGATCAATCGAGGGTGCTGACCAGGACATTTGTCGGCGACCTCAGCGGCGTGCGGAGTCCCCCTCAGCTCCACTCTTAGGTTTTTGCCACATCCCAAGGATCCGAACCATCAAAGGTTTGGGTCCCCCTTTTTGTTTTGGTCCCTTGTTTGCCGCGCTCGGTCGCCCGCGGCCGCATCACGAGCTCGAGACGGGTCCGGCCGTTCAGATCGATCGCCTGACATTGATACGGTGCATCATGTCCGATCTCATAGAACAATTCGAAAGGGTTGAGGAACGAGTCGCGGTCTCGGTCGCCGCCGCGCAGGACACCGCATCCTCGCCAGAGTCGCGCCACGCAGCTCTCGACGAGGCCACAGCCGCAACCCAAGAGCTGCGGCAGCTCAAAGCGAAGATCGACGCTGCTGGTGATCCCGTTCTTCAGTCTCGAGCAAAAGACCTTCTCGAAGACGCCAACGAGGCGATCGCCAGGACCAAGATTCTGGTACCCCCAAAGCCCGTCGGCGGAGGAGCAGACGACGGGCGGCTGCAATCGATGGGCGACCTCTGGAGCAACCTTCCTGGGCGCCCCCACGACCGCTCGGGGTTCGAAGCCCTCGAGGCCCGGCGATGTGAACTCTGCAAGTTTCTCCGTACGAGGCCCGACCGGAGTGAGCTCCAAAAAGCACTCGACTGGGACGCGGAACGAAAGCAACTAATCGTGCAGGTGATTCTCGCCGAGGATCAGATTCTCGAGGACTGGGCTCGTCGACAGGTGCCCTACTCCGACGCCGATCATGACGCGCTCGCCAACGCGTACGAAGGGCTCGGCCAGGTACGAGACGAGCTCGACAAGATCGCCGAATCCGACGCCGAGGCGGCGATCTTGCGCGACAACCTGAACTTTCTCGCCGAGACCCACCAGGCATTGCGCGAGTGCATCGCTGACGTCGATGGCTCGAAAATCCAGAAGTCCGCCAAGAGCACCAACAAGGGTGTCGGCGGCGCTACCAAAGTCTTGAAGAATATGCAGGAGCGTGGACTCACGAACAAGCTCGGCGAGCTTCAGAAGATAGCGCAAAAAGGGAGCAGCTCCGGAAACAAGCTCCTGCAGAACTTCGCCAAGAACGCTAAGGCGGCTGAAGTGGGTAGCTCGAAGGTGGGGGGCCAGGCGATCAGAGCTGGAGGCGCAGGGAAGTTTGCCGAGGCGATCGGAGCCGGCGGCATGGGCCTCATGCGGATGCTTCACGAGGTGACCGAGCGGCAGCTGATTGAGATCGAGAACCGTCTGAGCGGCAACGCCGGCATCGCGTTGGCGGCTCGCAACAACCTTGACGGAGCCCGCGCAGAAGTTCGGGCGAGACGGATCGGCGAGGCGAAGAAGCAGATCGACGCCGAACTCGCAGCCAATCGCCTGCCGCCGTTTGAGATTCACAAACTGTCCGACTCGGACACCGGCAACTACCTAGACAAGAAACTCTACGAGCGCGCTGGGGGCGACTCGCTCGAACGTGTTCATCGCGACAGCGGACGCAAGAGCAGCTTCGCGCCATCATCGGCCTACAGCGGGTTCTACCTCGACAATGGCGACCTTTGGGACAGCGCCACCGATGCGGCGCTCCTCGAGTGGTGCAAGAAACATTGCAACAGCCACTCCGGGACAAAGGACAACCGCACGGGCTTCAATTTCACCGACCCCAAGTTCGTTCTGGCTTTGGTCGCCGTCCTCCTGATCGCGATTGCCGGCGTCTTCGTCATAGCCAACGGAGACTCGACGAGCAACAATGCCAGCGAGGAGCCGACGCAGCAAGATGCGGTCGACGATCAGGGTCAGCCGGACACAGAGCAACCCTCCGAGGATCTGACCGGCCCATCCGAAACCGCTCCAGCCGAGGATCTGACCGGCCCATCCGAAACCGCTCCAGCCGAGGATCTGACCGGCCCATCCGAAACCGCTCCAGCCGAGGATCTTAAAGAAAACACCGACGAGGGGCCCGAGATCGCACCCGGGATCTACACATTCGCAGGCCAGGTCAACAACGTCTGCGGGGGCAGCTACGAGGTCTTCCTTCGCCTCACCCGATTCCTGAACGGTGAAATTACCCTCGACCAGCTTCTCGTCGCCGGAGGGGGCGCGTTTCAAACCTCGTCAGGGACGGCATCGGGTGCGGTAGCGATTGCAACGATGCAAGGGCCGAGTCTGTTCGAGGTGTGGCTACTCGTCCAGGTGTTAGACACGTTCGTGATCTACAACGTCTACGGCCCCACGGCCTCTGCGCTCCCCACCGAGGGTGCTTCGGCGAGCGACTACGCCGGCGTCGCCAACGAGTCGGATCTCGCCGGCGCCGTCGGAGCGGGAGACGGATCGTGTGCGTCGGAGGTTACCGACGTCACCGTCGACTACTCGGCTTTCCCTGGGTAGATGATCGCCTTCGACGCCGTCTGTCTCGTCAACTGGCGCAGGGCTCTACCCGGCCGCGGGGCGATAGACGCCACATCCAGCGACCCCGGGCGCTCCGAGTCGAGTCGGTCTGATCTGACTCGGTAGCGTCGTTGCGGACTCGATCGTCACTTTCCACCCAGACAGGAGCGCCACCATGCGCGAGGCAGTATTTGTTTCCTATGCCCGTACCGGCCTTGCCAAGGCCGGCCGCGGCGGCTTCAACATGACCCCGGCGATGTCGATGGCCGCACATGCCATCAGCACCGCCGTCGACAGGTCGGGCGTCGAGCGCGAGGCTGTCGAAGACGTCGCCCTCGGAAATGGTGCCCACGGCGCAGGCAACCTCGGACGCCTTGCCAGCCTGTTGGCAGGGCTGCCAACCACGACCGGTGGTAACACGATCCAGCGCCATTGCTCGTCGGGCCTCAACTCGATCGCGGTTGCCGCCAACTACATCAAGGCCGACGGCGCCGACTGTGTCGTCGCCGGTGGTGTCGAGTCGATCTCGATCCCCAGTCCGGGTATGGGGGGCTCGGTCAACATGGACCCGCGTCTGCCTGAGATGTACCCAGCGGTCTACATGGCGATGATCGAAACGGCCGACATTGTCGCCGAGCGCTACGGCGTGTCGCGTGAGTATCAGGACGAGTACTCGTACAACTCGCAGATGCGGATGGCTGCCGCCCAGCAGAACGGCTTGTTCGAGAACGAGATCGTACCGATGCACACCAAAATGAAGCTCGTCGACCGCGAGACCAAGCAAGAGACGATCGTCGAATACACCGTCGACGGTGACGAGTGCAACCGCCCTACCACCACCCTCGAGGCGCTCGCCAAGCTGCAGCCCGTTCGTGGTGATGGCAACTATGTCACCGCAGGCAACGCCAGCCAGCTCTCCGACGGCGCCGCCGCAGTTGTGATGATGTCCGACGCGGAGGCCGCTCGCCGCAACATCGAGCCGATGGGCGCCTTCAAGGGCTGGGCGGTTGCCGGCTGCGAGCCAGACGAGATGGGCATCGGTCCGATCTATGCGGTTCCAAAGCTGCTCAAGCGGCACGGCCTGACGGTCGACGACATCGACATCTGGGAGCTCAACGAGGCGTTCGCCAGCCAGTGCCTGTACTCACGTGATCAGCTCGGCATCGACCCTGAGAAGTACAACGTCAACGGTGGCTCGATCGCGATCGGTCACCCGTTCGGTATGACCGGCACGCGTTGTGCCGGTCACGTGCTGCTCGAGGGTAAGCGCCGCGGCGCCAGGTGGGGCGTCGTCACGATGTGCATCGGCGGAGGCCAGGGTGCCGCCGGCCTGATCGAGATCTACTGACCGTTACCATCGGTAACGCTTTGGCGCAGGGCTTCTGCTAGGGGGGTTTCGTTGCGGGCCCGCACGCCGGCGTTGACGTGCTGGCGCTCGAGGATTTGTTCGAGCGTCTTGGCTGCCTGCTGGATCGGGTGTTCTGAGAAGAACGCCTGCACATCGGCGACTTGTGTCGGGCTATCGAGCAATCTCACCGTTTCGACCATACGGCTGATCGTGTTGCGGGGAAAGCGTTCGTTGGCCTCGACCCAGTTGCGGCGCAGGAAGTCCCAGGATGCTGCGCCATGTCGAAGATTGCCGATACAAGCCCGCAACAGGAACGGAGCGTTCTGGGTTCTCACCTCGTCGCTCATCGCCAGCTCGCAGGTGCGGTTGACGAGCTCGGCGTCGTCGAACTCGGCCAGCGCGTATAGATGTCGTAGCTGCACTTGGGGTGTGGCGCCACCGGTGACCTGACCGTACATCCGCTCATAGTCGGTTGCGTCGCCTGTGGCGGCGACGATGCCGGTCGCCGCGGCCACCAACTCGGCATCCACCGACGTCGAGTCGTTCGACCAGTCGTCGTAGCAGCGGCGGGCCCAATCGCAGGCATCGGTGTCGCCGCCCTGCACGGCCAGCGTCGATAGCAGCAGGCCGCGCAGCTTGGCCGTAAGCTCGGACTCGCCCTGAGTTGGTTCACCGACCGCGTCGAGCGCCGGAGCGACGAGGGCGACGACGCGCCGTTGGTACCCTGTGACCGCCGCATCGTCGTTTGGGAGCAGCCGGCGAACACCGCGCAGGCCGATCGCGATGCTTTGCCATACTCCGTACTCGCGTTCGTCACCGAACCGTTCGACCAGCTCGACGAACTCGATCGCGTCGAGGTTGCCGGCCGTGACGGCGTTCCAGGCGTCGTCGACCAGGTTGTAGCGCTCGAGTGTCGACATCGTGGCGACGAACTTGCTGGTTAATCGCATGCGCAGATCGTCGGAGTAAGACACCCGATAGAAGCCGTGCCCACCGGCGTTGATGACCGGGGCGCCATCGCCCAGTGAGATTCGCACCTGATCCCCGTCGAGCAGCACCGAGTCGGTGCGGTCACCCTGACGAACTACCAATGGAATCGCCCACAAAGAAACCGAGGCATCGTCTGGATCGAACGAGAACCGGCGTTGCGACAGCACGAGCTCGTCGCCGTGAATCGAGGCCGACACCAGCGGGTATCCAGGCTGCCAGATCCA
Source organism: uncultured Ilumatobacter sp. (assembly GCA_937919625.1). Lineage (GTDB taxonomy): Bacteria > Actinomycetota > Acidimicrobiia > Acidimicrobiales > Ilumatobacteraceae > Ilumatobacter. The sequence continues at coordinate 19,858 of CALFRK010000177.1, forward strand.
CGAATCCATCATGCGCCGCACCGGCTGGCCCGAAGTGTGCTCGATAGCGTCCCAGAGGTCACTGGTTTCGGTGTTGCCGTAACTGTGGGTCGTCAGGTAGTGCCCGACACCGACCCGAAACTGCTGCTCGCCGAGATATTGCTCGAGCATGCGCAGCAGGGCACCACCTTTTTGGTACGTGAGCACGTCGAACATGCCCTCGCAATCGGCGGGCGATCGCACCTCGTACTCGACCGATCGGGTCGACGACAACGAATCGACCTCGAAGGCGGCGCTGCGCTCGAGCCCAAAGAATGTCCAGCGTTCCCACTCGGGGCGAAAGGCATCGCAAGCGGCCAGCTCCATGAATGTGGCGAACGCTTCGTTCAGCCAGATCCCGTTCCACCAATCCATCGTGACCAGGTCACCGAACCACATGTGTGCCAGCTCGTGAGCAACCACATCGGCGACCAGCTGGCGCTCACCTTGGGTAGCGGTGGCGGGATCGACGAGCAACAGATTCTCACGGAACGTGATGCACCCGAGGTTCTCCATAGCTCCGGCGGAAAAATCCGGCAGGGCGACCAGGTCGACTTTGTCGCTGGGGTAGGGGATGCCGTAATAGGTCTGGAACCAGCGCAAGCAGAACGCCGCCACATCGAGTCCAAATCCGGTCAGGCTGGCCTTGCCGGGCAGGTGCACGATACGAATCGGAATTCCGTCGACATCGACCCATTCGGTGGCCTCCAGGGGGCCGACCACGAACGCCACGAGATACGAACTCATGATCATCGTGTCGGCGAACCGCACGACCACCATGCCGTCTGCGTTGAGATCGTGCCCGATCTCGGGGCCGTTAGACACGGCCATCAGATTCGGTGCCACGATCAGCGTGACACCGAACACGGCCTTGAAGTCTGGCTCGTCCCAGCACGGGAAACTGCGCCGGCAATCGGTCGACTGCATCTGGGTCGTTGCGATGACGTGCTCGGCCCCGTCATTGTCGCGGTAGGTGCTGCGATAGAACCCCCGTAGTTGATCGTTGAGGATGCCCCGGAAGGTGAACGACAACACGTGCTCGCCGGGCGATACACCATCGATCGGCGTGACGAACAGTCGCTCAGAGGCATCTTCGAGCCTGAACGGTGCCGGTTGCCCATCTAGCGCGCAGCTGTCGATCTGGAGTTCGATCGAGTTCAACACCAGCACGACGACCGGCTCGTGGACCGTGATCGTGATGTCTACCGTGCCGCCGAACGTCGCCGATTCGAGATCGGGTTCGAGCGCGAGGTCGTAGCGAACCGGTACAACCGATCGCGGGAGGCGAAATGGGTCGAGTGGATCGGCCTGCGTATCGAGAGCTGTCACGTCGCCGGATCGTACTGGCCTAATCAACGACGAGACACGAAACTGCGCGCTCAACCTGGACCGCGAGCCTAGCGACTCAGCGGCAACCGTGTGGGCGCGGTAGCGTGCCCGCTCGTGACTTCGATTGGCGACAACAGGCTGACGGACGGCGCCCGGTTCGATGTGGTCGGCATCGGCAACGCCCTTGTCGACGTGATCGCGCACGCCTCGGACAAGTTTCTCGCGGACCATGATCTGATCAAGGGCAGGATGGACCTCGTCGATACCGACCGGGCCGTCAGCCTGTACCAAGCGCTCGGTTCGGCGGTTGAGATGAGTGGCGGGTCGGCTGCCAACACGATGTGTGGCATCGCCAGCTTTGGTGGCACGGCCGCCTATGTCGGCAAGGTCACCGACGACGAGCTGGGCCGCGCGTTTGGTCATGATCTGCTTGCCGTCGGAGTGCAGTTTCGGCCTGGCGATCACCGCAACGAGATCCCAACCGGACGTTGCATCATCGTGGTGACGCCCGATGCCGAGCGCACCATGAACACATATCTCGGGGCGTCCAGCATGCTCAGCGTCGACGATCTTGACGACGACGCGATCGCGGCTGGCAAGGTGCTCTACATGGAGGGCTACCTGTACGACCGTGACGAGGCGAAGACGGCGTTTCGTCACGCTGCCGCAGTCGCCCACAAAGCTGGGCGGCTGGTGTCGCTCACCCTCTCCGACTCGTTCTGCGTTGGTCGCCATCGCGACGACTTTCGTTCTTTGGTCAGTGACGAGGTCGACCTGTTGTTCGGCAACGAGACCGAGCTGATCGCGTTGTACGAGACCGACACATTCGAGCAGGCCGTCGCCGAGTTACGCCAGCACTGCCAGATGGCCGCCGTGACGATCGGCGCCAAGGGCTCGATCATCGTCACTGGCGACGAGCTGATCGAGGTGCCCGCCGTTCCGGTTCGCAAGGTGATCGATACCACCGGCGCCGGTGATCTGTATGCGGCCGGATTTCTGCATGGCATGACGGTCGGCAAGCCGATCGACGAATGTGCTTACCTGGGTTCGCTGGCGGCGGCCGAAGTGATCTCGCACGTGGGTCCTCGTCCGCTGGTCGAGTTGCGTACGCTGGTTGGGTGACCAATAACGATCCGCGTGCCGCCGCCGACCGATGGTTGGCGGCCGAACCCGATGACGACATCCGCCTCGAGCTGCAGGCCCTGATCGACGGCGATCCGACTCAACTCGCCGAGCGCTTTGCAGACCGTCTCCAGTTCGGCACCGCCGGGCTGCGTGCCGCCGTTGGTGCCGGCCCGCTGCGAATGAACCGGCTGGTCGTGCAGCAGGCCGCCGCCGGGGTCGCCCAGTACCTCTTGAAAAACGATCCGGGCGCACGGCGGCGGGGCGTCGTGATCGGCTTCGATGCCCGTCGCAAGAGCGACGTGTTCGCGCTCGACACCGCCCGCGTGATGGCGGCCGTCGGAATCCCGGCGCGACTGTTCGACCAAATGGTCGCCACGCCGGTGTTGGCATGGTCGATCACCGAGCTCGACGCCGCAGCAGGAATCGTCGTAACGGCGTCGCACAACCCGCCCGCCGATAATGGCTACAAGGTGTACCTGGGCGACGGTGCCCAGATTGTGCCACCACACGACATCGGCATCTCGGCCTGCATCGATGCCGTCGATCCAACCGAGGTGCCGATGGTCGCCGCCGACGATGCCTTGATCACCAGCGTCGGCGACGAGTTGGTCGATGCCTACCTGGCGGCGATTCCGGCTGTTCGTCGCCGCCCTGACGTCGCCGGTGTTCCGGTGGCCTACAGCGCCATGCATGGTGTCGGTGGCGCCACACTGGTACGAGCGTTCGAGGTCGCAGGGTTCGATCCGCCGCATCTCGTCGCTGAGCAGTTCGAGCCCGACGGCACGTTTCCGACCGTTTCGTTTCCGAATCCAGAAGAGCCTGGGGCGATGGACCTGCTGATGGAGCTTGCGCACCGCGTCGACGCCCAACTGGCAATCGCCAATGATCCCGACGCCGATCGCCTGGCCGCCGCGATCCCGCAGCCCGACGGATCGTGGCGGCGGCTTGGCGGCGACGAGATCGGGTGGCTGTTCGCCGACTACCTGCTCGGCCTCGACGACGATCCCGACCGGCTGGTGATCACGACGCTCGTGTCGTCGTCGTTGCTTGGCAAGATGGCCGCTCACCATGGCATCCATACGGCCGAGACGTTCACCGGGTTCAAGTGGATCGCCCGGGCGGTGCTCGACCATCCAGAGCTCAACTTCGTACTCGGCTACGAGCAGGCTCTCGGGTATCTCGTTGCCAACCAACCGCTCGACAAGGATGGCATCAGCGCTGCCGTGTTGTTCACCGAAGTCGCCTCGGTCGCAGCCGCCGAGGGGCGCACGCTTCAACAGTGGCTCGACGACATCGCCGCCAGGTATGGCCGCCATATTCTCGCCGATGCTGCAGTTCGTATGACCCCTGTCGAAGCCGCCGCCAAGGTGGCGGCACTGCGAGCCGACCCACCTGCCCAGATCGGCGGGCGCTCTGTGATCAGCATCGAGGAATATCCCGAGGCCGACCTGCTGCGATTCGAGCTAGACGGCGGCGTACGTGTCCAGATCCGCCCCAGCGGCACCGAGCCGAAGGTCAAGCTTTATGGCGAGGCGGTCGACGAGGATCCGACGCCATTCGTTGCGGCCTTGGCCGCACTGCTGGTCTGAAACAACACGAACCGCGAGTTGCGCCACACGACCGTGAACCGTTCGGGCTGCCCCAGTAGCAGGTTGGTTTGTTCGGCATCGGTCTCCGTGACGAAAAGGTCTGGCTCGATTTTGGTCGGCATCGGGTGATAGGCGTCGAACTGCACCGAAAGACGCCCGGTCTCGAACGCCATCGCCCGTGCCTTGGGAGCCGCGACCACATCGTCATCATCGGTGAACTCGATTACCGCCTCGAACATGGCGACCGCGTCGGGGTGGGTTGGCCCCCACTCGATCTGCCTTTGCTCGGCGAATGCCGTCGCTCGATCGACGCGGAGATTGGCGTGGCCGAGGTTGCCGGCCACGATTGCAGCGAAGGCGAGCGTGACAACGATCGTAGGTAGCAGTGGCAGGCGCCGGTTCCGCAGCAGTGTTCGGAGGGCGACCGCGGCCAGCAACATCAGCAAGGGCGCGACGGTGCACATGTAGCGGTCGAGCGACACCGGAAAGCTGCCGCCGATCACCAAGGCCACCACTGCGTAGGCGACAAGATGCAGATCGCGGCGACGGTTTCGGGTCACCGCCAGGGCGATCCCAACGGTCGCCAGCAGCAGGTAGGCGCAAACCGCGATCCAGCCGAGGGCGACATTGTCGAAGACGGTCGGGTTGGATTCCCACGAACGCCTGAGCCCGGCGACGTCAGCGAGACGGTCGACGTGGTCGCCGACCAAGCGCCATACATTGGAGATGCCGGCACCGGGGTAGTGGGGCACAAGCGCGCTCGGCAACAGGAGTTGCAGCAGCTCGACGGTAAGCAGCGCTGTGGTGTGCGGGAGCAGCAGCCTAAAAACCATCGAGCGGGAGGCTGAACGATCGTGCCACCAGCGTTGGCCGCGTACGGCGATCAAGGCGGCGACCTGGGCGGCGGCGATCGCCGCAACGATCGCCAGACCCTCGCGCCGAACCGAGAAGGCGGCGGCGGCCCCGACCCCGAGCCCGATCAGCGGCACGATGGCGCCGTCGGTTTGGGTCAACACCCCGCAAGCGGCGGCCCGGTCGAGCCCGACCAGCACCACGGCGGTGACAGCCATAAACGGCCACTCCGACTGGATCAGCTCGGTCCAATCGAGCAACAGCGGAGTGAGGGTGACGGCAACGACGCCGGTGAGCGCGGCCAGCGTGCCGATCCGAGATTTGGCGAGCAGGTACCAGGCGCAGGCAAACACACAGGCGCTGAGTACCGGCACGATCGTGAGTCGGTCGAGATCGTTGCCGAGTACGGCCACGAACGGTGCCAGGATCAGTGGGAAACCCCACGGATAGAGGGGCGGGCTGAACACCGCACCACGAGACATCTCGACCGTGAACCGATTGGTGTCGATCACCATTGCGGGATCCCCGTCGAGCAGTCCATTCGCCTGCCGTAGATAGAGCGCCCAGTCGTCGCCCCACCAGTGCCCTGGCTGGCGCGAGGCGAACATGATCGCCGCCATACCGCCGACGATCAGTGCCAGGGCGGCCGGCGCGACGTACGGGGTGAGCGACCGTAGCCGCTGGCGGGCCGTGGTCACGACCGCGCCGTGTCTGGCGACGTTTTCAGACGCCGGTGCCGAATTGGCGGTCACCGGCATCGCCGAGACCCGGCACGATGTATGCGTGCTCATTGAGGTGGTCGTCGATCGCGCCCGTGAACACATGCAGGTCGAGGCCTTCGTCGCTGAGCCGCTGGATGCCCTCAGGGGCGGCGAGCGCGCACACGACGGTAATCGGGGTTGGGGCGCCGCGCTCGGTGAGCAGGGCGATCGTGGCAACCAGCGAGCCGCCCGTGGCAAGCATCGGGTCGATCACGATCACCGGGCGCCCGGCCAGCGACTCCGGAAGCCGGTTGACGTACGGCTTTGGTTCGAATGTTTCCTCGTCGCGAGCGATGCCGATGAAACCTACGTCGGCGATTGGCATCAGTTCCTGGGCGGCGTGCACAAAACCGAGCCCGGCTCGCAACACCGGAACGATCACTGGCTGCACCGCCAAACGGCGAGCCGGGGCCGTGGTGATCGGAGTCTCCACGGTGCCTTCGACCGTTGGCAACGACTTGGTCGCCTCGGCCAGCAGCAAGGTGCCGATCCGTTCGAGGTTGGTGCGGAACATCGGGTTAGGTGTGTCGCGGTCACGGATGCGGGCGAGCGCATCGGCGACGAGCGGGTGATCGACGAGGGTGACGGTGACGGGCATCAGAGAGCTCCCATGGATGATTCGGCGTTGAGCAGTGCATAGCGCGGCTTGATCAGGCCGTTGATGATTTTTAGACGCTCGGGAAATGGGGCAAACGCCGACTTCATGGCGTTGATCGTCAGCCACTCGAAGTCGTTCAGCCCCCAGCCAAAGGCCTCGCGTAGCTGCAGCATCTCATTGGTCATCGACGTGTCGCTGATCAGGCGGTTGTCGGTGTTGAGCGTGACCCGATATCGCAGCCGTCGCAACATGCCGATCGGGTGTTCGGCGATCGATGCGCAGACACCCGTGTTGACGTTGGAGGTCGGGCACAGCTCGAGACAGACGCGGCGATCGCGGACGAAGGCAGCGAGCGGCCCCAGCCGTTCTTCGCCCGGCGGGCCGGTGATGTCGTCGACGATTCGGACGCCGTGGCCCAGCCGGGCCGCACCGCAGTATTGCAGCGCCTCCCAGATCGACGGCAGACCGTACGCCTCACCGGCGTGGATGGTCGAATGGAAGTTCTCGCGCATCACGAACTGGAAGGCGTCGAGATGCCGCGATGGTGGGTACCCGGCCTCGGCGCCGGCGATGTCGAACCCGACCACGCCGCGGTCGCGGTTCTTCACGGCCAACTCAGCGATCTCCAGGCTGTGGTCAGCGGTACGCATCGCCGAGCAGATGGCATAGAGCGTGAGGTCGGTATCGGCCGAGCCGCGCTCGAATCCGCGCAGCACGGCGTCGAGCACCTCCTGCAGCGACAGACCAGCCTCCGTGTGCAGCTCGGGGGCGAACCGCACCTCGGCGTACACGACGCCGTCGGCGGCAAGGTCTCTGGCACACTCGAAGGCGACTCGCTCGAGCGAGTCGGAATGCTGCATCACCCCAACCGTGTGGGCGAACGTCTCGAGGTAGAGCACCAGGTCGTTGCGCTTGGCGCCACGGTTGAACCAGGCCGCCAGCTCGTCGACATCGTTGGTTGGCAGCTTGTCGTAGCCGTGTTCCTGGGCGAGTTCGAGCACGGTTGCCGGCCGGAGCCCGCCGTCGAGGTGATCGTGGAGGAGCACCTTCGGGGCACGGTGGACGAGCTCATTGATCATCGTTCCACCGTATCGCTGCTCACCACCTCCCACAGCGTAGAAGTTGGGAGTTGTGCCAGGCACATCTCCCAACTCAACCTCGCAACTCGTAGCCTGGGGCCATGACTGACGGACTGACCGTGCTCGGGGCAACCGTGCGCCACGCGATCGACCATGTGGAGGTGTTCCCGGCGCCCGCCAATGTCACGCTGGTCACCTTCACGAATGACGAATTGGCGTCGATGTGCCCTGTCACCCAGCAGCCAGATCTGTCGACGGTGGTGATCGAGTACGTGCCCGACGCCTGGTGCGTTGAATCGAAGAGCCTCAAGCTCTACCTGTGGGGATTCCGCGATCGTGCCGTATTCGCCGAGGCGATGTCAGCCGAGATCGCCGGCGAGATCATGACGACAGCGAAACCAACGCGTGTCACGGTGACGTTGACGCAAAGGCCGCGCGGCGGCATCGAAGTACAGGCCGTCAGCGAGCTGATCCGCTGACCGACCAACGCCACGTTGTGTCTGACACAACGTGGCTAGTGGACGCTGACGTTGCCTGTCGTGCGGGTGTGTAGGCGTTCGGCGTGCTCGTTCATGCCGACCAGCTCGGCGTGGATGCCGCGTTGCTCGAACTTGGCGACCACGGTGTCGAGTGCTGCGACGGCCGAGGTATCCCAGATGCGGGCGTCGGTGAGATCGATCTCGACCCGTTTGACCCGGACGGCGTCGTAGTCGAAGGCGTGCACGATGTCGTGCGTCGAGGCGAAGAACAGCTCGCCGGTGACGGCGTACAGGCGCTCGACATTATCGGGGTCGACGACGCTGGTGACCTTCACGAGCCCGCTGACGTGGCGTGCGAAGTACACGACCGACAGCGTGACGCCGGCGCCGACGCCATAGGCGAGGTTGTGGGTGAACACGACGATCGCAACAGTTGCGGCCATGATCACCGACTCGGCGAGGGGATGGGACTTGATCGCCGACGGGCTGATGCTGCGCCAGTCGAACGTGCCGACCGACACCATGATCATCACGGCGACGAGCGCCGCCATCGGGACCTGGGCCACGAGGTCGCCGAGGGCAAGAATCAGCACCAGCAGAAACACCCCGGAGGCGAGCGTCGACAAGCGGGTTCGCCCACCTGAGCGGAAGTTGATCATCGACTGGCCGATCATGGCGCACCCGGCCATTCCGCCGAGGAAACCTGTGGCGACATTGGCAACGCCCTGGCCGCGAGCCTCGGTGTTCTTGTCTGAGTTGGTGTCGGTCAAGTCGTCGAGCAGCTGGGCGGTCAGCAGCGATTCGAGCAGCCCGACCAGGGCCAGCGTGAGTGCAAACGGGAAGATGATCGTGAGCGTCTCGAACGCCAACGGCAGCTTGGGCAGCGCCACGAACGGCAAGCTGTTGGGCAGCTCGCCCATATCGCCGACCGTGGGCAGATCGATGTGCCAGATCATTGCGGCACTGGTGATGGCGACGATCGCGATAAGCGGGGACGGTACGGCCTTGGTGATGCGGGGCAGCCCGTAGATGATCGCCAGCCCGACCAGGATGGCGGCGCTGTTGATGAGCAGTCGATCGGTGCCGGAGGCCTCGTCGGAGAGCAGGATGTGGGGCACCTGGGCCATGAAGATCAAGATCGCCAGCGCATTGACGAAGCCGAGCATCACGGTGCGTGGCACAAACCGCATCAGTTCGCCGACGCCGAGATAGCCCAGCCCGACCTGCAGGATGCCGGCCAGGATGGTGGCGGCGAACAGGTACTCGATGCCGTAATCCTTGACCAACGGCACCAGCACCAGTGCCATGGCGCCGGTTGCGGCGGAGATCATGCCGGGTCGGCCACCGGAGAAGGCGATGATGATGGCGATCGAGAACGAGGCATACAACCCGACTTTGGGGTCGACGCCGGCAATTATCGAGAACGAGATCGCCTCAGGGATCAGAGCGAGTGCCACGACCAAACCCGACATCAGGTCGGTCTTCGGGCGTTGGATCCATTGCTTGCGATCGAGGACGCCGTGGGCGCGCGCGCCAGAAACAAATGCAGTGAGGGAGGTCATCGAGACTTTCGGGGGATTTCAGGGGGGCATGACGCCCTGGAACCCGAGTGGTCACCGACGCCTGAATCGACAACCCTACGGGGAGATCGGCGGGAACGGCATTCCGTTAAGGCGCCCGCAACGCTGCGAAAGCGGGTTCGACCTGGTGCTTGATTATGTTGCGTCGAACCTCGAGCGGGGCGAACCCGCTCATCACGCCGTTGACGACCAGTTGTTCGATCTCGCCCCAGTCGAGACCGAACGTGCTGGACACCGCCAGCATCTCGGACGATGGCATGACGCCGCTCATCAACCGATTGTCGGTGTTGACGCTGACATTGAAGCCGTGCCGCAGCATCGGACCGATCGGGTGCGAGGGGAGATCGGGCACGGCCCCGACGTGGACATGGCAGGTCGGGGCCATCTCGAGTGGAACCCGGTGGTCGAACACGTAGCGGGCAAGCGGCCCGAGTTCGAGCGAGCCATCCTGGCGGGTGGTGATGTCGCTGCGCAGGCGCACCCCATGGCCAATCCGGTGGGCGCCGTGTTGCAGGGCATCGTCGATCAGTTCGAGGTCTGGCGGCTCGGAGGCGTGGATCGTGACATTGATATGGCGCTGACGGGCGAAGGTCAACGCCTCGGCGTGGAGTGAGGGCGGCCAGCCTGTTTCGGCTCCAGCGAGGTCGAACGCCACCACTTTGTCATCGTGGTCGCGCATGTGGTCGATCAGCCGCACGATTTCCATCGAGCGCTGCTCGGTGCGCATTGCACAACAGATGGCGTTGACCAGAATCGTCTTACCATTCGCGGCGGCCTCCCGTTCGCCGCGCCGTAGCCCGGCCGTGACAGCGCCGACGACAGCCTCCAGCTCCAGCCCGTTCTGCTGGTGCAACTCTGGGGCGAACCGCACCTCGGCATAGACGACACCGTCGTTGGCCAGGTCGAGGGCTGCCTCGGCGGCGACGCGTTCGATGTGGGCCTCGGTCTGCATCACGGCGAGCGTGTGCTCGAACGTGGCCAGATACTGCAGCAGGTCCTTGGCGGCGGCTCCGGCCGTGAACCATGTCTGCAGCGCCTCGGGTTCGGTCTGCGGCAACTGCCAGCCGATCTCGTCGGCCAACTCCAGCACGCTCGCCACACGAAGACCACCGTCGAGATGGTCGTGCAGCAGCGACTTGGGAACCGCGCGAGCGGCGCCAGATTCAGCGAGGCTCAATGATCACCCTTGCGAAACGGAATGCCGACCGCCTTGGGCGGCCGCAACCGTTGTGCCGCAAAGACGAGCACGAGCAGCACGAGCACGTACGGCATCGTGTTCGGAAGCCATGTTGGCGCTGCGTCAGTGGCGAGGTACCAGATCAGGGATATCAATCCGAGACCAGCTGCGAGCAAGCTGAGGCGCCCGTTTTCAGTGGTGCCGAGTGACTGCAGCATGCGCACGTATGACCCGGTCGGTGAACCCGTGTCAGCCGCATCGAGCTCGGGTCGCCTCGCATTGCGAGTGCTGCGACCCAAACCGACGGCGGTCGCGAACAAGCCGATGGCGATGACCAATAGCAGTCCACGCGTGGCGACGCCGCTTCCTTCGGAGTCGAAGTCGACCAGGGCGAGACCGAACGGGTAGCTGAACAACATCGCTCCGGCAAGAACTCCGAGCGCTCGCCAGTTTCCGAAGATCAGTGCTGCAAGGGCAATGAAGCCGCGGCCTGTGGTTTGGCCGCCACGGTAAAGCCCAGCCAACTCGAGCACGATGTACGCACCTGCCAACCCGGCGAACGCACCGCTGATCACCACCGCCAGGTACTTGTGTCGAAAGACATTGATGCCGAGCGACTCGCCGGCGGTCGGGTTCTCGCCACAAATCCGAATTCGAAGGCCAACCCGGGTACGCATCAACAGCCATGCCGAAAATGGCACGCACAGCAGGGCCAGCAGCGTGAACAGCGAGACGCCGGCGACGAGGCCGCGCAGCAATCCCGCTCCGTCCGATATGAGGAAGATGTCTCCGTCGCGAATCCAGCCCAGTAAATTGGCGATACCTGGAACTGTGAACTTGTCGAAGCCGTCGACGCGTGGCGACTGGGACACAGATCCGCCAGGTCTGCCACTGAAGACGCGCTCGGCCATATATCGGGTCAAGCCTGGGGCGAGGATGTTGATGGCGACACCCGAGACGATCTGGTCGACGCCGAACGTGACGGTCGCGATTGCGTGGAGGAGCCCGCCCAGGGCCCCGCCGATCAAACCGGCCAACAAGCCTGCCCACGGCGAATCCCACTGGAGGGCGCCCCAGGCACCGAACCATGTTCCGAGAATCATCATGCCTTCGAGGCCGATGTTCACGACTCCGGCTCGTTCGGAGAACAGGCCGCCGAGGCCGGCCAGCAAGATCGGGATGGCCCACCGGACCATCGCTCTCGATGTGCCTTCATCAGTGAGCAGGGAGGTGTCGCTGACCATTTGAACGAGGGTGAGTACCAGTACGCCGAGGGTGGCCGCGCCCGACCATCTGGCCCATGCAGGGAGCGCCTTGAGTGCCGTGGCGAGATCTTGTCGCGGAGAATCCGGGCCCGGCGTCGTGTGCTGGATGTCGGTCACTGAGCTCATGCCGCTGCCTGTGCCATCTGTGCTGCGCGACGTACTTCATCGCGTTGTTTGATTCGGTTGACGACTTCGTAGACGACCACCGCCACCAGCAGAATTGTTGCCTGCATGATGACGACAATCTCGCTCGAAGCCAAAGAACTGACCTGAAGGATCGCAGCGCTGGAGTCGAGGAAGCCGAAGAGGATCGCAGCAATCGCCATGCCTGGCGCTGTATTTCGACCCAAGAGCGCGACCGCGATACCGGCAAAGCCGAGGCCCTGGATGAATCCCTGGTCGTAGGAATGATTGTCGGAGAGGATTTCGGGCATGCCGACGAGCCCGGCGACAGCGCCACCGGCGATCATGGCGATCAGCACCATCCGTTTCGGGGGTACCCCGCCTGCACGAGCGGCGGTCGGGTTCATGCCGGACGCTCGGACATCGAAGCCGAACCGGCTTCGGTTGATGATGACGTGGTAGATAATCCCGATCACGATCGCCAACACGAAGACACCAGTGAGATGGCGTCCCTTGGTGATCTCACGGGTGAAGATCTCAACGAAGCCGTTGAGATTTGGTAGCCATCCGGACTCGGCGATCTGTGGTGTGCCTTGATTGGCGGCAGTCGGATCATCGATGAAACGTGGTAGCAGGCCGGCGACCAGGGCGCCGACCGCTATGAAGTTCAACATGATCGTCGAGATCACCTCGTTGACACCGCGGGTCACCTTCAACAGCCCCGCCAGCCCCGACCAGGCTGCACCGACGAACATCGCGGTGAAGATGATGACCGCGACATGCAGCGGCCCCGGCAGACCAACCTTTGATCCGACAACCGCTGCCGCGAATCCGGCCAGGATGTACTGGCCCTCGACACCGATGTTGAACAGGTTCATCCGGAAGCCGATAGCGGCCGCGACGGCCGCCAGGTAGAGCGGGGTAGCTCGATTCAGCGTGTCGATCATGGACTCGAGCTTTGTCCCGTTCTCGAGCATCGTCTTGAACGTTTCGATCGAGTCGGACCCCGACACCTCAAGAACGATGGACGAGATTGCGATTGCGACCACGGCTGCGATGGTTGGGGCGGCTAGCGCAAGCGCGATGCGGCGCAGCGTCGATGCGTTCATTGCGCTTCTCCCCCTACTTGATCGGCGTGTTCGGCTTGTGATGCCGCCCCTGTCATATAACTTCCGAGAGTTCGCGGGTTGACCTCTGCCGGGTCGAGCGTGGCGACGAGTCGGCCGTGGAACATCACCACGATCGTGTCAGACAGACCGATCAGTTCGTCGAGGTCGGCTGAGATCAAGAGCGTCGCGAGACCAAGCGACCGGGCCTCGCGGATCTGATTCCAAACGTCGGCCTGAGCGCCGACATCGATACCACGAGTTGGGTGGGCGGCGATCAGGACTGTTGGAGACGCAGCCATCTCGCGGCCGATGATCAGCTTTTGTTGGTTGCCACCCGATAGGCCCCGAGCGGTGACTTCGACGCTTGGAGTGCGGACGTCGAAGTCGGTGCGGATCTCTTCGGTTCGCCCTCGGGCCCCGGTTCGGTCGAGCCAGAAACCGTGTGAGAACGGTGCCACCGTCTGATGACCCAGTGCAGCGTTCTCCCACAGAGCGGCATCGAGTAGCAGGCCTTCTTGGTGTCGGTCCTGAGGGACGTATCCAAGACCAGATTCGCGTCGGTGACGCACGGGCGCCTTCGTGATGTCTTCATCGGCCAACTTGATGATGCCGGTCGAGATATGTGCGGTGCCGATGATGGCGTCGATCAGTTCCGTCTGCCCATTGCCTTCGATTCCGGCGATTCCGAGTACTTCACCGCGTCGTACCTGGAGCGACACATTGTCGACCGCGGGTCGCCTGTCATCGTCGAGCACGGTCAGGTTGGTAACGGACAGAGCAACCTCGTCGGTGACGGTGGAGTCGCCGGTCTCCGGCGATGGGAGTTCGGATCCGACCATCAGCTCGGCAAGATCGGACGCCGTCACCGAGTCGGCATCGACCGTGGTGACTGTCTTCCCGCGTCGGATGACGGTGATTCGGTCGGAGATCTCCAGCACTTCTTGGAGCTTGTGATCGATGAAGATGATCGTCGCCCCGCTGGCTTGAAGCTCGCGGAGATTTCGGAACAGCTCTTCCACCTCCTGCGGTACGAGGACGGCCGTTGGCTCGTCGAGGATCAGGATCTTGGCACCGCGATACAGCACCTTGATGATCTCGACCCGCTGGCGTTCGCCGACCTCCAAAGTCTCGACGAGATCGTTCGGATCGACCTTGAGTCCATACGCCTCACCGACCTCGCGAATATGCTTTTCGGCCTCTTCGAAATCGATCCTTCCGCCAAACTTGGTCGGCTCCGATCCGAGGATCACGTTATCGAGCACGGTCATCTGCTCAGCCAACATGAAGTGCTGATGCACCATCCCGATACCCGCCGCGATCGCGTCCGTCGGCGAGGAGAAGTGGATCTCTTCCCCGTGAATCGACATCGTGCCCTCGTCGGCACGCTGCATCCCGTACAGGATCTTCATCAATGTTGACTTGCCGGCCCCATTCTCGCCACAGATGGCGTGAATCTCGCCGAGCTCGACCCGAAGGTTCACGTTGTCGTTGGCGATGACGCCTGGAAAGCGTTTCGTTATTCCGACAAGTTCAATGGCTGCGGTCACGCAGCACCTCCTCGTTGTGGCTGATCAGAAGTCGTAGGCCCCTGCGAAAACGCCGAAGCGGAGGCCGAACATAGTCGACCTCCGCCTCAAGTTGTTCAATGGAGTCCCCGGGATTGTTCCGAGGAACGGTTCGCTGCAGAGCGAACCTCCGTGTTTGGGGTCAGGGTGCGGTCGGGACCGTGATGGTCCCGGCGACGATCTGAGCCTTGTAGTCCTCCATTTGGGCAATCTGATCGGCGCTGAGGAAGTCGCCTGACGTCGAGTACCCGACGCCATCAACCGACAGGTCGTAGACGACGTTGCCGGCGGTGAAAGAACCGGCCGTTTGCGACTTGATCGCTTCGTACACAGCGACGTCGACACGCTTCAGCATCGAGGTGAGAATGTATTCACGGACGTCCTCGCTCGCAGTGAAGTACTGATCAGAGTCGACGCCAATCGCCCAGACCTTGGTGCCCGACTCTTCGCTGCGCTCCTTGGCGGCTTCGAACAGACCTGCACCAGACCCACCCGCGGCGTGGTACACCACGTCGGCGCCTTGGTCGAACATGGCGAGTGCGATCTCCTTGGCCCGGTCGGCGGAGAAGAATCCGTCGAAGTCAGGTGCCATGGTGATGTACTGCGGAATCACGGTGATGTCGGGGTTGACAGCGTTTACGCCAGCGGTGAAACCAGCCTCGAACTTTTCGATCAAGCCGAAGCCGCCGACACCGCCGATGAAACCGATCGTGTTCGACTCGCTGTTCAGCGCCGCCGCGACACCGACCAGGAACGAGCCCTGCTCTTCGGCGAACGTGAGGCCGGCGATGTTGTCGGCATAGGGCACAGCGCCGTTGTCGAAGTCGAGCATCGCCGAATCGATGACCGCAAAGTTGGTGTCGGTGTTGTCGGCGGCGACGGAAACGACATCGCCCTCGAACAGGAAGCCAACCGCAACGACCAAGTCACTGCCGTCGGCCTGCAACTGCAGGAGTTCGGCTCGGTTCGAGCCGTCGGCGTTCGGCTCGGCGTCGGTGAACGAGATGCCAAAGTCGATGACAGCGCGGTCGATGCCCGCTGCAGCCGAGTCGTTGAACGACTGGTCGCCTCGCCCACCAATGTCAAACGTCAGGCCGACGTTGATCGATTCGGCCGGTGCGTCGGTCGCTGCCGGTGCGTCGGTCGCTGCCGGTGCGTCGGTCGCTGCCGGTGCGTCGGTCGCTGCCGGTGCGTCGGTGGTTGGAGCTGCATCGTCGTCGCCGCCGCAGGCCGCGAGGACCAGTGCTGCAGCGAGACCCGCTGCCAGTAGACCTTTGGTCTTGATCATGTTTCCCCCTTGTGGGACAGGAATTGGTGGATGTTCACGTGAACACAGTGACGATACCCGCTGGTAGCTCCTAGATGCGCAACTTGACGCGTTGTCGTACCGATCGATCGATCACGTGAACACGGTCGGGTTTTGTCAGACTGATTGAATGTCCCTTGTTCTCACCGATATCACCGATGGCGTTGCACGCCTCACGCTCAACAATCCTGACGAACGCAACACGATGACGGCTCCGATGGTCGAGGCGATCGTCGAGGCGATGGATGTATTCGAGGC
This sequence comes from uncultured Ilumatobacter sp., assembly GCA_937919625.1. Classification (GTDB taxonomy): domain Bacteria; phylum Actinomycetota; class Acidimicrobiia; order Acidimicrobiales; family Ilumatobacteraceae; genus Ilumatobacter. The sequence continues at coordinate 36,071 of CALFRK010000177.1, forward strand.
CGACGAATCGGTCGGGGCAATCGTCGTCACCGGCGCCGGCACGGCGTTCTGTGCGGGTGCCAATCTCGGCAACCTTGAGACGGCGACCCGAGAGAGCCTTGCCAAGGTGTACGAGGGTTTCCTCCGGATCGCCCGTAGTCCGCTGCCGACGCTCGCAGCCGTCAACGGCCCGGCCGTCGGGGCTGGTATGAACCTCGCTCTGGGTTGCGACGTTCGGATCGCCGCCAC
>CALFRK010000178.1 GCA_937919625.1 uncultured Ilumatobacter sp.
TCGAAGCAGATGAAGGCGGTTGATCTTGCCGTCGATCGTTGGAACGACGCCTTAAAACTCGGTGACGTCACGTACATGATCCTCGCCTCGCAGTCGGTGATCGACTCGATCATGGCGTGGCGCGGGTCCAAGAAGGACTCGGCCACCGAGGACCGGGCGGCAGAGGTTCACGAGCTCGAGGTCGAGGCGCGAGCCTGGAACGCCAAGGTCACACAATGGAAGGCCGACATTCCGGCTCGCCGGGCGAAACACGACCAGGATCGTGCCACGGTCAGAGCGTGGGTCGACGAAGGTGCCGCCCAGGATGCCGATCTGCGCTTGCGAAACGCCTGCGAATGGGTCCGCAGCGGTAAGACCAAGTTCTACTTGGTGAGCGAAACACCCGACAGCATCGAACGAGGGGCTGCGATCAATGGCAAGGCGCTCAGCGCCATGCCGGCCGACACGCTGTGCTATTTCCCCGATTACCACAATGGAATCGGCGACCTTTGGTCGCCGATCGCGATTTACAACGGCCTCAACTACCGTGACGAAAAGAACGTCGATGTCGATGAGGATGGTGTCGGCACGAAGGGTTGGAACGTCACGGGCGATTGCATCGTCATCACCGAGGAGGGTGTTGCCGATGGGAAGGCCGCTGCTTTCGGAACACTCAAGCACGAGGTTCAGCACGACGCCGACAAAAACAAGGGTGAAGAGCTCAGCGCCGGTATCGAACAGGCGGCGACCGACAAGACTGCTGCCGAGGGTCGCGCGACGGCCCTCAATGACGCGTGGATCCTCGCCTACGGCGCCTGGGAGGCATCGAAATCGAGCGCCGATTCTGACGCCACCACTCAGGCTCAAGCCGCCTACGAGACGTTCACCCAGAGCGACGACTATGTGTTGCGTGACGCAAAGGTAAAGTCCGAGCAGGCGTTGCGCGGCTACAAAACCGAGTACCGGGCCCACTTTTACGAAGGGGATCCCAAGTTCGAGGCCGAGGCCCACGATCTCGCCAACCTGATCACGAAGGAGTCCCTGCAATGGACTCGACGACAGTGGGTGATCTTCAAGAACATCCGTCGCAACTACGACTATGTCGAGAAGGCGTGGGGCGACGTCAACGCAGTCCCTACCGCAGTGGAGACGGCATTCCGGGCCTCGATTGCTGCGTATCGCAACCCCGACACCGAGGGTTTCAACAAGTACGACTCGGCTCGTGTCGACGATCTCTACAATCTGCTCCATCTTGTGCCCGACGGCACCAGCGACGCCAAGGACGCCAAGGTGGCCGCCGTGCTGCAGCAGGTCCGCGAGCTTGACAAGACCGATCTCGACTACCTGTTGGATGCCGCCCAGTCGGTGATGTTCAACCAGAAGATCCGCAAGCACCTCACCGGCGCAGCGCTAGCCGCAGTGTTGGAGGAGATGGAAGACATCTCGACTGGCCAGTCGATCGCGAGCCTGTTCTCATGATCATCAACACCCCTCGTCCCGCGGTCAGCCGAGATGGAGCATCCGTTTCGGTCGCGCTCGGCACCGACGTCACCCTCGTCGACGTCGGTGACGGTTCGCGCCGTGTCGTCAAGGCGCCGATCACGGCGAGCATTGTCGCCCTCTCACCGACCGGCGGCCACATCCCAGCCGTCGCCGGAGGGTTCGAATTGGCATGGCTGTCAGAAGCCACCCCAAGCCCGGTGATCCAGCTGCCAGGGCGGGCCGTGTCGGCGCGTGTGTCCGACGGCGGAACCGTAGTCGTGGTGACGCGGTCCGACTCGCAGGGCACCCGACTATGCGCCTACGCCGGCGCAGATCTTGCCGAGGTGTTCAAACCCGTCGCCCTCGGACACGCATCCGTCCACGTGGTCGAGCTCGACTCAGATGCCTCGGTCGTCATGGCGGGTCTCAACCGCGAGCGAGCCAGCGAAACCGGCCAGCACTATCTCCGCCAAGTCGGCTGGACCAAAGGACACGCCTCGATCACGTGGGGTGGCGACGGTGTACCGAACGATGTCGAGCTGGCTCGCGCAAGCGGCGGCCACCTCGTGGTGGTACGTGGCAAGCAGATCATCACGTCTACGATCGCGGCGCTGGCAACCGACGGGGAGATCGACGGCGAAACGAGTGACATCGGCGGTGAGATCGAGACGATCGCGATCTCACCCGACGGGTTGTCGGTCTGCATCGTGGTTGGCGGTGACAACGGCCTGCACGTGCAATCCCGCCGATTCGACCAAGCCCGTGTCGTCGATCGAGGATCGGTGCCGCACGGCCTCGACAACGTCGAGGCGGCGATCGACGACGATGGCACGCTGGTTGTCGTCGGGCTCAGATCAGCCACGCAGGCCGTGATCGCTGTGGCATCGCCCGATGGCCGACTCGAGGAGAGTTGGCAGATCGACCAGCCGCGTTCAGTGTTCCGCGACAACCGCTGACCACGCGCCGTCGATCGGGCCGCAGGTAGGGTCGCGCCATCATGAAGCACGCTCTGCTGTTACCCCCGGTCGGCAATCTGTTCGATCCGTCTGCGCTTGCAGAGGTGGCGGCGGCCGCCGAGCAAGCCGGCTGGGATGGGGTATTCGTGTGGGACCACGTGCTGCGCCCGGCGCACGAGCCACAAGAAATCGCCGATCCGTGGATCGCAATGGCGGCGATGGCGCTCGCCACGACTCGGGTGCGCCTCGGTCCGATGGTGACACCGCTCACACGGCGACGCCCGATCAAGCTGGTCCGCGAAACGATCACGCTCGATCACCTCAGCAACGGCCGGCTCACGCTCGGGTTGGGGCTCGGCGTCGACACCTCGCGCGAGCTGAGTGGATTTGGCGAGATCGCCGACGCCCGTCAGCGCGGCGACCGCCTCGACGAAGGAGCCGATCTGCTGGCGGCGATGTGGAGCGGCGAGCAGGTCGATTTCCACGGCGAACACTTCGTCGCCGACGGCATCACCGTGTTGCCGCGACCGGTTCAGCGCCCGCGCATCCCGATCTGGTTCGCAGCCCGCGGCAACGCCCGCCGGCCCGTTCGCCGAGCGGCCCGCTTCGAGGGTCTCGTGCCGATCGAGGTCGACGAACGCGGCCTGAAAGAGATGCTTGCCGTCGTCGTCGAACAACGCGGATCACTCGACGGGTTCGACATCGCGGTACGGCCACGAGGCCGCGGCGAGTACGAGGCGTTCGGTGAACTCGGCGCCACATGGGCGTTCACCGAGACGAAGGTGGGTGCGCCCGACGTGATGCAGATCGCCTCGGCGCCACCGGCCGACGTGTTCGCAACCTGACTGCCGTCACGGCTCGTTGGGGTGCGGCTCGTTGGGGTGCGGC
>CALFRK010000179.1 GCA_937919625.1 uncultured Ilumatobacter sp.
ACCGCCACCCTGATTACCGCCACCCTGATTACCGCCACCCTGATTACCGCCACCCTGATTACGGTTCTGGTTGTTCTGATTGCGGCCGCCGTCATTGCGTTGGGGGCGATCACCGCGCTGGTTGCCGGACTCTCGGCGGGCGCCGCCCTGCTGGCCATCGCCTGTTTTGGCATCCTCGGACTTGGTGTCACTCGAACGGGCCGGATCGGGACTTGCCCCATGCTTCGAGTCATCGGGACCGGCACTGGCTGTTTCGGCCGTCTTGGCGCCCGACTCGAGTTCGAGTTCCCAGTCGGCCTTGGGCTCATCGGCGACCTCGGCGGCCGGTGCCACCGCCTGAGCAGAAACCGGAGCGGTTCTGGCGGACGCGCGCGCCGGGCTCGGTGCGGCAACCGCATCGCTGGATCCGCCGGTCTTGGCGAGGATCTGGTCGATGATGTCGGCCTTCTTGTTGCGGGCGCTGGTCTTGACGCCGAGTGCTTCGGCGATCTGGACCAGTTGTGTCTTGTCCTTCGATTCGAGGACGGATTGTTCAAGAGCTTGAGCGGTCACGATGACCCTTCTTTTCTATATTGGGTATTCCCGAGATTCGGTTGTTCCCGATGGTGGTGCTGTCCCGTTTGGTGACGCTGATAATGGGTAGGACAGCGATGCAAGACCCGGCTTGATGGCGAGATGATCGCCATCAAGGTCGCGAACTCGACGGTGGCACACACATACGCCGATCGGTTGCTTCCAGATCGGTGAACCCCTCCGAATCGCCGCCGCCCACCGAAACGTCGAACGTCTGGATGAACGAGCGGGAGATGACTCGGAGTTGGTGACGGGTCGAACGTAGTGCGACCCGGGAAACCCCAGGTGTGCACACTGTATCCCCGCAATACCCCACCGTGCAACGCTACGCGAGTTGATCCACCTCACTCTGCATGCGAGTCGGTGGGGTTTAGGCGATGACTCTGGCAACCGAACGTACAAAACCCTGTACTTGGGCAAGGTCGTTGGGCAGTGTGGACGTGCGCTCGGGACGCTCGAACAAGTCACTCAGATGGGCAGGCAACCGAGGTCGCACTCCCGTCGCACGTTCGACTGCGTCGGGAAACTTGGCCGGGTGAGCCGTAGACAGCGTGATCACTTGTCGGTCGCCGCCCAACGCTCTGGCAGCGGCAGTTGCAGTGGCCGTGTGCGGGTCGATCAACAGCCCAGTGGCGGTGTACACACGACCGATCTCGTCAAGCGTCTGCTGATCGTCGAACTTTGCCGCACGGAACTTGCCGTCGATGAAGTCGGCTCGCTGGTCGGCCTCTAGATGGAGTTGACCGGTAGCGCGAAAGCGCCCAAGTTGCTCGGCGGTAAGGCCGCCGTCGCGCCTGTTCATCTCGAACAAAAGACGTTCGAAGTTAGACGAGACCTGGATATCCATGCTGGGGCTGAGCGTCGGGATCACATCGCGGGTCGACATATCAGCGTCGTTGATGAAGCGGGTCAGGATGTCGTTCGAGTTGGATGCCACGATGAAGTCGTGGATCGGGGCGCCGTTACGGCGAGCGATCCAACCCGACAGGACGTTGCCGAAGTTGCCGGTTGGCACGCAGAACGTTGGGGCCTCCGCAAATGTCGTCGAGGCAGAGACGTAGTAGACGATCTGGGCCAACACGCGCGCCCAGTTGATCGAGTTCACAGCCGACAATTGCAGCTCATCGCGGAAGGCGGCGTCGCCGAACATCGCCTTTACGAGGTCTTGGCAGTCATCGAAGTTGCCTTCGATCGCGATCGTGTGAACGTTGTGGCTGTCGACCGTCGTCATCTGGCGGCGCTGCACATCGCTGGTGCGACCGGCCGGATACAGGATCACGATGTCGACGTTTTCGCAGTTCTTGACCCCGTCGATCGCGGCCGAGCCGGTGTCGCCGCTTGTGGCGCCAACTATCGTGACCCGCCGCCCACGTTCGGCCAATACGTGGTCGAACATGCGGCCGACGACCTGCAAAGCGACGTCTTTGAATGCCAACGTTGGGCCGTGAAACAGCTCGAGTAACCATTGGCGTTCGTCGATCTGCACGAGCGGCACCACCGCCGGGTGCCGAAATGCGGCGTACGCATCGTGGCACAACGCAGACAATGTTTCGACTGAAAGATCGGGTGCGACGTATGGCGCCATCACCGCCGCAGCGATGTCGGCGTAGCCGTGAAGCCCGGTCAGGTCGGGCAGTGCCGGCCAGGTGGCTGGCACGTACAACCCGCCGTCGTTGGCCAGTCCGGCCAACAACACGTCGGCAAATCCAAGTTCGGCGGCCTCTCCGCGAGATGACACATAGCGCATGTCACGAACCGATCACACGGATAAAGCCACCGATGTGACGGACGACGTCGAGCTCACGCAGCGCGCGTACGGTGGCCTGCACATCGGCTTCGCGGGCGAGGTGGGTGATGAACACCAGTCTGGCGTCAGGCCCGATGCCCTCCTGCTCGGCGGCGCGGATGCTGACGCCGTTAGCGGCAAAGGCGCCCGTTACGGCGTGCAACACACCGGGCTGATCGGCGACTTCGAGGCTGAGCAGGTATTCGGAGCTGGTTTCATCGATCGGACGGATGACCGCTTTAGCAAAGCTGCCGAGGCTGCCGTGGGCGCCCTTCGACAGGTTGACAGCGGCATCGATCAGGTCGCCGAGTACCGCCGACGCCGTAGGTGCGCCACCTGCGCCACGCCCGTAGAACATCAGCTGCCCGACAGCGTCACCTTCGACGAAGACGGCGTTGTAGCTTTCGCGCACACTGGCCAACGGGTGGTGCAACGGCACCATTGCCGGGTGAACACGCACGGCAACTTCGCCTGAAGCGACGTCACGCTCGGCGATGCCGAGCAGTTTGACGACATACCCGAGCCGCTTGGCCACCGCAATGTCTGCTGCGGTAATGCCGCTGATGCCCTCGTGATACACGTCGCCGGCGACGACACGGGCCCCGAACGCGATCGAGGCGATAATCGCTACCTTGGCTCCGGCGTCGTATCCCTCGACGTCGGCGGTCGGGTCACGCTCGGCGTACCCGAGTTCTTGCGCCTCCGCGAGCGCCTCGCCGTACTCGGCGCCCTCCTCGCTCATCTTGGTGAGGATGAAATTGGTGGTGCCGTTGAGAATCCCGACAACACGGGTGATCGGCTCGCCGCGCAGGCTCTCGCGCAACGGGCGAATCAGCGGGATACCACCCGCAACGGCGGCCTCGAACAGCAGGTCGACACCGTTGGTGTCGGCGGCTGCGAAGAGCTCGGCGCCTACGTTGGCGAGCAGTTCCTTGTTGCCGGTGATGACCGGCTTGCCGGCTGCCAGAGCGGTCATGATCAACTCGCGTGCGGGCTCGATGCCGCCGATAACCTCGACCACGATGTCGATATCGGGATCGGCGACAACGGCATAGGCATCGCGGGTGAGCACATCGTCGCCGAACGTGAGCCCACGGTCGCGGGACATGTTGCGAACGGCAACACGGACAACCTCGAGACGCAGCCCGGTTCGGGCCTCGATCACGTCTGCTTGCTGCTCGATCAGGGGAACGAGGGCACCACCCACGTTGCCGCAACCGAGCAGGCCGACGCGGATGATCCGGGAGTTCGTATCGTTGGCCACGGCTCGCAGGTTACTGCCACGATCACGAACGTTCGTGATGGATGTGCGGTGTTCGGCGCCTGGCGGCGAACGATGTCGCCAGGTCAGTTGCCGTCGTCGAGATCGGTATCTGAGCCTTTCTTGCCGGCCGACGGCAACTGAATTTCGTAGTACTCATCAACGGCCGCAATCACCCGGTCGAACTGAGCGCGCGGCAGGATCGAGCCCTCGCGCCGCATTGTCTTTTCGTCGAAATCGAGCATGCGCCAGATGCGCGCATAACTCTTGCGATGCTTCGGGTCCCAATCGCCGGTGCCGACCACGATCTGTGCCTCACGATCCGAGTGTTTCGTGGTCAGCGGCACGCCGACCATCTTGTGGCCGCGCCTACCGATCACCACCACCGGCCGATCCTTACCCTGTTCTGGATCCTCCTCGAACGGCACCCATGTCCACACGACCTCACCTGGATCGGGATCACCGTCGATCCGCGGCGAATATTCGATCGCTACGACGCCCTCAGGAGGCAAGATTCGGGTACGAGGTTTTGGCATCGTGGGGGGCTTGCGCGACGAGCGCACCCGCTCGGTGGTCTTCTTGGCAGCCGTGCGACCGCGGCCGATGACATCTTTGAGGACATCTGCCAGGCCCCCACCGGATCGCGATGACGAACTGGACGAAGGGGAGCGACTCGATGACGACGCCGAGCCTTCCTTGCGATCGTTGTCTCGATCGTCGTCTCGATCGGTCGATATCGACGTGTTGTCTTTGTCGTCGAGCCGTCGACCGCCGCTCGCCCTGTTGGTGAGCTTTTCGAAATAGCTGCCGACATCACGTGCCATTTCTCGATGGTAAGGCACGCCGCATGCGTCCGCTTCATGTCAGCCGGTTGCGGCGTGCTTGGCTGACAGCATGCGCAAGCCCCGACTGACGACCCTCCGCCTGATCCACCGTGCCGACGAGCCGGTTGCAACACTGCTGCTCAACCGCCCCGAGCGGCTTAATGCCCTCTCGCTCGACCTACTCAGGGAGATCCCGCTCGCCTGTCGGTGGCTCGACGAGACGACCGCCATCAAGGCGGTCGTCGTGCGCGGAGCAGGCCGAGCCTTCTCGGCCGGATTCGATCTGAACGACTTCATGACGATGGACGACACGTCGCCGCCAACCGAATCTGCCGACCTGGGACGGCTGGCGACCGAGGCGCTCACCGATGTCAGCCCATTGACGGTCGGGGCGGTGCACGGCCATTGCGTCGGGGGCGGGCTGCTGCTCGCTGCAGCGTGCGACCTGCGGATCGCCAGCGACGACGCACGGTTCTCGATTCCGGAAGTCGATCTCGGGATCCCGCTGGCCTGGGGCGGTATCCCCCGTATGGTGCGCGAGTTCGGTCCGGCGATCACCAAAGAGCTGGTGCTGACCTGCCGACCGTTCAGCGCACACGAGGCGCTCAGCCTGCGGTTTCTGAATCGGGTCGTGGCCGGCCCCGACCTCGTGGCGGCGGCCGACGCACTGGCCGCTGAGCTGGCGTCGAAACCGACGTTCGCTCTGCAAGCCACCAAGACGCAGGTCAATGCCATCATGAACGAGATCGCCGGCGTCGGCCGCAATGCCAACGACGCCCACACGCTGGCCGTGGCGCTGCGCGATCCCGAGTCGCGAGCGGCAGGTCGCGCCTACCTGGCCTCGCGCACCAAGTAACGCAACGGCCGACCCATCAGCCGATGTCGGTGGCGAGCAGGTCGTCGAACGTTTCGCGGCGGATCACGAGTCGGGCATCGCCGTCTCCGACGAACACCACGGGTGGTCGCGTGATGGCGTTGTAGTTCGAGCCCATCGACCGGCCGTAGGCGCCCGTGACCGGCGTCGCCAACAGGTCGCCGACCCTGGCGTCAGCGGGCAACTTGGCGTCGAACAACAACACGTCTCCGCTCTCGCAGTGTTTGCCGACCAACCGTCCGTGTCGGGTCCGATCAGCGAACGGCGCCCGCGGGAGAAATGACTCGTAGCCCGACCCGTAGAGCACCGGCCGCGGATTGTCGCTCATGCCACCGTCGACCGAGAAGTAGGTGCGCACGTCGGGAACGTGCTTGATCGTGCCGAGCGTGTACACGGTCAGCGCCGCCGCGGCGACGATCGACCGGCCGGGCTCGACGCTGACACGGGCCGTGACACCGAGCGACTGGCACGCGTCGCGCAGCACGTGCCCCCACTGCGTCAGGGTCGGCGCCTCCTCCCCGGCGACGTAGGCGACCCCAAGGCCACCTCCCAGCACGAGTTCGGGTAGGCCGAGCGGGGCAGCGAAGTTGGCCATCACCTCGGCCGCCTTGCCGAAGCTGGAGGCGGCGAACACGTTCGAGCCGATGTGGCAATGCAACCCCACCAAGTTGACGCTCGGCGAGTTGCGAGCTCGGTCGACGGCGCGGATCGCGTCGCCGTTGGCGAGGTTGAACCCGAACTTCGAGTCGTTCTGACCGGTGGCGATGAACTCGTGGGTATGAGCGTGCACGCCGGGCGTGATCCGCAGCAGCACGTCGGGTACGGGGCCAACGCCCTCTGCGTTCAGCACATCGATTCGGTCGAGTTCGTCGAACGAATCGACCACGATGTGACAAACCTGTTCGGTGATCGCGGTGCGCAGTTCGGCGACACTCTTGTTGTTGCCGTGCATCACGCAAGCGCTTGCCGGCACCCCTGCTGCCAGAACGGTGTGCAGTTCGCCACCGGTCGCTACGTCGAGCCGCATCTCCTCTTCGTAGGCAAGGCGGGCCATCGCTTTGCAGAGGAAGGCCTTGGAGGCATACACAGCCCGCTGCGGTCCGAACGCTGCGACTGCCTCCCGGCAACGATTGCGAATGTGCTGCTCGTCATAGACGAACAGGGGCGTGCCGAACTCGGCGGCCAGGTCGCGGATCGAGCATCCTCCGATCCTCAGCCATCCGTCGTCGCCGACTGCCGCCGTATCCGACAGCAGGATGCGCGGCAGCTGGCTCACATCTGCTCCGGGGCGGCGATCCCCAGCAAGGCCAAGCCGTGCTCGAGTGTGCAGGCCGTGACGTCGCACAATGCCAGGCGGCTGGTGCGGATCGGCTCGTCGGCCTTCGTCACTGGACAGTGCTCGTAGAAGGCCGAAAAGTCTTGGGCCAGGTCGAACAGGTAGGTGCACAGTTTGTGTGGCGAGTAGGTCGCGATCGTGTCGGCCAGCGCCGTCGGGTACGCCAGTAGGCGCTGCGATAGCGCCCGCTCCTGGGGTTGAGCGAGACCGATCGGACTGCGCCGCGCGGCGGCTCGTGCAACACCCGAGCGACGGAAGATCGAACAGATCCTGGCGTGGGCGTATTGCAGGTACGGCGCCGTGTTGCCCTCGAAAGCCAGCATCCGATCCCAGTCGAAGACGTAATCCTTGATGCGGTCGGTCGACAGGTCGGAGTACTTGACGGCGCCGATTCCGATCATGCGCGCCACTTGGGCGCGGGCGTCATCGTCGAGTTCAGGGTTCTTGGCGGCGACGGCCCTAGCGGCCCGCTCGACGGCCTCGTCGAGCAACTCGATCAGCTTGACCGAGTCGCCGGACCGACTGCGCAAAATCTTGCGGTCGTCGCCGAGCACGCTGCCGAAGGCGACGTGCACGGCCTCGGCGGGCGGCTTGAGCCAGCCGGCCATCTTGGCCACCTCGAATACCATTTGGAGGTGCTGCGCCTGGGGCGCCCCGATGACGTACAGCAGCAGGTCAGCGCCCAAACGTTCGACCCGGTCGAGCACGCATGCGAGATCGCTGGTGGCGTACATGAAGGCGCCCGCACTGGAGCGCACGATCAGCGGGAGTGGCTCGTTGTCGCGGTTCGTGAACCCCGGAGGAAAGACGACCTGGGCGCCGTCGCTCTCCCCGAGTAAACCGGCCGCATCGAGACGGGCGTAGGCCTTTGGCATCAACGGCTGATACTTGCTCTCACCCGCGAGATCATCGTCGGTGAGCAGCACGCCGAGCTTCTCGTACACCATGTTGAAGTAGTCGTTGGACATGTCGACGAGTCGTTGCCAGATCGCGATCGTGTCCGGGTCGTAGCCCTGCAGCATGACCACCCGCTCGCGAGCGCGAACCTGGAACTCGATCGATTCGTTGAACTTGGCATTTGCTTGTTTGTAGAAGCCGTCGAGGTCGCCTTGGCGCAGACCTTCGGCGGCGACGTCCTCGCCGATGTCGAGGAGATGCTCGATCATCATCCCGAATGGCCGACCCCAGTCGCCGATGTGGTTCTCGCGGATCACATTGTGTCCGAGGAATTCGAGCATGCGAACGAGGGCGTCGCCGATCACCGTGGTTCGGAGGTGACCGGCGTGCATCTCCTTTGCGACATTGGGGGCCGAGTAGTCGACGACGACCGTGCGGATGGTCGCCGCCGGCTCGATACCCAACCGGTCGTCGACGGCGACTACCTCGAGTTGTGCCGACAGAAAGCTGTCGGCGAACGTGAGGTTGATGAAGCCAGGACCGGCGATCTCGACCTCGCTGCAGACCTCGGCCAGCACTCCCGAATCGAGCACCCGCTGGGCGATCTCACGCGGATTCGCACCGATCTGCTTGGCGAGCGGCAGTGCTCCGTTGACCTGGGCATCCGCACGATCGCTGGGACGCACGACTGGATCGACATCGAGACGCCCAGCGATCTCGGCGAACACGGGAGAAAGCATGTCGGAGACGATCGAGAGCGGGTTGGCCACGTCCGCCATTGTGGCCCGGTCGCAGTCCGATCACCACGACGGTTTGCGGTTGCCACCGAGGAATCGGCGTGGTGCCGGGCGCTCGCAGTGTGGTCGTTCGGACAGCGCGCTAGATTCGCGATGCCGCTCGGATCGATTTTGAGCAGTCCCCGCCCTCGTAGCTCAGGGGATAGAGCATTGGCCTCCGAAGCCATGTGCGCAGGTTCGAATCCTGCCGGGGGCACTCCTTGCAATACGGGCCTGATCACGGCTTCTTGCTGGTGGTCGAGGTGATTGCCTACGTCAGGTGTTGTGCTTGATTGCGCTCGTTCATGCACCATTGCACCCTGGTTGTGGGAGGCGGGTGGGAGGAACGGCGCCGATTGCGTCGACCGCCCCTCGCCCGCTCATTCAGCGTCGGTGGTTGAGCGCCCAGTGGCGGCGAGCAAACTCCGATGACACTGCACTGGAGCCTGCGGCGCGAGTTCCTGCGACGCCATCGGGCCGCGGAGCGGGTTTCATCGGGTGCCATCGACCGGTACTTCGGCCGTGGCCTTGAGCTGTGTAGGTGCGCCTTCTCACGGGCGGGCGCTCAGTGCTCGAGGGTGCGGAGCCGTTCGGTGACGAGCGAGGCGACCCGGTCGTCGCGACAGTCCGCTGTTGCTGCAACGAGTCGGACGGCTAGGTCATCAATGAGTCGTTCGGCGCCAGCCCGCGCGAACCCCCATCGGCGAGCTTCGGCGACGAAGTCGTCGCGCGTCACGTCTTCGTGCTTGCCGTTGACCGACATTGCAGCCGTCGGCCGAAGCGTTGGCCACAGTGCGGTGGGGACCGTGTCGTACAACGGTGCCAGATCGATGTGGCCGGTCTGGATGTCGACCAGCAGCGACACGTTCTTGCCGTGCGCGTCACCGTTACCGATCACCCAGGTGAACACTGCATTGGCGAGCAGGTCCGGGAATGCCATCGTTGGGTCGCCGTAGCGGTCACACAGTTCCGCGATTTGAGCGAACGTCGGCCCGCCAAACCGCTCGAACTTGCCCCGGCCATGTTGTTCGTCGATGTTCACACCGAGTGCTTGGCAGCTGTCCTCTTGGTGGATGCGCTCAAGGATGCCGTCGTCCGTGCGACGGCGGTCGTACCGCTCGACGACCAGCACGTCGAGACCGTCCACGTTGATCAGGTTGCTGTGCGCGGCACGCAGCCCGGCATCGCTGGCGAGACGCAGGCAGGCGTGCTCGGCGACGAGCAGATCGTCGTAGCGGCCGTCGTCGAGTTTCATGATGTGCGATGACGGTCGACCGTTCACCGGTCGGCCCCACTGGCCGTCGTCGAGTGCACAGACAAGCAGCTTGCTCTGCAGGCCAGCGATCGACAGTTCGCTGTCGTCACGTATCGCGAAGCCCGGCGCGTCGGCGACGGAGCGGAGCTCCGCGGCAAGTTGGTCGTCGTCATAAGGCTCGACCGCCCATCGGCGTTCGTCGGGCTCGTCGACACTGATTGTGAACGCACCTGCGACATCTCGGCCGTATCGGGCGAGCAGGTCGGCGTAGTAGTTGGTGGGCACGCCGGCGGTCGTCGCTACCGCGAGCAGATGCTCCCCTTCGGGTAGCAGACCTCTCACCCACGGTGTCGCCGGCACCTTCTGACGCGTGACCGGTAGCGAACACGACAGCAGCGGGCGGTTGGCGTCACCGGCTTCGATCGCAGCGGCCGAGTATCGGCAGCGCAGATCCCACGGTCGCTTCGCTTCGAGCTCGGCGACGAGTACGTCGTCGTGCCAGACGCCGAGGCGCTTCACGGCCAACGGAATCCACCCCCATCTTCACATTGACGATCATGTTTGCGATCATCTTCATGTCGTTCTTCTTGTCGTACTTCTTCGTCCTCTTCCCTTTCGTCCGCATCAGCACGGTCATCGAGATGGGTGCGGTGATGATCGTTCGGATGCGCTGGCTCAGGCATCGTTGCATGCACTTCGATCCCGAGTCGGCGCAGCACCGACAACGCACGGTCGAGCGACTGAAATCCTTCGCCGGCCTCGATCCGGGCCAGACGAGTCCGGTCGAAGCCGAGCTCGAGCTGGTCGACCAGCTGCTGTTGGGTCAGCCCTTGTACGGTGCGCGCGTCGCGCAGCACTCGGCCGAGATCTTCCCCGGAGCGAACCCGATAGTACTGTGTGCCCATATCGACACATCGTACGCCATTGTTCAGATGTGTCAATAGCTACACAAATACCCTGATACGACAACTGTGCGGATATCAGCACAGTTATGATCACGTTGGGGGTCGCGTGCACGCCACCTGGGACGGCCGGGCTGGGGACGGGATTACGTGACACGGGACTTGGGTAGATGATGCGGCGCGGGCCTGGCGCCGTCCAGTGGATTATCGAGCGCGCGTTACTGCGCGGTCAACGGCCGAGAACCTTCGAGCAGCTCCTAGCACACCGGTCCGGCATCGGCGACTACCTCGACGAAGACGCAGTCGAGGACCCGGACGCCTACCTCATGCCCGTCCCCGTCCACGAACTCGTCACCACCGACGACTACATCCCCATCCTCGACGGGCATCCGGCCAAGTTCGCGCCGGGCGAGCGGTTCGCATACTGCAACAGCGGCTACGTGATCCTCGCCCTGATCACCGAACGCGTCTCCGGACGGTCCTTCCACGACCTCGTCGACGAACGAGTCTGCAAGCCGGCCGGCATGACCGACACTGCGTTCCCTCGCTCCGACTCGCTACCTGGCCGAGCAGCGCTCGGCTATCTCGACGACCACGGATTGACGACGAACATGTTCCACCTACCCGTCCGCGGCAGCGGCGGCATCTACACAACCGCTGCCGACATCCACGCCTTCTGGGAAGCACTCATGGCAGGACGGATCGTCTCACCAGCAACGGTGACCGACATGACGCACCCGCGCAGCGACGCCACCGACGGGCTGCGCTACGGGCTCGGGCTCTGGCTCCGACCGGACAACGCAGTGTCCATCCACGGATTCGACACCGGTGTCGGCTTCGTCTCCGTTCACGATCCGAGCCGGCACCTCACGCTCGGTGTGCTGTCCAACAAGACTCGAGGCGCATGGCCGTGCAGCCAGCGCATCTTGCAGATCGTGACCGGCAGCTGACAGCTCTCAGCTCCGAGCTCGACGGCCCGCCGTCCGTCGCCACCGGTTCACACGGCAACGACGGCGCCTCGGCAATCTCCACTCTCGTGACTCCACCTCGTGGTCGGTGGCGCGTTCGGGCAGGGTTTCGGCGCACGGCTCGCCCACAACGACGACAGTTGGGCGGCCTATGACCGTCCGAGATCGGACGTACGCGCTCGGGTGGGTGCGCAAGAACGCCCAGCTGACTGACCTTCCCACCGAGGCGAACACAATCGGGGTCGGATCCGGCGCTGAGCCAAGCGTGCAACACAGTGCTGGTGAGAAGACGGTCCCGGCGATTCTCCATGATCGTGGAACGCGACTTCCAGTGATCGCTCACAACGATTGTGCACGGGGGAGCCGTCCGGTGAAGATCGATGCCTTGACTGCGGACATGGTCGATGACGTTGCAGCGTTGGTCGCGCGAGAACATCAGCACGCCCGAGATAAGGGAGTGCCCTTGCCGTCGCTCTATCTCGATGCGGCGGCGTGCGGTGCTGCCCTACGTGGTCTGCTGACGGAAGGGTTCTCTGGTTTCCGGGCGAGACAAGGCGCGCAGACCATTGGCGTGATGTGTGGCAGAACGTTCGATGGAGTCGGGTTCGTGCCTGCCCATGGAGTTGCTGTGAACCCGAACTTCGATGCGAGCAACGTGATGGCCGAGGTGTTCGCAGAGCTGGCTTCGGTACTCGTTGCAGACGGTGCAGTGCGCGTCACAGTTGACCATGTCGACCACGAGAGTTTGGCCATGGCGCTGTTCGATCTCGGCTTTGGACGCGGCGGCGTATTCGCCGTCCGCGGGACCGAACCACTCGACGTTGACCCGGCGATCGAGATTCACGTCGGTACTGCCGCCGATCTCGATTCGATTGCTGCGCTCAGCCACGTCGAGTACCTGTACCGGTCAGCACCACCGATGTACGCCCTCGACCAAACACGATCCATCGACGAAACGCGTGCCGCCCACGAACTCTTGCTCGACAACGGTGCGATCCATCTACTCGCACGCCGTGCCGACTGCGACGTCGGACTGCTAACAATCGAACACACGAGCCCGGCACCAAGGTTGTGTGCAGCCGACTCTCCATACATCGGCCCTGTCTGTTCGGCTGCTCGGTCGAGTGGGCACTCTCTGACCGACTTACGCAACCCACGCACATCCACGGCAGCAGGTCGTCCACGCCCCCGAGCGAGATCGGCACTTCGGCGGGCGATCACCCGCTCGAGATTGCGCAGCCGGTTGGTGCTGACGACAGCGCGTTCCTCTCTGCTGGAACCCGGGCGGCCTCCACCACGTGTGCGTCCATTTTGTCCTCGCCGATCCCCAGCAAGGTCTACGGTTCGAAGGTGAGCACCACAGAGCCGGGCCCGGTCGTCAACATTCGAGATGCCCGAACGTTGTTCCCGGCCACTGACACCTCGGCCTACTTCAACACAGCGGCGGTCGGGTTGGCGAGCCAGACATTGACCGCCGCGTACCATCGCTATGTCGACGAATGGTCTGTGTCCGGTCTCGACTACGTCCGCGCAGAAGCAGCTGCTGAAACTGCGAGGACCTCGGTCGCAGCACTGATGGGCGCTCACCGATCCGACGTTGCATTGATTGCGTCCGTGTCTGCTGCGGCGGGGCTTGTGGCCGCGCAGTTCGGCCCCGCCCGCAGCGGCCAGAACGTGGTGATCGGCGAACGCGAGTACAGCTCGAACCATTTCCCGTGGCGGTTGCTCGCCGACAAGGGCTACGAGGTCCGCCAAGTCCCGTTCCGTAATGGTGGCATCGAACCCGAAGACATCGCACGTCACGTCGATCGTGGCACGCAGTTGGTTGCGTTCAGCGGGGTTCAGACCGCGTCGGGGCATCGCTCTGACATTGCGGCCATCGGGGACTTGGCGCGTGCGGTGGGGGCGCTCGTGTTCGTCGATGGCGCGCAGATGATCGGTGCGCTGCCGGTTGCTGCTGACCTCGAATACATCGATGTGCTGGCGACGTCGGATCACAAGTTCCTCATGAACGCCGGGCGCGGGATCGGGTACTGCTATCTCTCTCCCGGGGCCCAAGATCGCTTCTCGCCGGTCAACGCCGGATGGAAGGCGGGAACTGTGCCGTTCGACAGCTTCTTCGGGCCGACGATGGATCTCTCCTCGACTGCGTCTCGCTTCGACAACTCGATCAGCTGGCTCGCTGCGATCGGCAACGAAGCCGCACTCTCGGTTTTCGACGAGTTCGGCGCTGACGCGATCTTTCGGCGAAACAGCGAACTGGCCGGCCTGCTCCGGACCGCGCTGGCCGAGATCGGTCGCGAGCCGATCGACCTTCCTGTTGCCAATCGCAGCACCATCGTGTCCGTGCCCCTCGGTGACGCCGAGCCCGCGGAACTTTTGGGGAAGCTGAAGCAGGAAGGCATCATCTGTTCGGCTCGCGACGGCAACCTGCGACTGGCGATCCACTTCTACAACCACGAAGACGACATCGAGCAGATCACGAGCGCACTGACCGAACTCTGATCGAAGGATGACCGCCTGAAACGGCACCCATATCGCCACGCGGTCAATCCCTCCCGAGCCGTCCGAGATCGGCACTCACCTACGCGCTCGGCCACCTGCTCCATATCGTGCGGCGGGCCGGTCGAATCCGCGGCACGTTGATGGGCGCTCTCCGCTGCCGGTTCCTGAGCGGTCTGTGGCCGTCGCCGTGCCGCGAGCACGGCATAAGGGCCTGATCGATAATCGAAGGGCGTTGCGGCGCGGCGTGACGGCTGGCGGTCGGATCACCGAGCGCGCGTTCTGTGTGGCTCGCCACGGAGCTTCGCTTCGTGCGATTGCCGGATAGCGGAGCGACAGCTGGACCGTCATGGCGCCGCGATTATCGTTTACTGCACTGGGGTCGATACGGGCGGGTCGTTCGACGATCGACGATGACCGAAGCTCTTGTCGACCTCGTCGCCAGGCTTGACGCTATTCCGCGAGGCGATCGCTTCGAGCCAGGCCCGGCGATCTTCGGCACGAAACCGATCTCGCCTGTCTCCGAAGCGATCGTCCTCGACGAGGTGACCGACTGGATCGAGCAGTGCTGGCAGTACGCGCTGTTCGCCGCGGTCGCCATCGTCCGGGAGTGCGCAGAACGATCGGGCACACCGATCGAGACGTTCGTGTCTGAATTGGCCAAGCGCTTGACCATCGAGATCAGCTGAGTCCTCGCCGACACCGCGGATATCGGACACACCCGATCAAGCGACCCGACTCGGCGACCTTTGAAGAAGCACCCATCTACTGCCGGATATCGCTCGGGTAGAAACTGGGGCGGTTGCGAGGTTCTGATCGGGGTGGGCGGGCGTCGGACCTGAAGCGCGGACGACCAGAATACGCGAGAAAGACGCACGTCACCGGTTCTGTTGCGCGCCTGGCGATGACCCGCCGATGGCGGCGGGTCACCAGCCGTCCGCAGCGACGGTCGAACATTCAAAGCCAGTTCGGGTTGACCAGATCCCGCATGCGTCCCGTCCGGGCGAAGTCGGGACTTCTTGCCCTATGTCGGCGAGCGTTTCGCCGTCACGATACTGGTGTGAACGATTCAATCGTTATTGAACAGTTCAAGGCGTTGGGTGATCCGGTGCGGTGGACGATCGTGCGTGAGCTGCAAGGCGGTCTGCGCTGTGCATGCGAGCTCGCCGACATCGCTGGCGTGTCCCCGCCATTGTTGTCGCATCATCTCAAAGTGCTCCGCGAGGCAGGGCTGATCAGCGGCACCAAACGCGGCCGTTGGATCGACTACACACTGGACGCCGATGCCCTGACTGAACTGTTCGCGGCGTTCGAGCTAGAGGCGGTGGGACCATGAGCACGCCAGTTCTTGCTGATCGTTCGGTTCGTATGGCGCCACGACGACGTCTGGCGCTTGCTGCCGCGGCGGTCGGGTGGTTCGTGTTGTATCAGCTGAACCTGCCGTGGTGGGACTGGATCGTCTATGACGTGGCCGGACTCGACGCCGAGACCCGACTCGGTGGGGCAGTGCATTTCTTCGTGTACGACACCACCAAGATCGCCCTGCTGCTCACCGGTGTGATCTTCGTCGTCACCGTGCTGCGCAGCTTCATGTCCGTCGAACGCACCCGGGCCCTGTTGGGTGGGCGTCGCGAAGGAGTCGGCAACGTCGCTGCTGCTGGTTTGGGTGTGGTCACCCCGTTCTGTTCGTGCTCGGCCGTTCCTGCGTTCATCGGCTTCGTCGCTGCCGGCGTGCCGCTCGGTGTGACGTTGAGTTTCCTGATCGCCAGCCCACTCGTCAACGAAGTCGCCATCGTGTTGCTGCTTGGACTGTTCGGCTGGAAGATCACCTTGCTCTACATCGCCGGCGGGATGACTATCGCGATCGTCGCCGGGTACGTGCTCGGCAAGCTCCGACTCGAGCGGTGGGTCGAGCCGTTCGTGTTCGAGACCCGCCTCCACGGCAACGTGGTCGACTCCTCGGTCGGTCTCACCTGGGACGACCGAATCGCCATGGGCCGAGAAGAAGTCGGCTCTATCCTCCGCAAGATCTGGCCCTACCTGCTGGTAGGCATCGCCCTCGGCGCTGCGATCCACGGTTGGGTCCCCGAGCAGTGGATCACCGACCATGCGTCGTCGGGCTTGTGGGGTGTCGTGGTCGCGGTTGGGCTCGGCATCCCGCTGTATTCCAACGCCGCTGGGGTGCTGCCACTCGTTGAAACCCTGCACGACAAAGGGCTGCCGATGGGGACCGTGCTGGCGTTCATGATGAGCGTCGTCGCCTTGTCGATGCCCGAGATGATCCTGCTGCGCCGAGTCCTCAAGAAGCAGCTGATCGCCGCCTACGTCGCCGTCGTCGGCACCGGCATCCTCGCCACCGGATACCTCTTCAACCTCGTCATCTGAACCACAGCCAACATCTGCAACCAACAAAGGACAACGCATGGACATCAAGATTCTCGGCACCGGATGCAAGAAGTGCCAGACACTCGAGACCCTCACCCGCAACGCGGTCGCCTCACTCGAACTGGATGCCGACATCGAAAAGGTGACCGACCCCGGCGAGATCGCGTCGTGGGGAGTGATGGCCACCCCCGCACTCGTGATCGACGACAAAGTCGTGTTCGCCGGGCGTGTCCCCAGCGAACACGACCTCACGGCAATCCTGGCCGGTAAATGATCGACCAACACCAACAGCGAGCCGATCGATGACCCCCAACGTCGAAGCTCACCGGTACCGGGCCCAGGCCCGCACCGTTGGTGACGGGATCGGTGACGTCGCAGTCATCGATGCGTCGATCTCCTTCGATCGATCATGGCCCAACCCAGACCGTCTGACGTTGCCGGGTCCGGGGGAACTTCTGGCGGCTGCCTTCGCGGCGTGTTTCATCAAGAACGTCCAGCGGTTCTCCCAGATCCTGCCCTTCACCTACGACTCAGCCGTGATCGACGTCGAACTCCACCGCCACGACCATCCTCCCCGTTTCGATCGGGTCGACTACGTGTTGCGCCTCGCCACCGACGAACCAGCCGCACGCGTCGACCTACTCGCCCGGAACCTCGCCAAGTACGGCACGGTGCACAACACCCTCGCCGGGGGCTGTCAGATCTCAGGACACATCGAAACCACGCCGCCGCCCACCACCGCGTCGACGGACCCGACCGCAGTGGATGATGTCCACCGATCGACCTTCGATTCGTCGACAGAATGTCTCCGCGCACTACCCGGGTGCGACCTGAACACCGTGGCACAGGCCGGCCGCTGGAACGAGGTGGGTCAGACCGCCGAGAACCTCGATTCTCGTGTGACCACGATCGAGACAGTTCAAATCACCGGCAACGGCACCGCGACGTGGTGGCGCGCGAGGTCGACGCCAGTGTTCACCGCGACCTTGGCGGAGCTGTCGTCGATGACGAGTTTCAAAGCGCGCGGATTGCCCGCTTCCTCGAACTCGCCAACGGCCAGTGGAAGATCGTCGGCTCCGAGGACCAAGAGATTGGCTCAGGTGAGGGAAGCAACATATGCGCAAGCTGACGAGCCGAGTGCTGATATTCGCAGTCGCTGCGGTCAGCTTTGCTCGGTCACAGTGGTCTCCTCCTGAACATAGGTCTTCGCTGGGTCATTGGCCTCCGAAGCCATAAGCGCAGGTTCGAATCCTGCCGGGGGCACCACACCGTTCCGCCGCTGATCCGTCTGTGGCGCGATCACTCGACTGTTGACCCCCGTCGCTCCGCCTCTGACCTGCCACGGCGGCGCAACTAGCGTTGTTCCATCGACCGACGCACCTGATGACACTTCGCCAGGCCGACCGGAGGGCCGCTTGAACGACACCACCAACACCCAGATCCCGCTCGCAACACCCAGATCCCGCTCGTCAAATTTCTCGCGGGCGACGACGGGGATCCACACCAATCAGGCCGTGCGATTGGGCTCGGCTCAGTGCACTGTCTCCACATCTTCGAAAGGTCCGCCGCCTGATGGGCAACCGTAAGAACATCAACGATCTCGTCACCGAAGCAAAGTCTCGAATCGAGGAGCTGTCGGTCGAGCAGTTGCAGGCCGAGATCGAAGCTGGCGGGGTGACGGTGGTCGACATCCGCGACGTCCGCGAGCGGTGGGCACTCGGCACGATTCCGAAGGCCAAGTCGATGCCGCGCGGCATGCTCGAGTTCTGGTTCGACCCCGAGTCGCCGTACTTCCGTAAGGGGCTCGAGTTCGGCGACCGGTACGTATTGCACTGCGCCGGCGGGCATCGCTCGGCGTTGGCGGCCGACGTGCTGCAACAGCTCGGATACACCAACGTCGCCCACCTCACAGTCGGCTACAACGGCTGGAAGGCAGCAGGAGCAGCCACCGAGGACGTCTACCCCGACGCCAAGTACTTCAAGCACGAGTAACCCGAACCTGAGCAATCCGTACCCGAGCAATCCGTACCTGGGCAATCCGTACCTGGGCAATCCGTACCCGAGCAATCCGTACCCGAGCAATCCGTACCCGAGCAATCCGTACCCGAGCAATCCGTA
>CALFRK010000180.1 GCA_937919625.1 uncultured Ilumatobacter sp.
AAGTATTCAGGTGTCGGCAACAACCGGTTGAGTTGCCGATCGACTCGACTTCTCAGTCTGTGCTGGGCGCCAGCCGTTTGATCATGATCCGGTCGTACAGCCTCGGAGCGAAACGTGCCAGTCGGGCGGCGCGACGGGCGTCACGGAAGGGCAGCACGAGGCGGCGCCGTCGATCGACGGCATCGACAATCAGATCGGCCAGGTCGTCGGGTTCGACCGGAGTGCCAATTTGTGTTCGCTCGATCGTTGGACGACCACCATCACCACCCAATGCGCGGCCGCCGATGCCGGTCCGCACGAATGACGGGCACACCATCGTCACGCCCACACCGTCGCCCGCCAGCTCGGTGCGCAACGACTCGAAAAAGCCGTGCAGGGCGTGCTTGCTGGCCGAGTACCCGGTGCGGGTCGCCAGTGGGGCGAGGCCTGCGATGCTCGACATGACGGCGATCTGCCCGCGACGATCGAGCAGCGCCGGCAGCGCCACCTTGGTGATGTTGACCGAGCCCAAAAAATTGATGTCCATCACCCTGCCGATCACCGCAACGTCGGTGTCAGAGAAGCGGCCGAGGTGGGTGATACCGGCGTTGGCAACCAGTACGTCAATCCCCCCGAAACGGTCGATGACCGCGTCGATCGCCGCGCCGCAGGCGTCGAGCGAGGTGACATCGCACACGATCGAAAGCGCCTCGGCCCCGCCGGCATGCAGCTCAGCGGCGAGCGGCTCGAGGCGGTCGGCTTCGAGATCGAGCAGCGCCACCCGAGCGCCACCAGCGGCAAACTTGCGGGCCAGCGCAGCGCCGATCCCGCCTGCCGCGCCGGTGATCACCACGACACGATCCGTTGGCCGAGGCCGACCGTCGATGGCGACGAGCTGGTGCTGTTGGGCGTACTCCTCGAACACCTCGTCGCTGGTCAGCCGCGGAACGTAGCCGAACTCGTGAACCAGACGTTCGTTCGACAGCACCGGCCGGTAACGCAAGAAGTCAACCTGTTCCGGCCCGTACTGCGAGCGGCCGATCCGGCGCAGCACCCGCAGCGCCGATCGAACCACTGCCGCCGGAACCGGCACGAACCGTTTGCCAAGCCGCTGGGCGATCCGTGGCAACGGGGTCGACCCGCCTCCGACCAGGTTGTAGATCCCGGTGGCGTCGTCGCCGATTCCCTTGCACAGTGCGGCGACGACGTCGCGGTCCGACACGAACGAGAACGGAGTATCCGATCCGGCGATACCGAGCACGACACGCTTCTCGAACATGGCTGTGATCTGGTTCGCCACCGTGGCGCCCAAGATCGCGCCGGGACGAAAGATCAGCTGACGCAAATCGGGGTGATCGTGGCGAGCGCGGGCAAGCCGCTGCTCGACCTGGCGCTTGTGGTCGGAGTAGGCGAACTCAGGGTTGCCGCGCAACGGGTCGTCCTCACCGAGCGGGACAGGATTGTCAGCGTGATACCCATACGCGGCGCCGCTGCTGGTCACGACCAGTTGTCCGACACCCGCCTCGACGCAGAGGTCGATCACGTTCTGGGTGCCGAGCACATCGACGGAATACTCGAACTCGCGCGTGCTGTCCGGCCCGGGCGTGACGATCGCGGCCAAGTGAACCACGCAGTCAACCTCGAACTCCGTCAACAGTGAGCCGAGCGCAGTGCCTCTGACATCGCCGACGCGATACACGACACCCAACAGGCGGTCTTCGGCCGGAATGTCCCGAACGTCGACAGCGACCAGCGTGCCGACCGTCTTTCGATCAGCGGCCAGCGCCGCCACGAGTTGGCGCCCGATGTAGCCACCCGCCCCGGTGATGAGTACCGACCGCGGGCCGCTCACGAGCCACCGGGCTCGGCGTGCATGTCCTTGAACGAGGCCAGGTTGGGAGCGAACTTGTGCGCTTGGCGGTCGACGTCGACATGGATCACCGCACAACGCCCCGATGCCAGGCTGCGCTCGATTGCCGAGCGCAGCTCGTCGACCGTCGCAGCCCGATCGCCGTGGGCGCCCATCGCCGCGGCCAACAGGTCGAATCGGGTCTCGCCAAGGTCGGTATTGATGTTCTCTTCGGGCGGCAAACCACCCTCCAACAACGTGCGGTCGGGATCGATCGTGAACTCCTGGTTGACCTTGACCATGCCCCACTGACGGTCGCACAGGACAAGGAAGACAACGGGCAGATCGCAGCGAACAGCAGTTTCGATCTCCTGGGAATGGAAGCCCATCGCACCGTCGCCAATGATGCAGTGCACCTGCCGATCCGGCCACGCCGCTTTGGCCCCCAACGCCTGACCGACGCCGGCACCGAGCATCCCGAATTTGAAGGTCGACAACAGCGTGCCGGGTGCTCGCACCTCGTGATATAGGTTGGCCCAGATCGCCGTATTTCCACCATCGATCACGAGCACGGCATCGTCGTCGAAGAGCTCCTGACACAACGGGGCGACCTGCGACGAGTGGATCGGATTCGTGTCGACGAGCAGGGCCAGATCGAGCGCCGCCCGGTGGTCGTGTTTGTCGCTGGCGTACCCGGCGAGCCGAGCCGATCGCATGGCAACTCGATCCGAGAGGTCGTTAACTTCGAGTTGCTTGACGAGCGCCCGCAGAAAGGCGGAGATATCGGCCACAACGGCCAGGTCGACCGGCTTGTTGCAGCCCAGGGCCAACTCGTCGAGGTCGACCTGGATCAGTTGCTGCTCGGCAGCCGGGCGCCAGTACGGCGGCTTGCCCCACCAGTCGGTCTCGCCAAAACGAGTACCGAGGGCGAGCACCACGTCGGCGTCGTTGCGGACCCTGGTGTTGAGCTCGATGTCGTACATCGGGATCGATGCTGGCAGCCGCTCGTCGATGCAGTCGCGGCCGCCCCAGCTGGTGCTGACAGGCGCGCCGAGCAACTCGGCTACCCGACACAAATCGGCGTAGGCACCGGAGTGCACGACACCGGTGCCGGCGTGGATCAGCGGCAACTCGGCGTTGATCAGCATCTCGGCGGCCTGCCGCACGGCGATCCGATCGGGCTCGATCGGAAGCTGACGCCGGTAACGCGCGGGGTACGGAACGGGTACAGAGCAAGCCGGGAACGAACGGTTCATGATGTCCTCGGGAACCGTGACGTGTACAACACCGGGGCGCCCAGCCCAGCATTGCCGAAAGGCCCGCGCCATGGCCTCGGGGAGACGCTCGACCGAGGCCACCGCTTCGCTCGACTTTGACATCGCGGCGATCACTCGCGGCTGATCGAAGTACTGGAAGGTGCCGCCGCGGTCGGGGTCGACGATGCCGCTACGACGCCAGCTCGTGATCAGCAAGACACGGTTGCCTTCGCCATTTTCGACGGCCACTCCGGGCAGGGCATTGGCCGCGCCCGGCCCGTTGCTGGCGATGCATACGCCGAGCCTGCCCGTGATGCGGGCGTAGCCACCGGCCATGTGCACGGCGCTCGTCTCGTGGCGCGGCGTGATCAGCCGAATGCCGTGTGCACCCAGACTTGAATAGAGGCCGTAGTACGACCCGTCGATGATGCCGAACACGGTGTCGACACCCTCGGCAGCGAGCATGGCGGCGATACGCTCGCCCCCCGAAACTGGATTCATCGATCCCTCCTGGCGCGGCGAGGTCTGTCAGATGGCCCCGAGCCGTCGGGACCAGTTTTGACGCTGAGCAGTTCTGCCGACAGGGCAATCGGTCACAAGATCCCCGAAACTCAATCGTTTCTGACCAAACCAGGTGGTCAGCGTGTGAGTTGACTGGTCGTGTCGGGCGACATTCGATCGGCGACGGTTTGCAGCAGTTTCCAAGCCAGCCCGGGCAGTTCGTCGACCGCTTCCTTCAACGCTCGCTGCGGCAGCACGAGCACCTCGAGCGGGGTGGTCGCCGTCACCGTTGCCACGTGATCGCGCTGCAACAGCAAACCGAGCTCACCGACGATGTCGCCAGGGCCGCGCTCGGCAACCTTGCGCCCGTTGCGACGGACGACGACCCGACCGGCGACGATCACAAACGCTTCACGCGAGGGTTGACCGACAGCAAACAACACATCGCCGGGTTCAAGCAGTTCGAACCGGGTCGAGCGGGCGAGATGTCGCAGTTCGCGTTTCGAGCAACCGGTAAACAGCGACAGCCCCGCCAGGTGATCGACCTGTGCCGCTGCCGCCAGTGTCCTCGGATTTTGGGGTGGTCCTTCGTTGGGAAATGGCATCGTCGCGCCCATACCGCGAACCTACAGCGATTGCCACCCGGTGTGGGAGGGCCTTCGGTCCCGAGTCACCCCTGATCGGGTCCTTGTCCTCTGATCGGCATCTTGAAAATATGACAAAATGTAAAAGTGATGACAACTCGCCCTGATCCCGATGTGCTCGCAACGCTCCGCCACCGAAGCCTGCTGACAACCCACGACTACACAACCGCAGAGCTCGAGGCGGTGCTGGCCGTCGCCGACCGGTTCCAGCAACTCGACCGGGCCGGGGCGTCAACCGCGCTGCTTCCGAACGAGCTCGCCTACGCGATGTTCTTCGACAACTCGACACGCACCAAGTCGGCGTGGGCAGGGGCTGCCGCCCGACTCGGCATGCAGCCCGTGATTGTCGATGGCTCATCGACCCAGGTCAGCCATGGTGAGACCGCCGAAGAAACCGGCGCGATGCTCGGCATGAACGCCCACGCCCTCGGCGTGCGTCACGACCTGATCATTGGCGAAGGCAACACCTTCATGCACGATGTCAAGCGCGGCATCGACAACTATCTCGCCGCCACCGACGACTCGCGCTCGGTGCCGATCGTCAACCTCCAATGCGACATCGACCACCCCACACAAACCATGGCCGACCTGCTGTGGCTGCGCGAGCACTTCGGCGGCGACGTCGCCGGCAAGCGGATCGCCGTGTCGTGGGCCTACTCGCCGAGCTACGCCAAGCCGCTCTCGGTGCCCCAGGGGCTGGTGTCGTTGCTGACTCGGTTCGGCGCCAACGTGACGCTGGCCCATCCAGAGGGCTACGACCTGTTGCCCGACCCGATTCGCTGGGCCCACGAGGGCGCCGCCGAATCGGGCGGCTCGTTCGAGGTAACCACCGACATGGATGCGGCCTTCGCCGGCGCCGACGCCGTGTACCCCAAGTCGTGGGGCCCGCAGGCGTTGATGTTCGAACGTGTCGCCGCCAACAAGGCGCGCGACACCGCCGGGTTGCACGACATCGAGCAACGGGCGCTCGCCATGAATGCCGACAACCGTGACTGGATCTGCGACGAACGCCGGATGGCACTCACCAACGACGCCTTGTACCTTCACTGCCTGCCAGCCGACATCGGCGATGAGGTCACGCCGGGCGTGATGGACCAGTTCCGGGTCGCCGTCGCCGAGGAAGCCAACAAGAAGGTTTATGTGGTGATGGCGCTGCTCGCCGCGGCGAAGGTCGACGACCTCGCCGCCCGCATCGCCTGACCGCCACCAACAATCGAATCAACCGAACTCACCCGAACTCACCCGAACCCACCCAGACTCAAACGACACATACATGGAGACTGACATGACGCTCGACGAACGAGTTGCCGAACTGGCCGCCCGCTACCGCCCACTCGCAGTGGAGATCCTGCAGGAGGCTGTTCGTATCCCCGCCGATCAAGTCGACCTGCCCGACGACCAGGGCGGAGATGCCCAGGCCGGCCTGAGCAATCACGAGCGCCCGCGACTCGAGATGCTGCGCAAGCGGATCATCGAGATCGGCGCGGTTCGCGCTGCCGAAGATGTCGGGTTCGACGAGTTCGGCAACCTGGTCTGGACCGTGCAGGATCTCGACGACGGGATCGATGCCGACGACAAGAAGATCATCTATCTCGACGGTCACTCCGACACCGTGCAGGCATTGCGCCAGCAATGGCTCGACAAGCTCGACGGTGCTGTCGACGCCTACGACGGCCTGATCGACGCCTCCAAGCTGAACCGCGAGGCGGTGCGCGGCCAGCTCGGCTACCTGCCCCCCGACGACGAATGGGAACACCTCGTATTCGGGCGCGGCACGGCAGACCAGTTGGCTGGTGTGATCTCGCAAGTGATCGCCACCAAGATCCTGCTCGAACTCGCACCTGAGGGCGCACTGCGGGGAGCGATCATCAGGTCGTACGCCACGGTCGCCGAGGAAGACAACGACGGTGGCGGCCCGCGCTACTTGGTCAGCAAGGTGTTGCCTGGTGCGGCGCCGAGCATGATCCCCGACGTGGTGATCTTCACCGAGGGCACCGGCGACAACCAAAAGGGTGCACTCGGCATCTACCGCGGCCAGCGCGGCCGGATGCAGATCGAGGTCACGGTGACGGGCCGCTCGTGTCACGGGTCGATGCCGCACCTCGGTCTCAATCCGCTCGAGTACGGCGCCGGCATCTTGACCGAAGCCGCCCAGCAGGCCGTCAACGAGGGTTTCGCACAGCACGACTTCCTCGGGGCAGGCACCCGCACGGCCTCATGGGCGGTGCTCGACACCCCCAGTGATTGCGCTGTTCCCGAACGGTTCACGTTCCGCTTTGATCGCCGCCTCACCGTCGGCGAGACACCAGAGATCGCGGTTGCTGAAGTCGAGCGGTTGGCCGCCATCCAGACCGCTCGCGACGCCGGCCTCACGGTCGACATCAGTGTGCCGGTCTACGTGCTCCCAACGATCACGGGCTACATACCCGGCAACGCACAGATCTATCCCGGCTGGGTCACACCCGAGGAGCACCCGGCGATCACGGCGGCCGTCAACAGCTACGAACAGGTGGTCAGCCCGTACATCGACGAGCCAGAGGGTGGTGCCACCGCTGGCGCCCGACGCCGGCTACCGCGCGTCGACCGGTGGGTGTTCTCCACCGACGGTGTCGGTTTCCCGATTCCCGTCGACGAAGGTTTGATCGATGTTCCGACGTCGAAGCGGTGGGTCGTGTCTGGCACGATGACCCATCCGGCGATGTTTGGCATCGGCGCCGGCGTCGAGCAAAACACACACCGAATCGGCGAGAACATCGACCAACGCGAACTCGAGCACGCGATTGCCGTCTTGGCCCTCTTCCCAAGCGTGTTCGTAGCCAGCTGAGATGCGAATCGTCGCCGCCTTGGGCGGGAATGCGTTGCTCAAGCGGGGCCAACGACCCGACTCTGATATCCAGGAACGCAATGTCGAGATCGCGATCGCGGCGCTGGCGCCACTCGCCCGCCAACACGAACTCGTGATCACCCACGGCAACGGCCCCCAGGTCGGTGTTTTGGCACTCGAGTCGGCCAGCGATACGTCGCTCAGCCACCCTTTTCCGCTTGACGCGTTGGGTGCTGAGACGCAGGGGTTGATCGGGTATTGGCTGGTGCAGGAGCTCCAGAACCACCTCCCCGATCGACTGGTCACAGCGATCGTCACCCAGACCGTGGTCGACCGGGCGGATCCGGCGTTCGATCATCCGACCAAGTTCGTGGGTCCGGTCTACGACGAGGCCGAGCTACGAGTGATCGCCGACCAACGCGGATGGGAGATCGCTCCCGATGGTGATCGATGGAGGCGGGTCGTGGCATCACCAAAGCCGGTTCGGATCGTCGAGACACCCGTGATTCGGTTGCTGCTCGACGCCGGCTCCGTAGTCGTGTGTGCAGGCGGCGGTGGGATCCCCGTGAGTGAGGCTCCCGGAGGCGAGCTGAGCGGTGTCGAAGCTGTGATCGACAAGGACCTCACCACTGCGTTGCTGGCCGAACAGTTGAAGGCCGACGCGTTCTTAGTGCTGACCGATGTCGACGGGGTATTCCTTGATTTCGGCACGCCGACCGCGCAACGGATCTCGTCGACAACCGCCGCCGACCTCCGGCGCGTTCAGTTTCCGGCCGGCTCGATGGGCCCCAAGATCGATGCAGTCTGTCGATTCGTCGAGCGCACCGGCAGCTTCGCCGCGATCGGTTCGCTCGCCGACGCCGCCACTCTCCTCACCGGAGAACGAGGCACCCGCGTGGTCCCCGGGTGACCTCTGGACGGTGATCAGTGAAAGCAGCAGGGGTCCTGCTGCTGCCGCCTGTCAGCGGACGGCAGCGATCGAGTCGAGCTTTTGGGATTTTAAAACCTCGTTCTTGCACACGTACGGATTCCGCCAGAACCCGAGCAGCGTCGTCGGAGCGATACGATGCTGCTATG
The DNA here is from genome assembly GCA_937919625.1 of uncultured Ilumatobacter sp. Classification (GTDB taxonomy): domain Bacteria; phylum Actinomycetota; class Acidimicrobiia; order Acidimicrobiales; family Ilumatobacteraceae; genus Ilumatobacter. The sequence goes on from CALFRK010000180.1 coordinate 8,131, forward strand.
GCCACCTACGAATGCCCCAGCTGTGGAATGTCCGTCAACGCAACCTGCGGTACCTGCAATGCCCCGCTCGTGAACGACTCGATCGAGCGCGACGACGGCTCGTCGGTGCAGGTCTCGAAGTGCCCCAACGGTCACGGCAAGATCAAGTCGCCGATGTGTTGCGGTGCTGATATGTCCTGCTCGATCGCCTGAGCACCCGCCGCCGTTAGGCGCCACCAAGGAGTAAATCATGGAAAAGCAGTGGTCGATCAACTACATCCCGGAGGGCGGCCGCCTAACCGGTCACCTGATTGTCCGCGACGACGAGATCACGTTCAAAGCGCTTTACGACTCGAGCTTCAAGACCATTGCCAAGAACATCGGGTTTGCTGTAGGTGCGCTGGCAGGCTCCGGCGGCGGCCTCACCTATCTCCGCGACGACGGTGAAAACGCTGAAATAGTGATTCCTTGCGCCTCGATCGTCCGGGCCGAAGAGGCCAAGAAGGGCATCATGAAGCGGGTCGTGGTCACGCTGACCGACGGCACCGACCACACCTTCGAGTACGGCATGCTCGGAGTAAAGAAGCTGGTGGCAGCCATCAACGAGGTTGCTGCGGCGGCCTGAGCCCGCCGGCTCAACCGCCGAGCATACGATTCGACACGGCGAATGACACGAGCGTCAGGACCCCGAGGATCAGCATCGACCACGGCACGGCGGCCGCGCCACTGGCGTCGAACCATCGCCCGATCAGCCATGGAAACACGAGCCCTCCCAGGCCGGCTGCACCCACGAACCAGGCGGTCGCGCTGCCGGTCATCCGAATCCGTCGCTCGAGATACGTGAACATCGCCGGGAACTGTGGCGCGGTGGCGACACCCATCAGCACCGCACCAATCCAGACCGGGGTCGTTCGTCCGTCTCCGACGACCAGCACTCCGGCTGCGAACACCGTCAGCAGACAAGACGCAGTCAGCAGCGATTTTGGTCGAACGCGTTGCCCGAGCGCGCTCGCCAACACTCGGCCTGACGTGAACCCGATCCAGAATGCGGTCGTCAGCCAGGTCGCCGCCAGGTCGCTGAACTCGATCTCCTCGCCATAGGTGTAAACCCACCCGGCGAAGCCCGCCTCCAGCCCGACGTACACGACGAAGAAGGCGGACAGAACGATCAACATCGGACGCGTGGTCTCGGTGTGTTCGTCGCGGACCGCGGTCGACGCCACCGGTGACGGGGCACTCAACACCAACGCCGCAAACGCAAGACACAACGCCGTCGCCAGATAGCTGGCAAACCCGAGCCCGATGTACACGACGAGCGGTGCCGTCAGGGCGCCGACACCGAAACACAGGTGCAGAATATTCATCGCTCGGCCAACGCCTGCCCCGAGCTGCCAAATCAGCAAAGTATTGGCACCGACGTCGACCGAGGCGGCACCAACACCGACCATCACGAAGGTAGCGAACAGTGCCGGCAGCGTGTCGAGCGACGGAATCGACACCATGCCAACCGCCAGCAAGCCGAGGCCGGCGGCTAAGACCCGGTGACCATCAAAAAGATCGAACATCCGCCCGGCGAGCAGCGAACCCACGATGTAGCCGCACGCCTGCCCGACGAACAGCACACCGATCCCTCCCAGGTCGGTGCCCGCTCGATCACGCAGCTCCGAGAGCGCAGGGCCGAGCACACTCAGCGACATGCCTACAACGAAGAAGCTCAGCAGGTACCCGGCGACCGGCATCCGGAGTTCGGGGGCAGCGCGACGGGTCAATTTGCACAGCCGTAGCCGGATGCACCGGCCAACATCGCCGGCAGCCGCACCATCGCATGGCACCCAACGGGGCAGTCGGCGGGTGCACTCGATTGGTACAACGGCATCGCCCAGAAGGCTAGCGACGCCGACGACTCACCAGTTCTGAGTGTGCCCCGGGACCCAGCGGATAAGTCGCTGCGCTCCTTTTCATTACGCCTGGCACCCCCGTAACGATTGGTCGCAGTTCGCCAACCGGCTCACGCTCCTGGCACACTCGATCACCAGTTGGTGGCGATGTATTGGGTCTCGCAGAACTCGTAGATGCCCTCACCGCTGCCCTCGCGGCCAAGGCCCGACTGCTTCATACCGCCGAACGGGGCGGCCGGATCGCTGACGGCCCCACGGTTCAAGCCGATCATGCCGGCCTGGATTCGCTCGCTGGTACGCAGGCCTTTGGCGAGATCGCGCGTGTACACGTATCCGGTCAACCCCATCTCGGTGTCGTTCGCCTGCCGGATCATCTGTTCGTAGTCGTTGAATGGAATCACCGGGGCGACCGGCCCGAAGATTTCGGCGCCGGCGATCGGCGAGTCGTGCGACACATTGCCGAGCACGGTCGGGAGATAGAAGCAACCGGGACCCTCGGCCCGTGACCCGCCGACGACGACGTCGGCGCCGGCCCCCACCGCCGACCGCACGAGACCATCGACATCTTCTACCGCCTGCTTGTTGATCAGGGGGCCACACGATACGTCTGCGTCGAACCCGTTGCCGATCTTGACGCCGCCCATCGCCGCCGCCAACTTGGCGGTGAACTCATCGGCGACGCCAGCCTCGGCGTAGAACCGATTGGCGGCCGTGCACGTTTCGGCCGAGTGGCGCATCTTGGCCACCATCGCGCCCTCGACGGCGGCATCGACATCGGCGTCGTCGAACACGATGAATGGGGCATTGCCACCGAGTTCCATAACGGTCTTGAGAACTCGGTCGGCGGCACGCCGCAACAGCACGCGGCCAACCTCGGTCGAGCCGGTGAAAGACAACATCCGTACGGCCCGATGATCGACGGCGGCGTCGAACCAGGCGCCCGAAGCGCTGGTCGGAACGACATTGATCAGGCCATCGGGCACACCCGCCTGCTGCAGCAGGTCGGCGATGCGGAGAGCCGTGAGCGGTGTGTCCCGCGGCGGCTTGATCACAACGGCGTTTCCTGCGCCCAGCGCCGGAGCAAGCTTGCGTGTGATCATCGCTGCCGGGAAGTTCCACGGTGTCACCATCAGCACAACGCCGACGGGTGGGTGATGCACGATGATCCGATTGGCGCCCGACGGAGCTGTGCCCAACTCGCCCCGGATCCGTACGGTCTCCTCGGCGTTCCAGCGGAAGAACTCGGCGGCGTACACGATCTCGCCCTTGGCGTCGACCATCGGCTTGCCGTGCTCGCGCACGATCAACGACGCCAACTCGTCGGTGTGATCGATCAACGTGTGCCAACAGTTGCGCAGGATTTCGCTACGAACGCGCGGTGCCGTGGCTGCCCACTTGACCTGGGCCGCCTCGGCAGCATCGCAGGCGGCGATCGCGTCCGCGGGAGTGCCATCGGCTACCTCGGCGAACTGTTCGTCGGTTGCCGGGTCGAGTACCGCGATCCGACCATCGTCAGAACCCTGTCGCCAAACTCCACCGATCAATAGTTCGCTGCGCATGATCTGAAATGTACCCGGGCCGCCGTCTCTCGGTCGCACGCCGCGGTGCCAACTGTCGTACTGTCTCTGGATGCCCGAAACCGAGACAACAGCATCCGTCGGCTCCGAGTTCGCACGTCGGGTCGTCCTTGTAACAGGATCATCGAGCGGGATCGGCGAGGCGATCGCCCACCGGTTCTCTGCACTCGGCGCTTCGGTTGTGGTGAACTCGTCGTCGTCGGTCGATGCCGGCGAAAGAGTCGTCTCCGAGCTTCCCGGCGAGGCTATCTATGTGCAGGCCGACATCAGCGATCCTGAGCAGGTCGGGGGCTTGATCGAAGCCACGATCGAGCGGTTCGGTCAACTCGACGTGCTGGTCAACAACGCCGGCTGGACCACGGTTGTCGACCATCGCGACATCGACGCACTCACCGACGAGATCTTCCGCAAGACGTTCGAAGTCAACGTGTTTGGCACTTGGTCGCTCACCAAGGCGGCGATCCCGCACCTGCGCAAGGTCGAGGACGGCAATATCGTCAACATCACCTCGATCGCAGGGGTGCGCCCGACGGGATCGTCGATTGCGTACGCGATGTCAAAAGCGGCGCTCAACCACATGACGGTGTTGCTCGCCAAGTCATATGGGCCGATCCGCGTCAACGCCGTCGCTCCCGGCCTAGTGGCGACGCCCTGGACCAGCGATTGGGATGCCCTGCACGCCGCCGTGGCGGCCAGGGCACCGATCCCTCGTTCGGCCACGCCAGCCGACGTCGCAGAGGCGACTTTGGCGCTAGTTCGCAACCGCTACACGACCGGCGACATCATGGTCGTCGACGGCGGGTTCACACTCGTCACCTGAGAACGTTTACGCTGTCCGACGACAGCGACATGTCGTCGGATCGCAACTGTGTCGTGCCGCTGTCGTACTGTATGGCGGGGAACTCATGGAGGGGCCACATGGCAAAACAGAAACATGCGTATCACGACCATCTGAAGGTGGTGCCTTTGTTCGCCGGCCTCGACGAGGATGAACTCGATGAGGTAGCCGGGTGCGCCACCCAACTCGACTACCCCGCAGGCAAGGTGCTGATGACCGAGGGCGGATCAGCACATGAGATGTTCGTGGTGGTCGATGGCGAGGTCGAGGTCACCCGCGACGGCGAGCACATCGCAGATCTCGGACCCGGCTCGTTCGCCGGTGAGATGGCGCTACTCACCCACAGTCATCGCAACTCGACGGTCACAACCAAGACAGCGGCCTCGGTTCTGCATCTCGACGGGCGCGGTTTCACCGCAGTCATCCGTGACGTGCCATCGATCGCCGCCAAGATGCTGCCGATCATCGCCTCTCGCGTCACCGCCAACTCCGAGCACGACTAACACCGGCGGCGACCCTTTCGCCGGTCTTGGGATACACCTCAGACAGGTAGGGCGCGCTCTACGTTGCCGTCTGCGTGGCGAGCGAACCGAGCGCCATCCAAGCCGTGAACCGGATCATCGCGATCCCACGGCCAGCCACCGAACTGGGTGCGCTGATAGTCGTCGAACGCCTGCTGGATCTCGGCCCGGGTGTTCATCACGAACGGCCCGTACTGCGCCACCGGCTCGCCGAGCGGCCGGCCCTGCAACATCAAAATCTCGGTGCTATCGTCGGCGGTCAAGACGATGTCACGGGTGCAGTCGACCACGGCCCCAGTCGAAGCTGCGATCGGCTCGTCATCGATATGTAGCCGCTCACCGGCGAATACGTACAGCGTGCGGTTCGTCTGGGCGTCGGCGGCGGCCGGCAGGGTGAACCGTGTTCCCGCCTCCATCACGATGTGCCAGATCGCGACGTCGGCGTCGACCCGTGATGCCCACGAGGCGGGCGGCGGCGAAGGTGGCTGTTGTGTGCCAATCAATCCGGCGATGACCGTGACCTCGACCGCGCGGCCCTGATCGTCGGTCACGATATGGCGGGGGATGTCGTGATCCCACAACATCGAGAAGTGGGCATCGACCATCTTGTCGGCGGCAGGCAGATTGATCCAGATCTGGAACAACTCAGCGGTGTTGGGAAGATCGCGGTCGAGCAGCGGAAACATCTCGGCGTGCACGATGCCGCTACCGGCGGTCATCCACTGCACGTCGCCGCGGCCATACCGGGCGGCGGCGCCCAGCGAATCGGAGTGGTCGACCAGGCCCTGCCGAACATAGGTGATCGTCTCGAAGCCCCGGTGAGGGTGGGCTGGGAAACCGGGCACGACCTGGCCGTGGTACATCCGCCACCCGTCGATTCCGTCGAAGTCTTGCCCGAGCGAACGACCGGCCAGCGATGCCGCTGGACCCAGCTGATCATTGGCCGCCGGATAGTGGTCGAGGTGGTGCACACAAAACAAGAACGGGTCGGCGGTCGGCCACTGGAACCCGAGCGGAACGGTCTGCAACACCGAAGACGTCATCGGTGCAGCGTAGACGTGGCTTGCGGCGTTGTCGCGTCGAGGCGTCGCACCAGCCAGGGTCGGCTCGGGCGAGCCGTATCGCCGAGCACGATCACGATCCAGGCGATGGCCACGAACATCACGGCCGCCAACACCAGCGCCGACTGCGCCAGCCCGGCCGAATCGGCCAGCCAGCCGACGATGACCGGCCCGACCACCGCCCCACTGTCCTGCATCATGCCGAGTGCAGCCAGGAACGGACCGGCGTCGGTGGGCGCCAAGTCGCCACCCAGCGTCAGCATCGTGCCGGCGCTCATACCATTGCCGATCCCCATGATCACGCCGGCCACGATCGCCCCGGTCGCCGTGTCGCTCATTCCGAGCACGAACATCCCCAGGCCGAGCAGGCTGAACGCCGGCACGATCGCGTACAGCCGGCCGAAACGGTCCATCAGCCAGCCGGCAACCGGGAACAACAACAGGTCTGCACCGGTGCCGATCGCCACGAGCGCCCCGACCGCGGTGGCGCTGAGCCCGAGCTCGTCGCCGATCAGCGGCACCACGACATTGCGTCCCTCACGAACTGTCATCACCAGTGCAGGGCCAGTTCCAGCGAGAAACAGCAACCCGCGATGTTGGTGGAGGGCGTTGCTCAAGCTCGACCACGGCACAGCCGGACGATCGAAGCGTTGGCCTTCTGGTCGATCCCTGCGCACCGCGAGGAATGGGATCAGCCCGCACAAGGTCGTCACGCCGCAAACCAGAAACGTCATAGAGAATCCGACCAAGTCGACCAGTACGCCACCGACGAGCGGACCCACGAAGAAGGCCAACCGAAGCGCCCCACCAAGCCCCGACATGCCGCGTCCGCGCAGCCGAACCGGGGCGGCAAGGTTGACGAGCATCTGCACCGACACGCGCATGCCGACGACTCCAACGCCGTACAGCAGGCGAAAGGCCACCAACGCAAATACCGCTGTGCTGATCCCCAGCAGCGCAGCCGTCAGGCCGGTTGCCACGGTGGCGCCCACGAACAACCACTCCGGACCGTGCCGACCGGCGATGCTCCCACTCGGCAACCCTCCCAGTACGGCGCCAAGGCCGAGCGCGGCAAGCACGACCGCCACCATCGTGTACGACAAGCCGGCATCGCGCAGATACAAAGGCACGACCGGCAGCAACATGCCGCGACCGAGCTGAGCGAGCGTCCACGGCACATACACCTCGAGCGCCAGCCGACGGGCGAGCGATCGACCGGTCTCGCTCTCAGGTTGCTCCACCCCACCAGCGTAGAGTCGGGGCCGATGAGTGAGCCCACCGTAGCCCCCACCAACACGTCCGATTCGATCACACAGCCGCTGCACGGCTCGATTCTGGGCAACCGTGTAATCCGCACCGAAGACCCCGGCTTGCTGACGGGCGCGAACAAGTATCTCGCCGACCTGCCGCTCGATCACCCGCTGCATGCCGTGTTCGTACGTTCCGATCTGGCCCATGGCATGATCAGATCAATCGACGTCGACGAGGCGAGGTCGATGCCGGGTGTCGTCGAGGTGTGGACCGCAGTCGATCTTGGGATCGACCCCCATCACGGGTTCGCCAAGATCCACGAACACTTCGCCCGCCCACCGTTGGCGGCTGACCGGGTGCGATTCGTGGGTGAAGCGATCGCCGTCGTGTTCGCTGAAACACAGGCTCAGGGCGTCGACGCAGCGCAGGCCGTATGGGCCGAGATCGACCCGTTGCCATCGGTCACCGATCCTGAGGCGGCGCTCGCCGACCGAGCGCCCGTTCTGTTTCCCGAGCACGGCAGCAACATCGCCGTCGCCGAGTCGCCCGATGCTCCACTCGATCTCGATGCGATCTCCGACGTAGTGGTGCGCGGCCGTTACGTCAACCAGCGGATCGCCGTCGCCCCGATCGAGCCACACGGTTGCGCCGCCGCCCCCGCAGCCGACGGTCGAATCACGTTCTGGCCGTCCAACCAGTTTCCGCACTACGTAAAGGGTCAGATCGCGGCCAGCCTGAAGTGGAAGCCGGAAGACATCCACGTCATCACACCGCAGGTTGGTGGTGGTTTCGGTGGCAAGGCCGGCATGCAGCACGAGTATGGCGTGGTCGCCGCCGCCGCCAAGCGTCTCGATCGGGCCGTGATCTGGGTGCCGACCCGTACCGAGGACATGCAGGCCATGGCCCACAGCCGCGGCCAGGTGCAGTACGCCGAGCTAGGTTGTCGCAGCGACGGAACGTTCACCGGGCTGCGGGTTCGCCTGGTCGGCGACGGCGGTGCCTATCCAGGCATCGGTGCCGCCCTGCCGTCGGGCACCCGGCGCATGTCACACGGCACCTACGACTTCTCGGCGATCGATTTCGACGTCGTCGTCGCAGCAACGAATACATCGCCGACCGGCGCCTACCGCGGAGCTGGTCGCCCCGAAGCCACCGCCCTGCTTGAACGGCTCGTCGATCAAGCGTCGCACGAGCTCGGTATCGACCCGATCGAACTGCGCCAGAAGAACCTGCTCGGTGACGCCGTCTTCCCCTTCACCACGCTGACCGGCAACGTGTACGACAGCGGCCGATATCGGCTGCCGCTGCAGACGGCCGTCGACGCGATCGGCTACGACGAGTTACGCCGCCAGCAGGCACAACGACGGGCCAGTGGTGACGTAAAACAACTTGGCATCGGCATTGCCACCTATGTCGAGATCACCGGCGGCGGCGGAACACCCGAGTACGGCAAGGTCGAGGTGCACGCCGACGGCAGCGCCACGCTGTACTGCGGCACCCTGTCGCACGGCCAGGGTCACCAGACGACATACGCCATGATCCTCAGCGACCAGACCGGCATTCCGCTCGACCGCATCACACTCGTCGACGGCGACACCGACCGCGTTCCGCAAGGCGGTGGAACCGGTGGGTCACGTTCGCTCCAGGTCGGCGGATCGGCGATTCACCGAGCTACCGAGGCGATGGTCGAACAGGCCCGGATCCTGGCGGCCCAGGTGCTCGAGGCCGACCAGGCCGACATCATCATCGATCGATCGACCGGCACGATCGGCGTGGTCGGCGTGCCGGCATCGGCACTGTCTTGGGGTGAACTGGCTGCCAAGTCGGAAGAGCTCGGTGACCGACCGCTCGAGGCCGAGCACGTGTTCGACCCGGAGGGCGCATCGTTTCCGTTCGGCGCCCACATCGCCGTCGTCGAGGTCGACACCGAGACCGGCGAGGCCCGTCTGATGCGTCACGTCGCCGTCGACGACTGCGGCACGGTCATCAACCAGCTGCTGGTCGAAGGCCAACAGCACGGTGGTATCGCCAGCGGCGTCGGACAGGCATTGTTCGAGGAAATTCGCTACGACGGCAGCGGCAACCCGATCACCGGCAACTTCGCCGACTACGGCATACCTTCGGCCGCCGATATGCCCAGCTTCGAGGTGCACTCGACCCAAACCCCGTCGCCACTCAATCCATTGGGGGCCAAGGGCATCGGTGAAGCAGCCACCATCGGCTCAACACCAGCAATTCAGAACGCTGTGATCGATGCCGTGTCACATCTCGGTGTGCGCCACATCGACATGCCCTGCACCGCCGAGCGGGTGTGGTCTGCCATCGCGGCCGTCGCCCGCGGCGAGGCCGATCCGTGGCGTGATCCCCCTCCGGTCTTCGCCACCTTGTCAAAGGGACTCGAAGGCGACGCCGATTCAGCAGCGGCAGCCGACGGCATCTGAGTTGGGAGTTGTGCCAGGAGCGTGAGCCGATAGGCGAACTGCGACCAATCGTGACGGGGGATTCGTGCGGAATGAAAAGGAGCGAAGCGACCTATCCGCTGAATCCCCTGGCACAACTCACAACTGGTTAGGCGGGGTTGGTTACGACGTCGATCACGCTCGAGTGTTGATCGAAGCGGCGCAGCGCCTCGGCAGCTGACTTGGTGATCGATGCGAGCCGTGGTTCGTCGGCCGGGGCATGCACTACCAACCTTAGGCGGCGCGGCTGGCGCTGGACCTCGAACGAGATACGCGGGTTGGCACCATCGACCTCGTCGGAGGTCACCACACCTGCCATCAACAGATCACGCCGAACGGCCGCTACGTGCGCGACACCCGAGGCCGCTGCTCGTTCGCAAGCCGAAACCAGGTCGGCGCCCGCCGCGTGGGTTCCGGGCCCGAACGAGATCGTGTGACGGGGGTCGCCGACGACCACGACAGGGATCCGCTGGCGGGCCGCACACAGGGCACCCCTCTCAGAGGGCACCAAGTCGCTACCCGCTCGGCTGACCACGGCAACGTCGATGTCGTGACCGTCGAGCGGGCAGTCTCCGACCGCCTCGAGCCCTCGGCATGGAGACGACGGGTCGGCTGGTTCGCAGCCCACGACCAAGTGGCCGGCTGCGCGCAACTCCGATTCGGCGGGGGCGCCGACGCCCGGAACTCCTTCGACCAGTAACACCTTCATCAGGCACTCCCTCCACACGGTGATCGGTCCAGCCTGCCCTGCTCGCTGGAGCGCAACCAGGGCCGTTGGTCCCGCGTTCTCCGTGCGCGCCACAGATCGGCAACGATGAGTAGATGCAGACACCGCTGGAAGGCGTTCGAGTTCTCGATTTCACACGGGTGCTGGCGGGACCTCACTGCACCCGCATGTTTGCCGATCTCGGCGCCGAGGTGATCAAGATCGAGCCACCGGCAGGCGACATAACCCGATTCGCCACCCCGCGCCGCAACAGCATGCCGACCTACTACGCCCAACAGAACGTGGGCAAGCGCTGCCTCAGCCTTGATCTGACTCGACCAGAGGCGGTCGAACTGATGCTCGAGCTGGCCGAACAATGCGACATCGTGATCGAAAACTACCGTCCTGGCGTGATGCAGCGGTTCGGGCTCAGCTATGAGGTGATTTCCGCTCGCAACCCGCGCATCATCTACGCCTCGATCAACGGGTACGGCTCGACCGGACCGTGGAAGAACCGGCGGGCGTATGCCCCGGTGGTGCAGGCAGAGGTTGGATTCACCAAGTCGCAGGGCGATCACGGTGGCGGCGGCGTATACCGCAACGACCGCCATAGCCATGCCGACGTGTACACGTCGCTCGACGCAGCCGCCGGTGTGTTGGCAGCGCTCTACCAGCGTGAAAAGACCGGCCGCGGCCAGTCGATCGACATCGCCATGGCACAGGTCATGCTGTACGTCAACGAACACGTTCACGACGAACTGTGGGACGGACACGACGACCCAAACTGGGTTCGCAGCTTCGGCAACGAACATCAGCCCGTGGTCGAACTCGCCGATGGCGAGCAGGTCATCATCGCCGGCCATCCGGCAGCCCCAGGCAGCTTCAATAGTTACATAGGGGCGATCGGACGCCTCGAGCTCGACCAGGATCCCCGATTCGCGACACCCGCCAACCGCCAGGAACATCTCGACGAACTGGTCGGGTACATCCGTGAGTACGCGCTGACGGTGCCCGACGCCGAGACGATGGAAGCGCATTGCAGCAAGTTCAAGCTGGCGGTCGGTGCGATCCGATCGGTCGCCGAGGTGTGCGACACCGAATGGGCACACGAGCGCGACGTGGTCCGTGAGATCGACGACCGTGGCGGCGGAACGTACCGAATCCCGAACGCCCCGTGGAAGTTCAGCGACGCACCCGATGTGGGTGTCAAGGGCAGCCCCCGCTACCGGGGCGAGGACAACGCCGAGGTTCTGAGCGAACTCTTGGGGCTCGGGCTCGACGAGATCGCCGCCCTCACCGAGTCGGGCGTGCTGTCCCAGCATGTGCCGCGCCAGCGGTAACCGACAGTGTCACTGGAGTCTCCCATCACCCCGATGACGGCCACGATCGAGATGACCGAGTTCACCAACGACGAGCCGGCTAGCGATGCCAGCTTGGCCGAACTCCACGAAGGGACGAAGTGACATGCCAAATGCAGACGAGTTGGTCGCAATTGCCGCCGAACACGATCGCAACGATCCGTTGGCCGCTTGGCGCGACGAGTTCTATGTCGTCGACCCTGACCTGGCCTATCTCGACGGCAACTCGCTCGGTATGCCGCCGAAGCGCACGTTCGGGCGAGTCGACCGGCTGATGCGCGACGAGTGGGCGGGCGGGCTGATCCGCAGCTGGGAGCACTGGCTCGATATGCCGCAGCGGGTCGGTGCTCAGCTCGCACCGCTGATCGGGGCCCAACCCGACGAGGTCGCAGTCCACGACTCGACCACGGTCAACCTCTACCAGATCATCCGAACAGCGGTGAGGCTGCGACCAGACCGCTCGGTGATCGCCATCGACCCCGGCGATTTTCCGACGGATCGATATGTGGTCGACAGCATCGCCGCCGCCGACGGGTTGACGGTGCGGGCCGGGTTTGAGCAGCTCGACGATGTCGCCGTGGCGGTTCGCTCGATGATCGACTACCGCAGCGCAGAAATCACCGACATCGCCGCCGAGACGGCGCGCGCCAGATCGGCCGGAGCATTGACGGTCTGGGACCTGTCTCACGCCGCCGGGCTACACCCGGTCGGTCTCAATGCTGCCGGCGCCCAACTTGCGGTTGGGTGCACGTACAAGTTTCTCAACGGTGGCCCTGGCGCACCGGCATTCACCTATGTCGCCAGCGACCTGATCGGCGATGTCGACGAGCCGTTCCACGGCTGGTTCGCCCAGACCGACCAGTTCGCGATGGGACCAACCTTCGATCCGCGCGACGACATCGGACGGATGCGGATCGGCACACCGGGCATGTTCAGTCTGATCGGCGCCCAGTGCGGCATCGAGGTCTCGGCGGAAGCCGGCATCGACGCGATCCGGGCCAAGTCGATCGAGCTCGGTCGGTTCGCCCTCGAGTGTTGCGACATGCTGGGCCTGACCACCAGCACCCCGCGAGACGACGAACGTCGGGGCGGCCACATCTGCGTCAATCATCCCGACGCCCGTCAACTGGTCGCCCGGCTTGCGGCCGAACGCAACGTGCTCGCCGACTTTCGCGAGCCGAACGTGATCCGGCTCGGTTGCTCGCCGCTGACCACAAGGTTCTCCGATGTCGCCCGTGCGACCGTAGCCGTCGCCGAACTCAGCGGCTGACCCGTCACCATGACGCTCTCGGTCTGGAGACGCGATTGGGGGCGCTCCCGAAGAAGCGCCCCCAATCAAGGTCGAACGACTGAGCCGAGCGATTGGATCAGACGATCACCCCGAACTCATCGTCTCGACGACGACGGGTGACGAGCACGGTCACGGCGCCGAGGGCAAACAGCAGGAATGCCGCTCGCATGATGCCACCGCCCGCATCAGAACCTGTCTTCGGCAACGTAACGGGTGGCAGTGTCGTGGTCGGCGCTTCCTGGGCCACGATCACGACCAATGCGTCGTCACTGTTGTTGGTGAGGTCGGGGTCGGGAGTGTCGGACTCGACCGTGCCGACATTGACGACCGTGCCGCCAACGGCTGTGGCGGGCACGGTCACGGCGATCGTCACCGTGCCGGAAGCTCCGACGGCGAGCGAGACACGGGTACAGGTCACCGCATTGCCGGTGTTGCTGCAGGTGAAGTCGGACGACGTCACACCGGTCACCGTGACGGTGCTCGGCACGAGGTCGCCAATATCGACATTGACTGCTGTGCCGGGGCCGTTGTTGGTGATCTGCAGCACCCAGTTGAACCCGCCACCGGCACCGACCTGATCCTGACTGGCAGTCTTGACGATCGCCAAATCGGCGTTCGGGTTGAGCGGAGTCGTCTCGTTGTCGTCATCGGTGACCTGATTGCAGGCCGGCACGAACGCTTCGGTCAGTTGCACGAGAACACAATCGCGGTCAACGGCACCTATCACCGTTGCGACGTTGACGATCGATGTGCCAGATGCGCCCTCGACGACCGCCACCGTGACGGTGATCGCTGGCGCCGACGCACCGGGCGCCAGCGCCGGGGCATACGTGCATTCGATCGGATCGACACCGTTGCAGGTCCAGCCCGCACCACCGACCGTCGACACCAAGACCAACTGGGCCGGCAGATCATCGTCGACCACCAGACCCGGCAGGATCGTTGACGCACCCGCGTTGGTCACCACCAGCGAGTAGCTGTAGGTGCCACCGGGCTGGACGGCGACGCCGTCGGCGACGTTGTCGGTCTTGACGATCTGGATCGCACCCTGACGATCGACCGGCGTCTCCTCACAATCGACGTTGTTGTTGTCGGCTGCCTGGTCGCACGGCGGCGGCACACAATCGACACCGACACACACCGGGTCGTCGTCGGTCGTGACACTGACCTGGTTGACATATGTGCCCGACACCGCATCGGCGCCGGCCTTCACCGTGACCGTGATCACGATCGGAGCTTCACCAGCAGGCAGCAGCGCCGGATCGATGTCGCAGGTCAACGTCTGACCGGCCTGTGCACAGTTGGCCGGGAACGACACCCAGCTCAAGCCTGCGGGCAGTTCGTCGGTCACGGTGACCGGCTCGCTGAGGTCGACGTCACGGGCACCGATGTTTTGGACCGTGATCGTGTAGTCGAACGGTGCACCACCGGCGATGGCAGTCACGCCGTCGTCGTTCTTGGTGATCTTCAGATCGACCGGCTCGTCGTCATTGGTGATCGTGCAGACTGCGGACTCGCCAACACCAAGTGTGACCGTGTCGGCATCATCTTGAGTGCCGCCGACACACACCCAATCGGATGCGGTGTAAGCGACCGGACCCGACTCGGACAGGTCGTAGCTGCCAGCCGAGAAGGTTGCATCAGAGCTGACACCGGTGATGCCGGAGATCCCGGTCGGACCAGTCGCCGTCAACGTCCAATCTGTGACGACCGAGTTGCCGCCGTCATCATTGGTTGCGATCTTGAGCAACGTCAACGACGGCGCATCGTCGTCGTTGACAAACGTGCATACGACCGTCTCGCCCAAACCGAGCGTGGCAGAGGTGACCTGACCCTGAGCGTTGTCACACGTCAACGACGTCTGCGTGTAACCGGCGGGGCCACCCGACTCAGACAACGCGTACGTACCAGCATCAGGGCTGGCCGAGTCGTACGCAGCAGCCGCCAACGTCCACGCACCCGGCAGCGCCGAACCACCATTGTCATTGATGACCGTCTTGACCAACGTCAAACCTGGGGGCGCATCATCATTCACGAACGTGCAGATCACGTCTTCGCCCAGAGCGAGCGTGGCAGAGGTGACCTGACCCTGAGCGTTGTCACACGTCAACGACGTCTG
>CALFRK010000181.1 GCA_937919625.1 uncultured Ilumatobacter sp.
ATCGTGACGTCGAGTTCGTCTGGGGCCGCCTCGAGCGCGAGGCGTTGGTGCACGACAGGTCGGCTGGTGACGAAGATCGTTCGGTGTGCGGTCATCGAGAATGGAGTTTCACACGATCGGCCATTCTGGTGTGAGCCCGTCGACGCCGGCCCTACTCGCCACGTCTCGAAAGCGTCCGCGTACGTCTTCGAGA
The DNA here is from genome assembly GCA_937919625.1 of uncultured Ilumatobacter sp. GTDB lineage: Bacteria > Actinomycetota > Acidimicrobiia > Acidimicrobiales > Ilumatobacteraceae > Ilumatobacter. The sequence goes on from CALFRK010000181.1 coordinate 194, forward strand.
ATCTCGTCCTCGTTCATCGTGAGCACTTCTCGTTTGCGCATGATGACTTGTCCATTGATGACCACGGTGTCGACGTCGCCCCCCTGGGCAGCGAATACCGCTGTGGCAACCGGGTTCCACACAGGTTGTAGGTGGGCGGCGTCGGTGTTGATCGAGATGAAGTCGGCCTTCTTGCCGACTTCGAGTGAACCAGCATCAGCTCCGATGCCAAGCGCGCGAGCACCGTTGATGGTCGCCATCTCGAGCGCTGCTTCAGGGCCGAGAGCGAGGCGAGTTCCCGTCCGCATGCGAGCGGTGTGGCAGGCGATCCGAAGATCGCGGAGCACATCCATGTTGGCGTTCGAAGGAGCGCCATCGCAGCCGATCGCCACATTCACACCAGCATCCAACATGTCAGCAATAGGAGCTGGGCCCCATGCCGCTGCCGCATTGTTTCCAGGGTTATGAGCGACGGAGGTGCCGGTCTTGGCGAGCAGGGCGATGTCCTGTTCGTCGGCGATCGTGCAGTGCGCCAGCACTGTTCGTGGCCCCAAGAGGCCATGGCCGTGAGCGAATTCGACGTGGCTGCGGTAACCCTGCGCGCGGGCATATTGATTGTCGTGAGCGAGTTCGGCGAGATGGATCGTGATGCCCATGCCTCGATCGCGTGCCAAAGCCGAGACTTCGTCGAAGAGGCTCGGATCATTGGCGGGTTCGGCAGATCTGCAGCCAAACCAAACCTGCAGGCGTCCGTCTCCGCGCCCGTCCCAGGCATCGTGGGCGGCGATCGTGCCTTCGATCGACGACTCGCGCGTTTGCCACATTCCGTGGTGCCATCCGAGCCGATCGCGGGTCTCAGGGCTGACATCCATGACGACCTTGCCCAGTGCTGCTCGGATGCCTGAGTCGACGCACAGTTGCGCGATGCCATCGAAGCCGTATCGCTCGGCCAGCAGGCATTCGACAAAACCGGTTGTGCCCGACTTGATCATCTCGAGAATGCAGAGTGATGCACTCGCCCGTGCGTCCTCTTCGGTGTAGGAGCCTTGAAGCGGAAAGATCCGGCCGAACAGCCAGTTCGAGAAGTCGGCGAGTCGCTTTCCCTCTGAGACCCCCCTGAGCATGCACTGGGCGGTGTGTACATGGGCGTCGATCAGGCCCGGCAACACGATGTGGCCGCTGAGGTCGATCTGTTGCTCTTGAGGGTTGGCCTCGACCAACTCGGCGGTTTTCCCGATCGCCCCGATTCGGTCATCGGTCACCAGGATCGCACCATCCTCGATGATGACGCGATCGGAATTCATGGTGAGGATCGTGGCGTGGGCGAAGATCAACGCGTCCACCCCGCAAAGGCATCGACCACGGGCTTGATATCGGGCATGAGCGGGTACAGGATCGGGCATGTGACCCCGGCGTCGATGTATCCAGCGACGGTATCCCTGCATTCAGATGACGTTCCCACCGCCATCAGCTTGCGAACCAGCTCGTCCGGAATCAGGTGGGCGGCCTTGCGGTAATCGTCTTCGGTTGCCGGCCAGCCCACGATCTGCTGCACGCGTTCGACCAGCTCGGGGTCGGCTCCCGAAGCCTTCATGATGTGCGGTTCGGTGCCGAGGTAATAGGCCACCAACGACTTGCCGGTCATGATCGCCTCGTCGGGGTCGTCATCGGAAAGCGAGCAGGCGAGGAGCTCGGGGCGGTCGATTTCGGCCAGTGACTTGCCTGCCTTTGCCCCACCCGCCGTCACGAGCTCGACCGCCTCTGCGATGTAGTCGGTCGACACGACATAGTTGAGGACCGGGCCGTCGCAGATCTCGCCTGAGAGTTCGAGCATCTTTGGTCCGGTAGCACCGATATAGATCGGTATGTTGCGAGGGCTCGTGTCTCCATAGGCCA
>CALFRK010000182.1 GCA_937919625.1 uncultured Ilumatobacter sp.
GATCACCGGGTCGTCGTAGGCGCAGCCGTTCTCGGTGATATAGATCGGCGGCAGATTCGGGTAGTCGTTATTGAGCCGGGCCAGCAGGTTTGTGAACCCGTCGGGCGTGATTGGCCAACCCATGTCGGTATGGGTGGGGCGGACTGGCGATTGAGCGACGTTGGTTACCGTTGGATAGTTGCGCATCGGCGCGTCGTCGGGGCCTGTGACACCTCGTACGAGTAGGTCGAAATAGTAATTGATGCCGATCCAGTCGATCGGTTGGGCGATCTGGGCATTGTCGCCCGGCCGCACGGCGTCGGCTAGCGGTCCGAGGTCGTCGAGTATGTCGTTCGGGTAGGCGCCAGTGAGCACACTGTCGAACCACCAGCGGTTGTGAATGCCATCGATTCGGCGGATCGAGTCGGTCGAGGCAGCCGGTGAGCCCTCCGACTTGACGGGGCTGGGATTGATCACGATACCGAGCTGGAGGTTGTCTCGTTCGGCGCGCATCGCCTCGATACCGAACCCGTGAGCCAGTAGCTGGTGATGCGCCACAGTGACGGCGGCGTGATCGTCGGTGAGTCCGGGGGCGTGAACGCCGGAGGCATGACCAAGGTAGGCGTAGCACCACGGTTCGTTGAACGTCGACCACATGGACACGCGGTCGCCGAGCTCGCCCACCATCAGCCTTGCGTAGTCGGCGAACCAGCTTGCGGTGTCACGGTTGCGAAACCCGCCGATCTGCTCGAGCGCCGATGGGAGGTCCCAATGGAAAAGAGTGGGACACGGCACAATCTTATTCTCGAGCAATAGGTCGACGAGGCGTGAGTACCAGGCGAGGCCCTCGGCGTTGGGTTTGCCGCGTCCGTTGGGCAGCACGCGCGACCACGAGATCGAGAATCGGTATGACTGAAGGCCGAGCTCGGCCATCATCGCAACGTCGTCGGCGACCCGGTGGTAATGGTCGTCGGCAACGTCGCCGGTGTGGCCATGGTGGACCTTGCCCGGCGTGTGGGAGAAGTCGTCCCATACCGAGGGCCCACGGCCACCCTCGTGGGCGGCACCCTCGATCTGGTAGCTGGCAGTTGCCGCCCCCCAGAGGAATCGGCTCGGGAACTCGATCTCAGGTTGGTCAGCCATCGGCTCCCAGAGTATCGGCGCTGTTCGCGGTCTTGATCGCCTTGTACGAGGCAACTCCAACCATCAGCCGTTCGCAGTACAAATGGCTTCGGTCGGGTCTTCGGGCGGGGCGTCGTACCGACACCGCTACTTCTTGGCGATTGGGATCGTCGTGACCACGGGTTGCCAGCCGATCGCGAACAGATCGGCGAACATCAGCAACGGCAACGCGACATCGGTGAACACCTGAAGGACTGTGCGAGTGCGGGACGGCGGATACGGTGACGATGTGGCGAACGGACCGACGGAACTGTGCGTGCTCGGCGACTTCGCATGGGATGTCCTGATCCGCACCAACAGCGAGCTGCTCAGGGGCGGTGACACGTTCGGCGAGGTGATGCTGCTGCCAGGCGGCAGCGCCGCCAATGTGGCGGTGTGGGCTGCCCGGTGCGGGCTTTCGACACGTTTCATCGGCAAGATCGGCCGAGACCGGATGGGGCAGCTGGCGATCGAGAACCTCGATCATGAAGGTGTCCGCCACCACCTTGTCGAGTCCGACGTCAACCTGACCGGATCGGTGGCGGTCTTCGTCGATCACACCGGTGAGCGGTCGATGGTGTCGGGCCACGGCGCCGACTTCGACCTGCTCCCGAGTGAGCTCCAGCGCGATGCGATTTGCGACGCATCACACCTGCACCTTACGGCATGGTCGTTCTTCACCGATCCACCGAGGTCGGCGGCGCGCGAGGCGGCCCATCTCGCACAGAATGCCGGCGCGACGTTGTCGTTCGATCCGGGTTCGTTTCAGATGATCGAGGAGATGGGGGTCGATCATTTCCTCGCCGTCACGCAGGATCTCGGGATCGACATCTTCCTTCCCAACAAAGAGGAGGGGGCAGTGCTGACGGGGATGGCCGATCCGATTGAGATTGCCCGTCGGTTAGATGATCTGTATCCGAGCGCTCTGGTGATCCTCAA
>CALFRK010000183.1 GCA_937919625.1 uncultured Ilumatobacter sp.
TGCAACGACTTGATCTCGTCGAGTTTGCGACGAACGCCGTCGACCACGTCACCCGTGGTGCCGACGAGTTGACCGACCTCGGCCAAAAGGCGCTCATCGCGCTGCAACAACGCTACGGTCGCGTCGCCTGTGATCGCCTCGATACGGCGCAGGTTCGACCCGATCGACGACTCGCTGACAACCTTGATGATGCCGATGTCGCCGGTTGCTTTGACGTGGGTACCGCCGCATAACTCAACCGACGGGCCAGCTTCGAGCACCCTCACGATGTCGCCGTACTTGTCGCCGAAGAAAGCGATCGCACCCATCGACTCGGCCTCGGTTTTGGTGGTTTCAAACGCCCGCGCCCGCTCGTTGCGGAGCGTCTCAGTGTTGACAAGTTGTTCGATCTGCTCGATCTCGGCGTCGGTGACCGACTCGTAGTGCGAGAAGTCAAACCTTAATCGGTCGGGGCCAACGTGCGATCCGGCTTGTTTGACGTGTTCGCCCAGAACCTGTCGCAGCGCCCAGTGCAACAGATGTGTTCCGGTGTGATTGCGCCGGATCGAGTTGCGACGCTCGACGTCGATGCGAGCAGTGGCGGCTTGGCCCGCCGCCATCGTGCCGGTCGTGATGCGAGCGGTGTGGCGACGCAGGTTGGGAAGCGCCAACGTGGTGTCGATGATCTGGGCGGCACCTGTCGCCGTCGTGATCGTGCCGCTGTCGCCGACTTGGCCGCCGCTTTCGGCATAGAACGGAGTGCGGTCGAGAAATATTTCGACCTGCTCATTGCCGTGGTCGTCGTTGCCGGCGGGCAGCACGGCCAGAACACGACTCTGGGTTTCGTCGTCGGTGTAACCGAGGAAGTCGGTAACACCGAACTGCTCGACGACATCGCGATAGCCGTCGAGCCGGCCGTCGTCGGCAGACGAATCCTTGCGGGCCGCCTTGGCGCGTTCGCGCTGCGACGTCATTTCCGACTGGAAGCCGGCCAGGTCGACGTCGATCGAACGTTCGGCGGCGATCTCCTGCGTCAGCTCCAGCGGGAACCCATAGGTGTCGTGTAGCAAGAAGGCCGTTGAACCCGTCAGGCTCTCGCCCGATTCGAGTTCGTCGTCGAGGATCGTGAGCCCGGTCTTGAGCGTGTGGCGAAAACGCTCTTCCTCGCGGGTGAGGACACCCATGATGAAATCGCTGTTCTTGATGACGTCTGGGTAGGCATCGCCCATCACGTCGATCGCCGTCTCAACCAGTCGCGGCATCACGAGTTGCTCGGTGCCGAGGATGTAGGCGTAGCGCACGGCGCGGCGCAGGATCCGCCGCAGCACATACCCGCGGCCCTCGTTGGACGGAAACACGCCGTCGCTGACCAGCATCGTCGACGAGCGAGCGT
>CALFRK010000184.1 GCA_937919625.1 uncultured Ilumatobacter sp.
CGCCGGTGATCGCCGCCCATCGGCGGGTGCCGTACTCGAAATGCCACCACTCGCCCTCGTAGATCACGAACCCCTGCGACACCATTGCGTGAAACAGAGCTCGGCGAATATGCCGATTTGGCCCGGGTGCGTCCTCGGGATATGCGGCGCGAGCGCGCTCGGTCGTGTCGTCGAAACCCGTTCCCGGTGCAATCGGTGTGCCGTCAAAGGTCAACGTGAGATCGACAGCGCCGCCGCTCACGTGCGGTGGGGGGATCGCAGGGTCGTTGCTGGGCAGTGCCATGAATCCCGGTTCGAGGTCGGGATTCAGAGCGGCGGCGTCGTACAACTCCCGTTGGAGTTCGAGTGGGCGCCACGCGTCAAAGATGGCAAGCCCCCACCGATCAGGCAACGAATCGGCTACAGCTGCGAGCCGGTCGAAGGCGCCGGCTCGAAGCCACGTTGATGCGATCGCCGCCGTCCACCCTGCATGCCAGTAGCTGGAGAGTACGCGGATCCGGCGGTGTTCGACGCGTACCAGCGGCTCAGGGTGCCGATCGAGAACAGGCGCCGCAACGGGATCGCGGAGTGTCGGCAGCGCCCCCCCGTCAGGGATCGTGGGAGCAGCATCGGCGAACAGGATTGTTGCCCAGACCGTGTAGTTCGGCTGGTCGAATCGAGGGAATTCGGTGGTCACAGTTTTTCCAGTACGGAGGCAACCCGGCTCAGGTATGCGCTGTTGTCAGCCATGTCGAACACGGGCAGGAGGAACTCCTCGAAGCCGTGCTGGTCGACAAGATCACCAAGTTGCGAAGTGCACTCCTGCGCCGATCCGGCAATGACGAAGGGAACGATCCACTCGTCGGGTACATGCTCGGCGGCGGCATGGATGCCTCCCCGCAAGGCGTTTCGTATTCGATCTGTCGCGGCGGCGTCGATCCCGAGAGCGTCTTTCACCGACTGTGGGGCGTCGACGAGGCGATAGGTCATGTGTGGCCGCACGAACTCGAAGTCGTCATCGGAGGTAACAACGGCCGTTGAGTAGCAGATACGAGCGTCTCGTCCGGATTCTCGTGCTCCGTCTCTCACGAGAGCAACGTAGTCAGCGAGTGACTGCTGGTGAATGAAATCGAGCATGACTCCGTCGGCTTGTGCGCCACCGAGCCTGAGCATGTTCGGACCTCGCCCAGCCAACCAGATCTCGGTGTCTGCACGTCCGTAGCCGAGTGTTGCCGCTCGTAACCGGACGTGCTCGCCATCGAGTTCGACGGGCTGGCCGGACCACAGTCGACGACAAGCCTCCATCGTCTCGCGAACGGCCGCGAGAGGCCTGTGCCGTTCGATACCGAGCGGATCGAGGGTCAGGCTGCCGCCAGCTCCGATTCCGAGGAATCCTCGACCCCCGCTGAGCTCATCGAGGCTGGCTATGGCGGCAGCGGTTTGACCAGGATGCCGGGTGTGGGGGTTGGTGATGCCCGGCCCCAGTTTGAGGCGTGTGGTCGCGTTTGCGATCGCTCCGAGCGTCACGTAGACGTCGCGCGTCGCCAGACCTTCGTCGTACACCCAGCACCGATCGAACCCGAGCGCCTCTGCATGACTCGCGATATCGACCATTTCGGTGATCGGAGCTTCAGGAATGATGTTGATGCTTGTGATCAGCACGATGATGGGTCACCTCGCTGGAGCGAGCCTCGGTGAGCTGCCGCTGGCGATGTCTCCTCCGCTCTGACAGTGCAGAGATCACGCACCGCGGCGGCCGTCGATTACCTGGGCAAGGATACTTACGGCGATCTCTTCGGGTGTCTCGGCCCGGATCTCGATACCGATCGGTGCGTGGATTCGCTCGAGGTCGGATTCAGCAACTCCGGCGTCGACCAGCCGTGCTCGGGTGGTGTTCCAACGCCGGTTGCTCCCCATCAGCCCGATGTACCCTGCCGGCGTGGCAAGCAGGTGAGGCAGGATCTCGATGTCGAGGGCGACGTTCCGGGTGACCATGATGATCGAGTCATTGGCCGTGACGACCTGCCCGGCGAGGGCGTCGTCGATCGGTCCGGAAAGCGCGATGTCTACGGCGTCGTTGCGCGCGGCTTCATCGATGAGTTGGGCTCGGTCGTCCCACACAACGGTGCGAAACCCGAGCCATCGGCCAAGTTCGCCAACGGCTTTACCGACATGGCCGGCACCGATCACGTACAGCGTTGCAGTTGGCATGTAGGGCTCCAGGAAGATGTCGGCCTCGCCACCACAGAGGCCGGGGTCACCGGCGCCAGGATCGATGAGGGAGTAGGAGAGGAGTCGCGGAACGCCGTCGACCAGCGCCGCCGCGGCGGCGGCGATGACCCGGTGTTCCATCTCGCCTCCGCCGATCGTGTCGATCGTGCGGCCGTCGCCGAACACGAGCATTTTTGATCCGGCACGCCGCGGGACCGAGTTGCGTGTTTCGACGACCGTTGCCACCACGACGGCCTCGCCGCGCTTGATCGCGTCCGCAAGTTCGGAGATCAACGGGTTCGTCATGAGTCGCCTCCGATGCGGTGTTGTAACGGATCGCCGTCGAGCAATGCCCGAATGTTGGTGAACTCGTGCCGCCGATGCTCGACATCGAGGACCAGGTCGGCTTGGGCTGAATGGGGGGTGAAGACGACGTTTGCGGACGAATCTGCGGCGAGCATGACGAGCGGGTTGTCCGGACGTACGGGCTCCCACCGAAAACCGTCGGCGGCGACGCCGGCGAGATGTCCGGATACGTAGCCGGCCGCAACAGCGTCTTCGTCGAGAAGTGTGCTCGCCCCCGAACTCACGAGAAACGATTGGGGGCGCATCCGATCGACGAACGAGGCGTCGACGCTTCCCTCGGTTTCGGGGGAGTGGGGCAACAAGATGACCACGATGTCGCTGCGTTCGAGCAG
>CALFRK010000185.1 GCA_937919625.1 uncultured Ilumatobacter sp.
GACAGCGACAGCGACAGCGACAGCGACAGCGACCACACGGCCGACGGCAGCCGCGACGGCAACCACAAAGACGACGGCAGCCGCGACGGCGACCACGGCTGACACATGATGTTCCGCCCGGCGAGGCTCCTGATCGCAGGAGCCTCGCCGTTGATCGTCGTGGCACTGTTGGTCGCCTGCTCGTCGACCGATACCGCCACCGAAGACGCGATTGCCGGCCAATCGCAGACCGAGCCGTCGGGCTCGACATCCGCACCGGAATCCCCGCCACCTGCGGCGACAACACCGGCCACAAGCTCGCCGCCGGCCGCCCCAGCGACGTCCCCGTCGGACGCCACACCAGCCGTAATCCCGCTGGTGGCACCCGACGGACCCGCGCTCCTCGACCAGGCGTTCGCAGAACTCGCCGCCGGCTACCACTTCATCACTGTCGCCACGGTGCAGGGCGCCCTCGCCCTATCGGCCGAGGGCGATCATGTCGGCGACGCAACCCAGCTCAGCGTGACCTCGAACGGGGCGACGCTCGGTTACATCGTTACGCCCGAAGGTAGCTGGGTATCGAACGACAGTGTCTGGCAGGAACTCGACGAGCTGGCACCCATCACCGATCCGATCAGCACTTTGACGGATCCGATCGACGTCACGGTGTCTACCTATGGCGAGGGGTCGGCAACCCTGGCCGCGACCTACCCTGGCACCGCCCTGGCGCTGCCCGACGAGGCAACGGTCACCGTTCTATTCGAGACTGTCGGCACCTCGATCGTGTCGATGACGTATACCCCGACGGCCGACACACAAACCTTCGTGCGAGCCGACATCAGTGCGCTCGCCGCACAAACATCGATCACTGTGCCGGCGCTCGACGGCTGATCAGCCCGAATCCCTGGCGCTCCGGCCTGATCGATCAACGCCACAACTAGTGTGAGCGATCATGCTGACACTGCTGCTCGCCGCCGAGTCGAGCGAGATCGAGGTCACCGAGACGCTGATCGTTGGTGTGCTGCTGATCGCCGCCCTGGTCGGGATCGTCGTCAGCCGCCTGCGGCTCCCGTACACCGTCGCCTTGGTGCTGGTCGGTTTGGCGCTCAGCCTGATCGGCGTGTTCAGCGACATCGACCTCACCAGCGATCTGATCCTGTTGGTGTTCCTGCCACCGCTGCTGTTCGAAGGCTCCATCAACATGGACCTCGACGACCTGATGCTGCGGTGGCGCCAGGTCGGTGTGCTGGCGTTCTTCGGCACGCTCATCTCTGCTGCCGTGATCGCCGGCGGACTCGCCTGGGTGCCGGGCATGCCGTTCGAACTGGCGGTGGTGCTGGCCGTGATGGTGGCAGCGACCGACCCCGTCAGCGTGCTGGCGATCTTCAAAGAGCACGGCGTCGGCTCGGGACTGCGCACCCTGATGGAGGGCGAGTCGATCTTCAACGATGCCCTGGCGATCGTGCTGTACCTGATCGCCGTCGAGGTCGCCTTCGGCGAGGAGACCGTAACCACGCGTGACGTCTTCGTCGAGTTCGGCACCGAGGTCGTCGTCGGCGCAGCTGCCGGGTTTCTGGTCGGCTTCATCGCTCACCGTCTGATGAGTTCGCTCGACGACCACCTCGTGGAGATCATGCTCTCACTCGTCACCGCCTACGGTGCCTATTTGTTGGCTGATCGATCGGGCGGTTCCGGCGTGATCGCGGTCGTCATGGCCGGGTTGTTGATCGGCAACTATGGCACCCGCCTCGCCATGACGGCATCGTCACGCGTGGCGCTGCTCGACTTCTGGGAGGTGCTGGCGTTCATGGCGAACTCGGCGCTGTTCTTGCTGATGGGTCTGTCGTTCGACATCAGCCAACTCAAAGGCAAGACGCTGGTCGCCACCGCCTCGATCATCGTGGCGATGCTGATCAGCCGAGCGGTCATCGCATACGGCCTGCTCCAGATCTTCCGAGGCTCGCGCTCGGCTCCGATCCCTACCGCGTGGCAGACGGCCGTGTTCTGGGGCGGACTGCGAGGATCGATCCCGATCGCCCTGGTGCTCGGATTGAAGGAGCACACGTTCGGTGGCGTCAACGCCGTGGCCGTCGTGTTCGGTGTCGTGTTGTTCTCTCTGATCGTTCAAGGGCTCACCTACAAGCCCGTGCTCGACCGGCTCGGTCTGACGTCACAATCCGACGAAATCAACCGCTACGAAGAACTTCTGGCGGAGGCGCTGGTGATGCGGGCGGCACACAGCGAGCTCGACGTGATGCGCGCCGCCGGCGAGATCGGGCCAGAGCTCTACGACGATCTCGAACGCGACATCACTCGGCGACACGGGGCAGCCGAGAGCGAGCTGGCAGTGCTCACCACCGATGCCGAGGCCGTCCGACGCCGCCAGGTGGCACGCGCCGCCAGGCGACTCGCGTCGGCCCAGAAGCAAGCACTCTCCGAGGCCTCACGATCTGGTCGGATCGGCGAGCACGTCTCGCGCACAAAGTCGAAGGCAATCCAGATTGCGTTCGAAGAAGGCGAGCTGACACGAGGCTCCGATGGCGCCCTCGACCCGGCGCTGTACCCCAACGAGGAAGGCGCTGGCCCCGAGACCTGAGACCCCGCAGAGCCGCAGAGCCGCAGAGCCGCAGAGCCGCAGAGCCGCAGAGCCGCAGAGCCGTAGAGCCGTAGAGCCGTAGATCAATCGTCGAACGCCAGGAAGCTGACCGTGTCTGACGCCGGTCCGCGACCACCCTCGACCCCTGACGAGGCTGCCCTCCAAAATGCCCGGTAGCTCGGGTATTCGAGCTGCGGTATGACCCATCCGCTAGCCACCAGTTCGGCGTGAAGTCGAGGCAGATTGTGCCACGGAACACCCATGTCGACATGGTGGGCCAAGTGCCAACCGGTGTGATACGGCACCATCCAGTAGCGGACGATCAACGTCTGGCGGATCACGTGCGTCGTCTGGCGCCGATCGCTCGAGCGAATCATGCCGCCGTGTTCGGCGATCGCCCGCAGACGGTTGGAGACACGCCACAAACTCGACCACGAAGCGATCCACACGACATAGGCGAGTGGCCGCATGAACACGATCGAAGCACCCACCATTACAACGTGCACGGCGAGGATCTGGAGTGCCTCGGATTTGCGGCGCCGGATCGCCCGAATCAGCACCTTGAAGTTCTTGTAGGCGCTGATCCCGATCGCGTCGCGGGTGAGCTTTCGGCGCCACGAGTCGGCCGGTATTGGATAGCCGGCATACAGCGATGTATCGGGTTCGTTGGGACCCATCTCATCGCGGTGATGGGCAAAATGTGCTCGGCGGTAGGCCAGCATCGCCTGATACGACGGGTAAGCCATCAAGAATCGGCCGACCCAGTCGTTGGCCCGGCGGTTCGAGAACAACAACCGGTGCGCCGCCTCGTGAGCAAGGATGTTGAGGCACACGTGGCCGCGCGTCATCAACAAGAAGGCGACGAGATAGGACCACCAGGTGTTGAGCAGCGCTGCGGCGATCACCACGCCGAACGACTGCAGCAATGTCGACACCACGGCAACGGCGTTGCGCCCGTTCGGAATTCGACGCAACTCGTCACGCAGTTGGCGCGTCGGCTTGGCTCGCTGGTTGAGCCGTTCGGTCGGCAACACGTCGGGAAGCAACTCGGATGACGGCACCAGATTTGGACGCGGTGTCACCGTGATCGCCATCCATCGATGTTACAACGCCGACCACCAACGCCGACCACCAACGCCGACCACCACCGCCGACCACCACCGCCGACCACCGACGCCCAGATTGGGCCCCTGCAACGTACTGTGACCCGGATCCGACCACTTCGAGCGATCGACCCAAACGCCGCCGGAGTCGCTTGTGCGCTAGGCCTGACCCCCACGACAGGTCGCCGTGAGATGAAGAATTCTGGCCGGTACCCCTGCTCCCGTGGTACTGAAGGTGTCAGATGAGGCATGATGGACGGTGGCCGACGACGAGCGTCGACCATCGAACACCGTCCACATCTCAGACCGAGGGGAGTCATAGTGGAGATCAGCGTCACCGTCAACGGGGTCATGCACACCGGCAACGTCGAACCGCGCACGTTGCTCGTGCAATACATCCGCGAGCATGTCGGGCTGACCGGCACCAACATCGGGTGTGACACCTCGTCGTGTGGCGCCTGCAGCATCCATCTCAATGGTGAAGCAGTAAAGAGCTGCACCATGCTGGCCGTGCAGGCCGACGGCCAGAACATCACCACGATCGAGGGTATGGCCGATGCCGATGGCACGCTGCACCCGATGCAGCAGGCATTCATGGAGAACCACGGCCTGCAGTGCGGCTACTGCACACCGGGCATGGTGATGGCGGCCACCAGCCTGCTCGGGGAAAACCCGAACCCGACCGAACGCGAGGTTCGGATCGGCCTCGAGGGCAACCTGTGCCGCTGCACCGGCTACCACAACATCGTCCAGTCCGTCCTCGCCGCAGCCGGAGGTGCCAAGTGATCCCCGCAGCATTCGAATATGTCAGAGCCGGATCGGCCGAAGAGGCGATCGGCCTGATCGGTGAGCACGGTGAAGACGCCAAGTTTCTGGCCGGCGGCCACAGCCTGCTGCCTCTGATGAAGCTCCGTCTGGCACAGCCGACCGTGCTCGTCGACATCGGCCGCGTCACCGACCTGTCATACATTCGCGATGGCGGCGACCATATTGCGATCGGCGCCCTGACCCGCCACATGGACATCGAAAACAGCCAACTGCTGCGGGCCGATGTTCCGCTGCTGGCCCACGCTGCCAGCCATGTCGGCGACCCGCAGGTGCGCCACCGCGGCACGATCGGCGGCTCGCTCGCCCACGCCGACCCGGCCTCCGACCTGCCGGCCACCACGCTCGCACTCGGCGCCACCTATGTCGCCCAGGGCCCCAACGGCACCCGCCAGATAGCTGCCGGCGACTTCTACCAAGGCTTCCTCACTTCGTCGCTCGAACCCGACGAAATGCTGACAGAGATCCGCGTCCCCAAGATGAACGGCGCCGGCTGGAGCTTTCAAAAGTTCAACCGACGCGCCCAAGATTGGGCGATCGTCGGTGTCGCCGCATGGCGCCGCAACGGTGATTCGGGCGTGGCGCTGGTCAACATGGGCTCGACACCCGTGTTGGCATCGAGTGTGTCAACGGCACTGGCTGGTGGAGCCTCGATCGAAGACGCCGCTCAGCAAGCCGCGGCCGAGGCCGACCCACAAGCCGACCTCAACGCCAGCATCGAGTACCGCACCCACCTTGCCAAGGTGTTGGTGAAGCGGGCACTGACCGAAGCCTCCAACTGACCTCATCTCGATTCGAATCTCGAACGACCCGCCGATCACTCGGCGGGTCGTTTCGCGTCTGCGGCGACGCTCGGCATCCTCGCCGTCGCGGTCCGGCGACCGTACACTCAAAATCACTACAGGTACAGGTGACAGATGTCCAACGACTCAGACCAAATCGACCAGCGTCATCTCGACGCGATCGCCGATGCCGACCAGGTTCCGTTCTGGTATGAAGATGCCGACGAGCCAGATTCCAACCCGACACTGGTCCGCACCGAGAGCTGCGACCTGTGCATCATCGGCGGCGGCTACACCGGGCTGTGGACCGCGATTCTCGCCAAAGAGCGTGACCCTTCCCGCGATGTCGTCTTGATCGACGCCGCCGAGTGCGGATCGGCGGCGAGCGGCCGCAATGGCGGCTTCATGGATGCCAGCCTGACCCACGGCGTCGGCAATGCCATGGCGCGCTGGCCCGACGAGGTCGAGCTGCTCGAAGAACTCGGCGAGCGCAACCTCAACGAGATCGAGGCATCGATCCGCAAGTACGACATCGACTGCGACTATCAACGCAGCGGGGTGATCTCGGTCGCCAACGCGGCCCATCCGGCGTCCTATCTCGAAGCGGTGCAGGAGGAGTTTCGACTGCTCAAACGGCTTGGAAAAGATGTCGAATGGCTCGACGCCGAGGCGATGCAAGCGCAGGTCCACTCACCGATCTTCACCGGTGGCCTGTGGGACAAGAGCGGCAGCGCGATCGTCGACCCCGCACGGCTGGTATGGGGTCTCAAGCGCACCGCCGAATCGCTGGGGATTCGGATCTACGAAGACACCAAGGCGATCGACCTCAAGCGCGACGGCATCGGCATCATGGTCACCACCCCGCTCGGCGCGATCAGGGCCGGCAAGGTTGCGCTGTGCACCAACGCCTTCAAGCCGATCCTCAAACGGCTCAGCAACTACATCGCGCCCGTGTACGACTACTGCATGGTGACCGAGCCGCTAACCGATCAACAGATGGCGTCGATCGGGTGGGAGCACCGTCAGGGCCTGTCAGAGCTCGCCAACCAGTTCCACTATTTCCGCCTCACCGAAGACAACCGGATTCTGTGGGGCGGCTACGACGCCGTTTACTACTGGGGCGGCAAGGTGTCGACCGAACACGAAAGCCGCCCGGAAACCTGGGCCAAACTGAGCCAGCACTTCTTCGAGACGTTCCCACAGCTCGACGGCGTGCGCTTCACCCACATTTGGGGCGGTGTAATCGACACATCCAGTCGATTCTCGGTGTTCTGGGGGCGGGCGATGGGCGGGCGCGTTGCCTACGCCTTGGGCTACACCGGGCTCGGCGTCGCAGCGTCACGGTTCGGTGCGTCGGTGATGCTCGACCTCTTGCACGGCCGCCGCAGCATTGCCACCCAAACCCAGTTCGTCCAATCCCGGCCGTTGCCGTTTCCGCCCGAGCCGTTTCGCTTCGCCGGTATCCAGGCGACACGATGGTCGCTCGATCGCGAAGACAAGACCGGTAAACGAAACCTGTGGCTGCGAGGCCTCGACAAGATGGGCCTCGGCTTCGATTCATAGATACAGCGTGGTCACCGCTGCGAGCGGGTGGAGCGTTGCGACTAGCGTCGCCGTCGTGACTCCCTCGGACGTGCTCAACGCACTCACCCATCATGGGTACCTGCCAGACGACGGCTTGACGACGGCGGTGTTTTTGGCGCTCGAGCTGCAACGTCCGTTGCTGTTGGAGGGCGAAGCCGGTGTCGGCAAGACCGAGCTCGCCAAAGTGTTATCGACCTGGACCGGTGGCGAGCTGATCCGCCTCCAATGTTACGAAGGGATCGACGCCTCGCAGGCCGTATACGACTGGGACTACGCTCGCCAGCTGCTACATCTGCGCGCCGCAGAGGCGACCGGGGAAACCGCAGGCCGCTCGAGTGACGCCGTCGAGGCCGAGTTGTACCAAGAGCGGTTCTTGATCAAACGAGCGCTGCTGCGGGCGATCAGCCATGGCGACGGTCCCCCACCGGTGCTGCTGATCGACGAGATCGATCGCGCCGACGACGAGTTCGAGGCGTTTCTGCTCGAGGTGCTGTCCGACTTCCAGATCACTGTGCCCGAGTTGGGCGTGTATCGGGCCACCACCCCACCGATCGTGATCCTTACGTCCAACCGCACGCGAGACGTGCACGACGCCCTCAAACGGCGTTGCCTGTATCACTGGGTCGAACACCCCGGCTTCGACCGCGAGGTGGCGATCGTGCGCTTACGGGTGCCCGCTTGCACCGACCTGCTGGCGCGCCAGGTGGCGACCGCCGTCGAGTCGATGCGCGCCCTCAACCTGTACAAGCCGCCCGGCGTCGCCGAAACGATCGACTGGGCGAACGCGCTCGGACGTTTGGGCGTCACCGAACTAGACGAACGCAGCGTCGCCACCACGCTCGGAACGGTGCTGAAGTACCGCGAAGACCACCATCGCATCGAACAGCACGGCGTCGCCAAAATAGTCAAACAGGCGCTCGAGCACGGCAAGCAACAAGGCTGACGCACCCGACATGGCGACCATGTTCGGCACGCGCGATGGGGGCGAGATCGCCGTCGCCTTCAGCCGCGTCCTGCGTGGCGCCGGAGTCGATGTTCCGACCAGCTCGACGATCGCCTTCGGCGAGGCCTTGGCCGCCACGGGGCTGAACGATCGCGACACGACCTACTGGGCAGGGCGCGCCACACTCGTGCGGCGACCAGAAGACCATGAGCTGTACGACAGGGCATTTCGGGTGTTCTGGGACCACGCCTCGGCCACCGTCGAGCTGATTCTCGACGACGAGCCGGTGCACGTCACGCTGGCCATCGACGACGACACCGACGACGACAACTCGGGCGCCGACCAGGCCGAGTCCGCGGACGACCCTGTGATCGAGCTGCGGTTCAGCGCCACCGAGGTATTGCGTCAGAAAGATTTCGCCGAATACACGCCGGACGAGCTGGTCGAAGCGCAACGGTTGATGAGCAATCTGCGCCTGGTCGGCTCTCCCCGCCGCTCACGTCGCCTCACCGCCGCCACCCGTCGCACCGCCCGCCCAGATCTGCGTCGCACCATTCGCGCCGCTATGCGGGGCGGAGGCGAACCGATCCGCCGTTACTACCGGCAGCCAGGCACCCGCAACCGGCGGCTCGTACTCCTGCTCGACGTCAGCGGATCGATGGAGCCGTATGCGCGGGCGCTGATCCGGTTCGTCCACGCCGCGGTCGCCGGCCGCCAGAAGGTGGAAGCCTTCGCGATGGGCACGCGCCTGACGCGGCTGACCCGCGAGCTCTCGTCACGCGACCCCGATCAAGCCCTGCGGCAGGCCGCGATTCGTGTCTCCGATTATGGCGGTGGCACCCGGCTGGGCGACGGCCTGAAGGTGTTCAACGACGAATGGGGGCAGCGCGGCATGGCCCGCGGGGCGATCGTGGTCGTGCTGTCCGACGGATGGGATCGGGGCGACCCGGCGGTGCTCGCCGAACAGATGCAGCGCCTCCACCGCGCCGCTCACAAGGTGGTGTGGGTCAACCCGCTCAAGGTCACCCCTGGTTACGCCCCACTGGCGAGAGGAATGGCAGCGGCGCTCCCGTTCGTCGACGCCTTCGTCGAGGGACATTCGATCGACGCCATCGAAGAACTCGCGCGAGTTGTGTCAGACACAACGTGGCAGCCGCGACGGGTTACCTCGCCAGATCGCCACGTTGTGTCAGACACAACGCGCGTTGGTGCAGACTGGAGACCATGAAGGACCTCCTCGACGACATCGATCGCTGGCGCGCTGACGGCAAGCGTGTGGCGCTCGCCCGCGTCGTCGATATCGAGGGTTCGGGGCCGCGCGATCCGGGCGCCGCAATGGCGGTCAACGAGCTCGGCGAGGTGGTCGGCAGTGTGAGCGGGGGTTGTGTCGAAGGTGCTGTCGTTACCGAGTCGCTGTCGATCCTCGAGGGCGAACGCCAGGCAGGCGTGATCACGTTCGGCTACAGCGACGACGAGGCGTTCGCCGTCGGACTGACCTGCGGTGGCACGATCCGACTGTTCATAGAGGAGCTGAACTGGTGAGCTCGATCTATGACAGCCTCGCCGAGGCGATTCGGGCCAAGCAACCAGTGGCCCTGATCACCGTGATCGACGGCCCGCATCTCGGCGGCAAGCTGCTCGTAGGCCCTGGCGCCAAGCCAGCCGGATCGCTCGGCCACCCCGAACTCGACCGCGTCGCCCATCGCGATGCGCTGGCAGAGCTCGAAGCGGGGCGATCAGGGGTCCGCCACTACGGACCAGAGGGTGAGACAACCCCCGAAGACCTGCTCGACACGCCGATCGTTCGTGTCTTCGTCGAGAGCTGGGCGCCTCCGCCGCAGATGTGGATCTTCGGCGCCGTCGACTTCACCGCCGCCTTGGCCAAGGTTGCCAAGGTGCTGGGTTATCGGGTCATGGTGTGTGATGCTCGCGAGATCTTCGCCACCCGCCGTCGCTTCCCGATGGCCGACGAGGTACGGGTCACTTGGCCGACGCCAGTGTTCGAGCAACGTGGCGACGAGCTGGGTGCCCGCGACGCGGTCTGCATTCTCACCCACGACCCGAAGTTCGACGTGCCGGCGGTGCAGGCCGCGCTGGCGACCAAAGTTGGCTACATCGGGGTGATGGGCAGCCGGACGACTCACACCAAACGGATGGAGCGGCTGGCTGAAGTCGGTGTCACCAGTTCGGCCGATGTCGACCGGTTGATGTCGCCGATCGGCCTCGACATCGGCGCCAGAACACCGGAAGAGACAGCGATCTCGATCTGTGCGGAGATCATCGCCAGACGAACCGGCACGATCACCCCGTCACTGCGCGACGGGAGTGGCCCAATCCACCAGGGTCGTGGACATCGGCTCGACGGTTGACAACGCCTCAGCCCGCATCGCAGGGCTGACAACGTCTCCGTAACGCAACGATTTCCTGGTCGGTAATGTCACCACCTGGACATGGCTCCCCGAGTTCGGGGAGTGGATCATGGCGTCGGCGCCAAGATAGATAGCGATGTGACCCGGGTAGTACACGAGGTCACCCGCCTCGGCCTGATCGTGGTCGATCTCGTCGGCTGCACGGAACTGATACCGGCTGCTTCGGGGAATCTCGACGCCGGCCTGATCAAACGCCCAGATCGTCAGACCAGAGCAGTCGAAACCGACGCCCGGCTGCGACTTCAGATTGCGATATGGGACCCCAAGCTGTGTGAGCGCCGCCAAGACAGCCTCTTGCTTCTCGCTGCTGATCACCGCCCACTCCTGGCGAAGCTGTTCGGGGTCGATCTCGAGCTCGGTGGCGATGATCGTGGCGGCCGATTGGCGGGCCTGTACGAAGCGCACATAGTCGGCCGGATGCTGCGTGAGCCTCCAGTTGGAAAATGCATCAAGAGCCCTGCCAGCTTGGGCGGCAACCACCTCGGACTCCGACCGCGGCCGGGCATCCGCTCGATCGGTGGCAGTAACCGCCAAAACGCTGCCTGCGACCAGCAGGCCGACGCCCAATTGGCGAAGGCGCACTGCGCTACGTGTGTGATGGTGAGTGATGCGGGTCATACGGCTTTCCTGGCGGGCCCAACACCCGCTTTGGTGATCGTAGAAAGATTATCGTCACACGACCGTAACAAACACCGATATTCGACATTTATTCGTTCCAATCGTCATCGGGTCGGCTGATCGGCGAAGGTCGTAGCCCATGGAATCGGCCGGGTTCGGCATACTTCATTGGTGGCGATCGATGCGGAGACCGAACCCGACGGCCAGGAACGGACCGTCGTCGTCGTGCTCGCAGGCGGAGCCGGATCAAGATTCGTCGGTCCCGGCCACAAGCTGACAACGGCCGTCGACGGCCGCTCGGTCGCCGAGCGCTCAGTGATGTCGGCGTGCGCCGCCGCGGTCGGGCCGGTAGTCGTCGTGACCGGAGCCGTCGACCTGTCGCTCCCTGGCCACATCGAGGTGCACGTCGTGCACAATCCCGACTGGGCACAAGGACAAAGCACCTCGCTGCGAGTCGGCATCGCTGAGGCGGAACGTCTCGGGGCCGATGCGATCGTCGTGGGGCTCGCCGATCAGCCGTTCATCGACCCCGACGCCTGGCGTCAAATCGCCGCCGCCAGGTCACCGATCGCTGTGGCAACCTACGATGGCAAGCGCCGCAACCCGGTTCGGCTGCATCGCGACGTCTGGTCACTGCTTCCAACGCGCGGAGACGAGGGCGCCCGATCACTGATCCGGCTGCGGGCCGACCTGGTGCAAGAGGTACCCTGCCCTGGGTCGCCAGCCGACATCGACACACTGGAGGATCTTCGAACGTGGCAGAACAGATCGTCAACGAATTCACCGTAAACCGGCCGATCGACGAGGCATGGCCAATCATCTGCGATGTCGAGCGGATCGCTCCCTGTCTGCCAGGGGCCCAGCTCGAAGAGATCGAGGGCGACATCTACCGCGGCATCGTCAAGGTCA